>MKSD01000001.1:547323-547848 GCA_001898075.1 Alphaproteobacteria bacterium 40-19
AAACATCGCCCGTACTTCAGGAACTGAAATTGTAGGGATTTCATCTTTAAACCAAGGAAACTTTTCTATTGAAGATGAAAGTACCTCAAATTCCCAAAATTGCTCTCTTGGGCCCGTATCCAGGGATTACAAGCCTATTGGATGATACAACAACATCCGCATTGTCAGCACAGTGATCTTCTTTCTTAAAAAATAACAACAGCTTTCAACCTTGACTGCAGATCTATTATGCCTAATACTTTTTCAGAAGGATCCTACTTTTGCTGATATGATCAAATCAATTCTGAAAAGTGTCATTGCTGGAACTTTTTTATGGCTGGCATCCCATTCAGTACGTCTGGGCTTGGAAAACTTCCGCCCCTCAACTTTAACAGTGAAAGGTATTGCCGAGCGAAAAGAAAAAGCCGACTTTGCGGAAGTTGCCATCACCGTATACGACACCGACGATTCTTTAGATGGAATTTCTAAAAGTTTAGACACTTCTAAAAAGAAAGTTCTTGCTTTTCTGGAACGTTATGGTTTTGA
>MKSD01000001.1:548107-987945 GCA_001898075.1 Alphaproteobacteria bacterium 40-19
GTGGCAGAAAACATCGCCCGTACTTCAGGAACTGAAATTGTAGGGATTTCATCTTTAAACCAAGGAAACTTTTCTATTGAAGGCGACAATGATCGACAAGAATCTGGCAGTTTGTATAAAAAGATTCGAGTTGTCAGCCGAGTTGTTTTCAAGATCAAGAAATAACCTCTCTCTTAATCATACACACTTATGTGATGGAATATAAAAGAGTTGCTTCTTTGAAGAATTTGATTTAGAATAAAAGAAAAATTTTCGGGGAATTATGTCTCGTTTGTGCGCCATCACGTTGAAAAAGCCTTTAAGAGGAAACAACGTCAGTCATGCCAATAACAAAACCAATCGGTTCTTTTTTCCCAATGTTCATTGGGTAACCTTGAAGAGCTCTCTCTTAAATAAAACCATATCTATGCGTTTAACACCTAAGGGAATGAAAACCATCGATAAATACGGAGGCTTGGACGGTTTCTTGACTTTGATGCCTAAAAGGCGTTTAGAAGGAGAGATGCTAAAGTTAAAGAAGGAGATTATGAAACTTCAAAAAGATTAAAAAAGTCAGTAATTTTTGTTTTATTAAGGAGGGAAGAGTTGTATCTTCCTTCTTTTTTTGTATTTGTTAGGTTTCAAATGATTTTTTCCAAAAAATGGGACAGCTTTTTTAGGGTTTTTTGGAATTTTTGCTTAGATGCATTTTCTTTGGCTTCTTTGGGGACATTCTTTTTTTTGCTGGCCAGTTTACTTTCTTATTCTCCCTACGACCCTAGTAGCAGCGTTATTGTACAAGGAGAACCCGACAACCTTATGGGATATACAGGAGCTTTTATTTCCGACCTCTTATTTCAGTGGTTAGGAATAGGTGCTTTTGTCTTCGACTTTCTATTTTTATTAATTTTTATTTGCTTTGCCCTTAGAAAACCTATTGGCCTATGGATTACCTTAGGATTATGCGTCTCCTTTTTCTTAGGGTTAACACAGCAAGCGTTATTTCCTGAATTAGATATGCTGTATCCCAACGGGTTTGCCGTATGGTTTTTTACAATTCAACCCCATTGGGCCTCTACAAAGACTGTTTATGGTACTGTTTTAGCTTTGATTGGAATAGGCCTAACAGCCTATATCTACAGAAAACTGAGCAGAAAACTTGCCTTTCAAAAGGCAGAAAATGCCCTACATCCAGATTCCTTTATTATAGAGCCTCAAAAAGGACGTCCCAGAAAGGTGAAAAAACATTCTGCTTTGGGAAGCGCAGTATCGGCCTTATCCACAGATCCCATTCAAAAATTACCTCCTTTAACGTTTCTCAGCCAGCCGCCAATTTTGAAAGAACGCCCCGAAACCGGGGATTGGGTAGAAGAAAATGTGCGACGCCTACAAAAAGTCTTGGAAGAATTTGGCGTCAAAGGATCTATTGTCAACGCCCGCCCCGGCCCCATCGTGACCCTTTACGAATTAGAACCCTGTGCTGGTGTCAAGTCCTCGCGTATTATCAGCTTGGCTGACGATATTGCACGGTCTATGAGTACTATATCGGCACGTATTTCGGTGATCCCAGGAAAAAACCTGCTAGGTATCGAGCTGTCAAATACAGTTCGCAACCCAGTCTATCTTCGGGAACTACTCTCTTGTACAGAATATAACCAATTTGAAGGGGCTTTGGCCTTGGTCCTGGGAAAAGATATCGGAGGCCAACCCGTCGTCGTAGATCTGACCAAAATGCCCCATTTATTGGTGGCCGGAACCACAGGATCGGGAAAATCTGTAGGAATCAATAGCATGATTCTTTCGTTGCTTTATCGCTTGTCCCCTGATCAGTGCAAACTATTAATGATTGATCCCAAGATGTTAGAGCTGTCCGTATACGAAGGAATTCCTCATCTGTTAACGCCAGTGGTCACTGATCCTAAAAAAGCCATTGCTGCTCTTAAATGGACAGTTCAAGAAATGGAAAACCGTTATCGAAAAATGTCTCAAATGGGAGTGCGCAATATTTCTGGATACAACGAACGCATCGCACGCTCTAAACTAGGCAATGAACCTTTGGAACGGAAAGTACAGTTGGGTTTTGGCGAAGATAATCGCCCCTTTTTTGAAAACCAAGCCCTTGATTCAGAAGAAATGCCTTATATTGTCGTCATCGTGGATGAAATGGCAGATTTGATGCTGGTAGCAGGAAAGGAACTGGAGGTTCTGATCCAACGGTTGGCTCAGATGGCCCGGGCAGCTGGTATTCATCTGATTATGGCCACTCAACGCCCTTCCGTAGATGTTATTACAGGCACCATCAAAGCAAACTTCCCCGCCCGAATCAGCTTTCAAGTCACTTCTAAAATAGACAGCCGCACGATTCTAGGGGAACAAGGGGCTGAACATCTTCTGGGACAAGGGGATATGCTGTTTATGTCTTCTGGGGGAGGCCGCATTACCCGCGTTCATGGCCCCTATGTCAGTGAACATGAAATTGAAAAAGTAGTGGCTTTTTTAATTGAAAGCCGTGAACCTGCCTACGTAGACATGTCTTTAAAAGAAGAAGAATCTGCGACAAGTCTTCCTCAAGAACCAGGAGACCCCTTATACCAACAGGCTCTGGCCATCGTCCAGCGCGACAAAAAAGTGTCCACCAGCTATATTCAAAGACAACTGCAAATTGGGTACAATCGGGCAGCACGCATCGTAGAGCAGATGGAACAAGAAGGTCTGATTTCCCCCCCTAATCATGCAGGTAAGCGCCAGGTATTATTTTAATAATCAAGATCACCTTATAAATCTTTTAACCTATTCACATGGTTCATAATACGTTGCGCAGACTCTTTGGCACTTAAACGACTGACTTCCAGTTCTAAAAGATTTTGATCTGTAAAATAAAGCAGTGGGGTCTTGTCATAAACATGTTTGGGATCAATGGATTTCCATCTTTCACGTCTTTTTGGGTTGGTAACGCGCCTTAAATGCTCATCTTGGTTAATTGAAAGCTTTACAGGAATAAAAAGTGAGCCCCTTTTTCCTGACATATCTTTGATCTCTTCATACAAAGCTCTGTCTCCTTCATCTTCATAAAGGTTATTCGTTAAAACGTAACTATTCCAAGGGACCTTAGTTAGAAATTTACAAACCTCTATCCTGATTTTAGCAATAGAATCCCAAGCAAACTCAGGAATTTTCGCGTATCCGTCACACTGTAACAGCTGGAAAATAAGATTATTAATCAGCTGATTATCACAAACAATAAAGTCGTAATTTTCAGCCAATTCCTGGGCTATGGTGTATTTACCCACGCCGGGTTTACCCGTTAAATAGATAATAATGGATGTTGGACCACACATCTGTTGACCTCCTTTAAACAGTTTGTAAACTTTACAAACTACCAAACCTTACCAAGAATATTGTCGGACGAAATAGAGCCAAAAAATACCCAAACAGAGAGCTACTGAAAAATAGCGTTGCCCACATTATTTTTTTAAACATCATTTAGCTCCTTACAACCGTTCCTTGGTGATACAAAACCTTCCACTGACCGTTTTCTTTCCGCCAAATGGTTGCCCGTCTTGTTTGTCTGCTGTGATCTTGAATCAGACGATACGTCAGCAGAACATGATCAGGCGCTATTTCCATCACCTCAAAATCAGAGGTTTTCCAAATATCTTGATAACCAGGATCGTTATAACGCTTCAGTAATGTTTCTACCACATCTTGCTTCGTATAAATTCTTCCCGAGGCTCCTACTTCCCAAAATTCATCACACATTTGATCTTCGATATCTTGTTTGGTTTTTCCAAATTTTTCAGGGTGATGAAAAATAGGCTCCCGTGATTGAAGTTCTATCAAAACAGAATTGATGTCAAAAGAGCACTATTTTTTAAGAACAATCTGCATAACCATGTCTTTGTGGGGGATACCCCCGTCCATATATTCTGGACCGCACACCATAAACCCCATTTTTTCGTAAAATGGAATGGCGTGGTTTTGTGCTCCCAGCACTATTTTGTCTACTTTTCCAGAATAAATAATGTCTTTGATGACGTATTCAATCATTTTTTTTCCAAAACCTTTCCCACGGTATTCATACAAGATGGCGACTCTTTCTATCTTTGCTTTTTCAGCACTGTACCTCACTCTGGCCGTGCCTGCAGGTATTTTATTCACTTCAAGAAGAGTGTGCTGGCTTTGGTCATCCAACCCATCCCACTCTTCTTCCTGCGGAACCTTTTGCTCTTCTATAAAAACTTTTTTGCGAATCGACCTGCAGGATTCTAAGTCCAAAACCGAGGTAGCTCGCCTCACTACAACATTTTCCGTCATATTATGCTCCTCATCCAATAACACGCACAGCCATATTTCCAATCTGGAAAATAAGTGTTTAGCTGAATCTCACATAAGGTATGTGTTCATGCGATCTGTGATAATCTGCTGATTGACTACCTTTCCAAGCCTTTATTTTAAAAAGTGCTTTCCACATAAATTGAATCACACTACAGCATTTTTCCCTGGACATAACCAACAACTTCAGCAATGCTTTTTTTAAGGCAAACTTTTATTTTCTGAAAATCAATTTTAATATCTGTTAAGTCTGACATTCACGGCATCAATCTTTAGAAATTTTACTCTCAAAATCCAGATATATGACTTAATCATCAGTTCATTTTTTTAAATTTAAAAGAGCTGTCTCGTGGTCCTCAGCCTCTTTAGGGGAAATATCAAAAGAACGCGGTGCACGTACGACCCGGGGGCGATCTATTTGTTCTGCCGAGACTTGAGCTGAAAAATTAAGTACTGCTTGTTCTTTGAACATCTCTTGGTACACTTCCCTTAGCAACTGGGCATCTAAAAGGGCTCCGTGGTAGCTGCGCTGACTAAGATCAATGCGAAAGCGACGGCATAACGCATCCAAGCTGGCAGGGGATCCAGGAAACTTTTTCCGGGCTAAAACCAAAGTATCTTCCACCGGGTTGTCCAGAGGTTCTTGCTGTAACTGAAAAAGCTCCCAGTTCAAAAATTCCATGTCAAAGCGTGCGTTATGAATAACCAAAACATGCCCTTTAACAAAATCCACAAAAGACTGATAAATTTTTTCAAAAGGCTGAAACTGAGACAAAAAAGATTGGGTTAAACCATGCACTTCTTGAGCTCGTGCAGGAACAGGCCGTCCAGGATTGACATAGCAATGAAATTTATCCTGAACGCACCCGTTCACAGTTTTCACGCAACCGATTTCTACAATGCGGTGAAAACCATGTTCATCTTTTTGTGTGGTCGAAAGACCTGTTGTTTCTGTATCCAAAAAAACCCGCACAATCTCTGACATGACTGAACTCCCTACTTCTTTTTATTATCACTTTTTTGACGTAAAAAAGCTGGAATTGTTAGATCTTCTTCGGAAGCAGAAGTATCTTTAAGGGAAAAACGCTGTTCGGCAAAGGAAGATTTTTCTTCAGGAGCCTCGTAATATTCTGGCACTGCAGCCTTACGACCAAAACCTAATTTTTGAAATAAAGATTTACGAACAGGCTTTTCCTCTTTAACTGGAACGTCTGAAGAAGCAACTGAATAATCATAAGGTGCTTCATCTTCTTGCAAACTGAAAGACGAAAAGTGGTTATAACCCATATCAAAGTCCCCATGCCGACTGCCCAAAGTCCCTGCACCAGGCAAAGTACCAGATAACGCATCCAGTTCGCTGGGTTCAGGAAAATCGTCAAAAGATACAGACTCTTGAACAACAGAAGCTGTTGGTTCTGCAGCCGGAACGCTTGTAGTCCTATCAATATCCGTCGCCACTACGGAAATACGTAAAAAGCCTTTTTCCAAGGACGCATCAAAGGTCGCACCAAAAATAATGTTGGCTCCGTCCTCTTCACTCTTCTCTACCTCGCCATCGATCTGTTTTTTAATATAATTCAAAGCTTCGTCCACTTCAGAAAGTCTTAAATCTGTATTGCCAATAACATTAACCAATACTTTTTTTGCCCCTGCAATAGAGACATCATCCAACAGCATACAAGACAAAGCTTCTTTAGCAGCGTCCAAAGCACGGTTTTCTCCGCTGGATTTTCCACTGCCCATCATAGCCTTGCCCTTTGAATTACGCATCACAGTCCCCACGTCGGCAAAATCTAAATTGATCAAACCTGGTCTGGTCATCAAGCTGATGATCATATCCATACCATTATAAAGAACGTCGTCGGCTTTGCGAAAAGCTTCTTCAAAAGAAGTGTCTTCCTGTGCCAGGCAAAAAAGATTTTGATTGGGAATAACCAATAACGTATCCACACTCGTTCTAAGTTGCTCAATTCCTCTTTCTGCAGATTTCATACGCTTAGCCCCTTCGAAAAAGAAAGGTTTCGTCACCACCCCAATCGTCAAAATACCTTTGGCTCTGGCCGCTGCGGCGATTATGGAACTGGCCCCAGTCCCCGTACCTCCGCCCATTCCTGCGGTCAAAAACAGCATATGAGCCCCTTCTAAGCGCTGCATAACTTCATCTAAACTGGCCTTTGCCGCCTCTTCTCCGACCTCGGGACACGCCCCTGCCCCCAATCCTTTTGTGATTTCAAAACCCAATTGAAGACGATTGTTTGGACTGCACAAAGAATGATTCAATGCTTGTTGATCCGTATTACAAGAAAGAAACAAAACATTGTCCAGCTCTTGCGCTGTCTTGCGAATCGCGTTATTCACTGCGTTTCCGCCAGCGCCCCCAACCCCCATGACCACAATGCGGGGCCCCTTGAAGGAAACCTCTGGGACAGTTGCTTCTTTTGTCACTGTTACCCCTGCTTCCAAACCGTGCTTTAAATTATCCATCACTAACCTCCTGAAATGTTAAGATTTTCCAAAAAACGAAACCATCCTTTTCCACAAGGGGGCCCTGCCCACCTTACGCAAAGGAAAAAGTAAAGAACCCTCTTGCAAAAGCATCGGAGGATCCGTGTAAAAAAATGTCCCCGTTACGGCTGAAAACTCACCCGAAGTAAAGGGGGCCTTTAAAATAGAGTGCGGCTTTCCGATGCGTACCGGTCTTTCCAAGATACGACAAGCCATTTCTCTTAACCCAGGCAACTGGCTGCCTCCGCCCGTCAAAACCACACGTTGACAGGAAAAGGGCTGAAAAGTCGCCACCTCATCAAGCTTTTTTTTCATCATCTGACACATCTCTTCTGCACGTGCTTGGATGATGTTGATCAAAAGTGACCGAGGAATCTGCATCGTCACTTCTTCCTCTACCCCCAACGACACAATAGGCAGCATTTCTCTGTGATCATTGGGTGCTGGAATAGCAGCCCCATATAAGATCTTTAACCGCTCTGCATGACTGAGGCGCGTTTCACAACCTCTGGCAATATCTTGGGTAATGTGATACCCCCCTAAAGGGATAGAGCACGCACCCACCATCTGCCCCCCAAAGAAAAAGGCTCCGTTGATACAGTAAGCCCCAATATCCATTACAGCACTTCCTAGCTCTTGTTCATCTTTACTTAGGCAAGAAAGCCCACTGCTGTAAGCAGAAAAAACCAGTCCTACCACTTGAATCTGACAACGCTTTAAACACTCCAAAATCGTATATAAACGGCTCTTATGAATCCAAACGATATGAAAATATCCCATTAATACCTTGCCCGTCATCCCCCGCGGGTCTTTGATTTTATCTTGCCCATCAATACAAAATTCCATCGGAATCACGTGAACAGGCACACACTCTCGATCTTTCTGGTAAAGTTGAGACCACAGCAAATCCAGTTCCCGTTCGGTCACACTTCCCTCTAAGATAGGAGCTTTCAGCACTTGATAGTCGAACTGGAAACAGTGTCCTCCTAACGTTAAAACCGCGTGATGAATTTGAGTATTAGCCTGTCGTTCTGCTTCATAGATGGCTGCATTCAGTTGGGTTTCTAAAGCCCCTACATCTGTAATTCTTCCAGCTTGCAACCCCTTAGAAGCCGCATGCCCTGCCCCCAAGACAGTCATGTTTTCATCTTCCAATTGAGCGACCAACCAGCAGGCAATCTTACTGCTGCCTAAATCGATCCCCGCAACATGCGACCGAAGACGAGGAAGAGGAAATTTTTTCATTTCTTCTCCTTGCTCAAAAGTTTGCTCTGCGGAACTTCAGCTCGATTTTCCAAGAGTACCGTTCCTGGAAAGCGAAGATCGACCACCGTCACTTTGGGGCCCAGAGTCGGAAGAAGGCTCTTTAACTTGCTCAACGCTTGAAGTGTTTGATCTTCGGGCAACTTAGCACAAAGTCCCCTTTTCAAATAAATATCCCAACGACCAGAACGTAAATAAACAGCTTGGCGCGGCAGCTCTAAGCCAGATTCTCGAATTAAACGGTAAAAGTCTACAAAAAAAGTGCCAGCATCTTGTCCAGTAATCACGGTCAGATGTTTCCAGACGTCGTACTGATCAGGATTTAACTGCAAAATGATTTTTCCAGATTGATCGACTAAATAACGTTTTTCCTGAGCGTGCCACACCGCCAGTATTTCTTTTTCACACAAGCGAATGAGCACTTGGCTGGGCAACCTTCTTTCCACAACAACAGATTGGACCCAAGGTAAAGAAGAAATTTTCGCAAAAAGACCCCGAAGATCCACATCAAAGATATTCATCCCCCTTTCTAGACCAGTCGCTTTCTGAATATCTTGAACAGGTGTTTGGTAACGCCCCTGAACGCAAACTTCCTCTAGCCGCCATCCTAAAGCTGCCAAAAAACGCATCACTGGTTCTGACGCTCGCCTCCCTGCACAGAAAAAACCTCCTGCTATTAACGTCATTCCTATCATCACTATTGCCTTTAAGCTTTTTTTATGCCACAAAAAAATATCCCTTGTTAAAAGGATCTTTATTATCTATATCAGGATGACATTTTATTTGTTTTATTACAAGGGTTTTTCTCTCTTAAAAATTTCATAAAACAAACCTATTTTTTCTTACTGAAAATAAAACGATAAGTTTTTAATTTGATTGTTTTTAAAATTTTCAAATTTTTTGGATAAAATCCTGATCTTATTCATAGAAATTTTTAAAATAAAAAGAAATATATACACAAAACAATATTCTTAATAGGTTTCGCGTCTTTTAAGCAACATTTAATGTTTTTTTTCACTCATAATCCTAAAGTATTTATTAATCATGACTGTTTGTGAAGAATGTAAAATATTTTTGTTAGGAAAAAAAATGAAAAAGTTTCTGCTTTTGGGTCTTCTGACCACAGGACAAGTATGGTCCCAATCATGTGATATTCGTTCCGGGGGGTATTTAGAGTTTAATGTAGGATATGTGGGGGGAAAAGGAAAAAATGGGACTCCCAATGTACTTGGAAGCCAATCCTACTGGTGGGAGCATATCGCAGAGGAAGAGCCAGAAGAAGATGATAATGAAACCATAGAAAAGGTTGCTATCTATGGCTTGAACCTCAACCAAATTCCCTCGACATACTCTCAAACTGGGGCTACTTTTGGTTTGAACATGGGATATGACTTTAAGCTTACCAATAGCATCATTTTTGGTCTGGTAGCAGGAGGCAATCTAGCCACCCTACAAGGCAGCATGTCTATTCCCATCTGCGACTATGGCACGGGAATTGTGGTTTACCCAGAACCGGACGGCGACACTGCAGACTATACGCTCGAGTCCCCAGACGCCGAGCTCGGAGCCGCCAGAGGATCTACAAAAGTCCGCATTCAAAGCCGGGGCTATTGGAACGTCAGTGGAAGACTAGGTCTGGCCAGCGGTCGTTTTATGCCCTATATCAAGGCAGGGTTTACCATGTTACACAACAGCGTGTCCATCAAAAAATCGGGGGATCCTATGGAACCCAAACTAAAACGTCGCGCACAATGGAACTCTGGCGTCTTGCTGGCTGGAGGGGTAGAATTTCACGTTTCTCACTCTTTTATTATGGGCATAGAGGGAGGATATTCTATTTACTCTCCTAAAAAATTGACGTTGGCTTTTCCTTATCAAACCATCGGGGCCACCTATAAAAACTCGATGCAATTCTTTCATGTCGTGGCTACTTTTAAGTACAAATTCCCCGCCGCTGCTACGCCTTCAGGACGTTTTTCCAATCCTTACGGATACTAAAAATATTAAAAATGCCTCTGTTGTTTAAAACAGAGGCTTTCAAATCATATTTCTAAGTTTTTTATTGATCGAGTGTCTTACTAGGTCTGTCTTTTATTTTTTTTCACTTTTAACTGGAGATTTATTCTTTTTTCCAGCATAAAACGACTCTATTTCTTCTTTCTTTTTGTCACTTGTCAATTTTTCAATTCTTTCTTTTTCTTTTTGATCCTCTTGCTCAGATGATTTAGGATTATTTATTTTCCAAATTCTTATTAATTGAGCATCCCTAACAGAATCTAGTTCTTTATTTTCTTTTTCTTTGTTTTTTTGGACTTTTTCATTTCGTGCCTTCCTCTCTGATTCTGTCTTTTCTTGATTCCCCTCTTTCACCTGAATCTTAACGTTTTTCATTTCTTCAGATTGCTGATTGATTGTCTTCATTAAATTTTCCAGCTCAGATAAATTTTTATCCCAAAGTTTCTTATTTGCAGAAACATTTGTGTTTATCTCCTCAGCTTTTTCTAAAAGATCCTCTTTATTTTCTTTATCACTTCGATCAAACCCCATACTTTTACCGTAAAGCTCATGACCTAAGGCTTCAATTTTATTTTTCAAAGCAAAAGTATTTTCATTTTCGCCACTTTCATTATCTTGATCAAATCCGTCTAACTTTTTAAGATTTTCATCAATATTTTGTAATAAAGCATAGACTTTTTCGTCCGAATCATATTTAGAAAAATAATTCTTTGCCATATTCAGCGCCGACCTTTTTTCCTCGACCCCAGATAAAATGTCATTCATATTGGAAAGTCCTTCCATTAAATTTTGTGCAGTTTGGGCAAGTAATAAAGTTTGCCTGATGCGTTCGTCTGTCAGGTTAGGATCTTTTTTTCCATACAAAATCTCTGCTTCTGAAACTTTGGCTAAAAGATAGGCATTCACTTGCTGTAAAATTTTAGGGTCAAATTTTTTAGATGGGTTTTTCCTTAAAGCGATTTCTTGCACAGATGCTTCCTCTTTCAAATTCTTCATCTCTTTCATAATTTTCAATTTTTCCGGAGGTGAAAGAGGTGTTTCTTGATTCTGTGAATCAGATGAACTGTTTGTAGAGTTTATCGACGACTGGGAAGTTTTTTTTTTGATGGAAGAAGATCTCATTGAATTCTTTGTCTTAGTCAAAGGCGAAGACTTTGACTCTGGTATGACGTTTGTTTCAATCTTCTTAGACTGTATCGCACAACTCTCAGAGCCCTCTTTCTTTGCTTCTGTAACGATTTTTTCAGCTTCATGTTTAACTTTTTCAAGCGTTGCCGTCATATTTTTTTCAGTTTCGTCGAACAAACTGCTTACCGCCTTTAAAGCCTCCTCACCTCCTGTGGCAAATACATTCCCCGAAAAAGATAGTCCGATTACAAAATAAATAAATATTTTTTTCATTTGTTTTTTTTATTGCATTATGTATTACTATTGTTGCAAAAAAAAATTTATAAAAAACTAAACGCTTATTTTAAACAGCGTTAAAATATTAATTTTTATTGAATAAATACTCATAATAAGTTATCCTGAAAAAAAATTCAGACCCACATTTTTTTTGATGCTATCCATTTTTCGCCTTCTCTTTAAAAAAAAACAAAAATCTTACCCCCACACCTCTTGGCAGGGGGCTACCTTGCTGGAAATGCTGATTGTGCTGGTCTTAATAGGGGTGTTAGCAGGGGCAGCTTTAAAAGGATGGACATTGGTTCAGCAGGGGCGATTACGTAAATTAGGCGGACAAGTGCAAACGTATGTGAATTTAATCAACCATTACAAAGAATCTTATATGCATTTACCCGGAGAAAAAGAAAATCAACTTTTGGGGATCGAGGGTCTAAAAGAGCCTAACACCCTATCTTGGCAAGACCTTGCGGATGCAGGATTAACGGACGCCCCCAGCCATAAAACCACTTCTGGAGCCCTTATCCCAGCACCTTGTATCTCTGGTGTTTGCCTTGCTTTAGTACGGCTTAAAGGCGATCATTCTGGAGTATGGTTATTAGCAGGTGGAGAGTCTGGAAATAGTAACAAGAAGGGCTGTTTTACACCTGCAGAGGCTGAGTTTTTACTGAAAAGCGTTCATTCCAGTGCATCCACAGCAGAAGCCCGCATTGAATCAGGGATTGGCACAGAGGGAAAAGAGTGTTTCAAGGACGAAAATTTAAATTTAAAAAGTAAAAATAAATCCTGCATCGTTTACTTCTTTGTCTGTCCTTAAACAAAAGATCGGCCCACTACCTATTCCAAAGGCACGCAAGGGGCCTAGCCTTCTGTAAGGGCTTACCTTAAAATAAAGAGAGTTTTTTACTGAAAGCTTTATGAACCACTGGGTTCCCTTAGTGTCGCGCCGCATATTGGCTTTAGAAGGCTCAGAGGCATTTTCTTTTTTACAAGGTCTGATCACCCAAGATGTAGAACAGGCAAAATCAGCCCCCATCTTTGGCGCCTTTTTGAATGCTAAAGGACGTTTTTTAGGTGACCTCTACATCATCTTTTGGCAAGAACAGCTTTTTGTTGACATAGATACCTGTCACTTACCAGCTTTTATGCATCTTTTAAACTTCTATGGGCCTTTGCACCAAGTCACCTGGAAAGATCACAGTAAACTACTGACTGTCTGCGCTGCTTTTGGACCAGAAGTTGATGGTTTGTTTGAAGATCGGTCGTTTATCCCCCACCAAAAGGGACTGTATTATCAAGACCCCCGGCATCCGTGCGTGGGAAAAAGAGCATTGATTCCCTTTTCCAACTGGGACCACTTACCACACCCGTTGCTGATTGTAGAAAAAACAGAATCTTATTTTAGACACAATTTTACCCATCTTATTCCTGAAGGAAGCCGAGATTTAATCCCGGACAAATCCTTTCTTTTAGAATATGGATATCATCAACTCAACGCCATTTCCTGGAATAAAGGATGTTATGTCGGACAGGAATGGGTAGCCCGCACTTTTCACCGCCAGCAAATTCAAAGAGAATTGTTTGGCCTCTCAGATCTCAAAGGTTCTATCCCTGTCCCAGGCACGGCTTTGCTTTACAAAGGACAAAAAATAGGACACATGGCCAGTCATTATGGTAACCAGGGAATGGCTTGCCTCAATCAACACGTCACAGAGCCCTTATTAGGGCATCCCCTTGATCTAGAATTTTTAACGGATTCTTGCGAAACACACGGCTTTTCGGGCTTGCTTCAGCGCCAGTTTTCCCGGCAACATTCTGAACCTTTACGCCGCTCGGTATAAAAACCAAACAAGTTCCAACCTTTTTTCTCTTTCCGGGTCACACAAGTCGTGCCCGAATCTTGATCATTGTAATTCTTTGTCTTCATAATGCTTTCTTCATAAAAAGGCAAACAGAATCCTGACAATCCCCCGGCGCTGAAAATCTACTATGTATCCTAATTTTTCATAAAAACTCTGGGACATTGAAAACTCATCGTATTCACTGTGGCCATAGAACATCCTATTTTTTTCCCATACTCATGAATTTCATTCATCAGGTTTCTGCCCAAGCCGGCATTTCGGTTATTTTGAGCAACCCAAAACTGTTCTGTATCAATACATCCAAAAATCACACCCCCATTACACCCTGCAATCATATTTCCTACTTCATCCCGTAAGAAAAATGCAAACGGCGTTGCTGCACCAAAATCGGGTGTCTCTTCATTATTTTTTTGCGTCAAAAATCAATATCAGAAGTCCTAGGACAATCCGTGAATTCTATTAGATTTTTTAAATTGCTGGGTTTATTCAGTAAAGCCACACGATAATCTGCAATTTTTTTAAAACCTATAAAAAGATACGCTTTGATGGCTGCGGGGTTCTGCGTAAACAATACCGCCTTTTGGGTTCCTTTTCTTTTTTCTAAATCTAAGGTGTAAGCCAATAACACTCTGGCAAATCCTTGATTCCGATGTTCTGGTGGCGTCCAGACTGGCTCAACTGAAACCCTATCTTCTAAACGCGCATTAAAAGCACTCAAAGATACTGGTATTCTATTTGATAACAAAATCCAGCAATCATTTTTATGAAGCCATTGATCCACATCTTCTGAAACCTGCTTTTCAAGAACACGACCCTCTGCAGCCCCCAACGCTTCAATCCTATAGGCGCGCCGCCAGGCTATCAGAAGGGACTCGGAAACTTCTTTTGCACTTACAACATTAAAATGATCGGATATGGGCACTGTATTTAGAGTACTTAAATCCATTTCATATAACCCTTCATGGCGGTTAATACTGAAAGAAGCGTTTGATATTTCTAGATTTTTAATAACGTGCTCTACTTGTGCATTAGGTCCAAGAATACCTGCTATAGGGCGCCTGATCTTTTTTTTTCAAGTGAAGAACAAGATGGTTCAATATGATTTGATTAGATGCGTGCATCATGATATTCCCATTCCAATAATGAACAATCACGCCATTGAGCTGTTCTAAACAAGAATTAAAACAACCGAAATACTCCCCTTCATAATCCATACCTTTATATTCAATGCCTGCAATCTTTAGGTTACTGCACATAAACATGCACTGGGATTGATGCAAAGACAAATAGTCTTCACATTTTTGTCTATCTTCTATTTTAAGGGCTCTGACCTTCATATTTTATCACTCAAAAATCCACCCACCTGCGTGTCCCATAAGTTCTTATACAGCCCGCCGTCCTCAAGAAGCTGCTGGTGGGGCCCATCTTGCACGATTTGACCTTTATTGAAAACCAAAATGCGATCCATATGAAGAAGAGTTGATAAGCGATGGGCGATCACAATGGTCGTTTTATTTTGCATCAATTGCCACAAACTTTCCTGAATCAAATGTTCTGTCAGGGAATCAAGCTGGCTGGTGGCTTCATCCAAAATCAGAATCGGAGCATTTTTCAAGATCGCCCTGGCAATAGCAATACGCTGACGTTGCCCCCCAGAAAGCTGCACCCCGCGCTCTCCGGCTGATGTTTGATAACCTTGAGCAAGTTGTAAGATAAACTCATGGGCATGAGATTTTTCTGCCGCCTCCACGACCTCTGCATCGGTTGCATCCAGTCGTCCATAACGAATATTTTCCATTAAACTGCGGTGGAATAAACTGGGATCTTGAGGAATCATAGCAATGTTTTCGTGTAATGAGTCTTGTGTCACATCGCGGATATCCTGGCCATCAATCGTAATGGCGCCCTTGGTCACATCGTAAAGCCGCAAAATCAGATTCACAAAAGTTGATTTGCCACCTCCTGAATACCCCACAAGTCCTACTTTCTGACCCGATTTAATTGTGATGGATTTATTCTGAAAGATAGGTTCAGCTCCCTTGTACCCAAACGTGACATTGTGAAACGCAACTTGACCACTGTGACATTTTAAGATGGTGGCGTTAGACTTATCTTGTATATCTGTGGGTACAATCAGATAATCCAAACTTTGCTTGCATCGCCCCAGAACTTGATTCAATTCATTGACCGAATACATAGTGACCCACATCAAATGCCCCGTTTCCATAGATAAACCTAAAATAAGGGCAAAATCACCTGCCGTAATCAAGCTCTTTCCATAAAGATAGACCAAAAAAAAGATAGCAAAAGCCATCATTATGGCGATCAGCCCTCCTTGTACCGCATGCAAAATAAGAACATACATTTCATTATTTTGATAAGCCTTTTTCCAATCCCCTAATGGGATATTTCTTCTAGTTGTCTCATGTTTTCTACGCGCAAAAAGATAAATACTAAAAACATTACTTAGGCTATCAATAATCTGCCCCCCTAACACAGCTTCTTTTTCTGCTTTGTGAGCTGATAAAATCGCCAGTTTTTTGGACATATTCAAACTAACAGTAAAAAAAACAAGACTCCAAATGACCAAAATTCCCAGAAAAATGGGATTCACCTGATAAGCAAATACAAAAGACATTAATAAGACTGACACCCCTCGAAGAAGCTGGCTTGCAATGAATGAGATGATTTTTTCAACTGCATCGATCAAATTAAAAATTTGTTTTGAAAGAGCTCCCGCCATACGTTCTTGAAAAAATTGATGAGAGTGAGAAAGAGTATGATCTAAAAGAGTACGATCTACTTTACTCAACACAAGAGGTATAAAGCGATATTTGATATACATGATTCCTTGCCATGTAAAATTATCAAACAAAATGCAATTCACAACAATCAGAACTGCTGGGAAAATTAAGACTGTAATATCTTTCCCGGCTGCCTGAGGTAATAAGTTGATGAGCATTTTAATAAGTACGCTGTTAAAGGGTGCCCAAAAACCCGCCGCCACCGCAAGGATTCCATAAACAACAACAATAGCTTTATATTCTCTTAAAAAATGCCACAAAAACGGAAATAGTTTTTTAGGTAATGAATTTTTCATCTTATGAACTCCTGCAAGACAGGCCCCCATCTATCGTAAAAGCAACGCCCGTGACGTACCTTGAGGCCTGATTGGATGCCAGATATAAAAGCATCCCGTCCAGATCACTGGGGTACGCCATAAAAACAGCAGGAATTTTATCTTTCCAAAAGTCGGCATCGTGTTTATTGGGGGAGCCCAATAAATCCGACTGCACCGGCCCGGGGTTTATGGTGTTAATCCTGCTCTGACGCTTTGGAAATTCTGTTGCTAAGGATTTTGTCCTAGGCATCACAGCGGCTTTTGAAACTGCATAAGCCGTGACCTCTTTGTAGGAAAACATATCCTCATTCACACTGCCTATATTGATGATAGCTCCATGAAGATGATGGTGCTTCATCTGGTTTGCCACAGCTTTGATCACATACCAAACCCCCAGCAAGTTTGTTTGGATGATGGATTCAAACTCCTCTTGATTATCTTCTTCAAAGATAGGTGTTAATGCGGCAATACCAGCGTTATTGATACAAATATCAATCTTCTCGCCAGCTTGCTCTAACTCAACAAAGCAACTTTTTACAGATTGCTTCTGGGACACATCCATCTGCATAGCCACCGCATTGCCCAGTTCATCCCTTAACGATTCAAGCTTATTTATACGACGACTGACCAAGATCACTCTTGCCCCGGCAGTACTTAACGTGCGGGCAAATTGCTCCCCTAGGCCACCAGAAGCTCCGGTGATCATGGCCGTTTTTCCCTGTAAACTAAACATCGTCGTTATATTTCAAATATCATGCCCTCAGATTGTAACATACCTTCATTTTTTATAAAAACACTTCATAGAACCTGCTTCGAACCTGCTTCGCTCAGGCAAACCTCTACAATAAAGAATTCAGATTTGATACACCCTGATACGCATAGCAAGTAAATTTTGGAATTTATTAAAACGCATTATCCTGAAGCTGCGCTTTGTCCACCATATATTCGTGCGCTCTTGGCTCTTTTATCATTTTCTCCCAATTCTCCGGAAAATTTTGCTTTAATAATTGCAATAAAAAACTTAATTTAACAAAATTAAATAATCTAGATACTCAGATAAATAATTTAAAATCAAATAATGCTGAAGACATAGAAAATATCCAAAAAATCGTCACCTTTAAGAACAATGTAGAAAGTCAAAATTATACTTTACTCGTATCCAATCGCCCTTTTTGCAAAACTCATTCTACAAAGCAAATGATTACTCCCAGAACCGTAGATCTAAGCCATCATTGAGAAGTCGTGACATTCAAATGCATACAGAATCAATTCGAAACAATCTTAGAAAAAAAGGTTCCTTTTTATGTAAGGCCCATTAACTTAGTTCCAGTTTTTGACAAACAGTTTAATCAAGAACAGCATGAGTTGTATCAGACAAAATTTAAAGAAATTTGTGTAAGAGAAAATATTCAATAATTAGATCAAAAATAATTTATAGAAAATGTAACACTCCATGACTTTATTCACCACTTATCAGAGGATGAGAAAAAAGATGCTGAAAACCTACAGCTTAAATTGTCCAAGATATTAGAAGATCACTTAAATTTAATAAAAACTTTTTATTATCTTTATTTAAAAAAGGCCTATCATAAATCTATGGACAACCTTACAAAAAGTATTCAAAATATTTACCCTGAGATTAACTTTTCAAATAGCTCTGTATTGCAAGTCACCCAGGGGAATGATTTAATCACTGAGAAATCTATTATAGGTCAACAATTTAAAAGTTCTTTCCTACCATATATCTCACCTTTAAAATATAATAATCCGCAAATTTCAAGTTGTCATATGGTTTTGGATACAAACAATCAAGTCAACTCAATAAATTTGGTTCAACTACAAGAAATCGAAGATTTAAAAAAGAAATTTAGCAGCATTTCGATTGAAGGCGAAGAAGATTCAAAATATTATGCCAGTACAAAAAATCTTACACCATCTTTATAGTTCAAAAATAAGTTCTGTATTTTTATCTGCCCTTGATAGATGAAAATACTCCCAAAAAGATACTGTCTTCCATTTCTTAAAGGAGAATTACCAATATTTATAACGCGTTTTTTAATATTTTTTATTTTTTTTGAGTTTATATGTAGTCATAATATTTTTGCACTATAATCACAATCTATTGGTGATGATTCTAGAAAAATTTTTTCTATTTTAGAGAAAATTATTTATAAATCAGACTCAAAAAGCGTTCCACATTTTAAAAACAAGAAAATATTACTAAAAAAAATAGAAAAATATGTACATCAGAAAAAACCATTACAGTTTGGCATGGTGGAATTTCTATTTAAATGTCCCAATTTAGAAAAATCCGTTCTTGGAAAAGAACCCGATTCAGGAGAGCGAGAGGCACTTTTATGCCTTAAACGTATTGCTAAAGATATTCAAAAAATATATCCTCCCGGAACGTGTATACAAATTTTATTGATGGGAATACCCATCACAAGGTTTGTAGGTATTCCTTTTTCAGAAACAAAAGCATATGAAAAAGCTCTTCGAAAGATTAGTTCTGATCTAACATAGATCAATATTATTTCATTTGAAGATTTTTTTCCTGAAAAAACTCTAGAAGAAATTGAACAGCATGTTTTAAAAAATTATTCAAAGCCTTCTTATTGAACGAAATATCAAAGAAAAAACATTGCTTAAAAAACTATTTGGATTTTCAACAAGGCCGTAAATTTTTAGCACATAACGCAATACAAAATATTGTTTTCAGTGAAAATGCTGTTCTAGAATTTGCTGATAAAATTTTTTTTCTAGGTAAAACGATTCTCTCTACAAATGCTAAAGATGATTGGTCTAAAAAAGTAGGCGTCCGTTTAACAGATGGAGATAGCAAACCTTCTGCCAGGTTACTTGTAAAAGAAAACGGTAAAATAACGATAAAGTTAAAAAAAGACCTTGATTTAAAAAAATATCAATTAAAATACATCAATGTGCACGGATTAGAGTTAGCATATTTAGAACCCATTGATCAATCGGAATCTGTCAAGTAAGCATTTTATTATTTCTAGTCAAAAATTCTTTGCGAAGTCAGGGTCTTGTTCAATGAAAGAAATTGAAAACTTTCTGGACCCCCTGATTGAGTAAATAAAAAAAATTAAAAAGTTTTTTTTATTTAAAATTTATTATTTTAATTAAATCTAAATAACAACACATCCCCATCCTGCACCACATATTCTTTTCCTTCAAAGCGTACCTTTCCTTGGACCTTCGCTTCGGCAGGTCCGCCATACATGACATAGTCTTGATAAGCAATTGTTTCAGCTTTAATAAACCCTTTTTGAAAATCCGTATGAATACAACCTGCTGCATCAAAGGCCGTGCTTCCTTTTTTTAAGGTCCACCCTCGGGCTTCTTTAGGGCCGATGGTGAAAAAAGTCATCAACCCCATATGCTCATAGACCATACGGGCTAAGCGATCCAACCCTGATTCTTTTAATCCCAAAGGTTGCAAAAAAAGCACTTTGTCTTCAGGAGATAAAACAGAAATTTCTGATTCTAGCTGACTGCACAAGAACAAAATAGGACGATTTTTAGCCTTAGCCATAGCTTCTAATTCTATTTGGAAGGGAAATAAAACCGAATTTAAATCTTCTTCCCCAATATTACACAAATAAAACAGAGGTTTAAGAGTCAAAAGTCCCAATTGAGGAAAAAGAGCGCGCTCTGAATCTTGCCAAGGAGCTGTGCTGGCAAACTCTCCTTTTTCCAGGACGCTATAAGCTTTTTCTAAAGCAGCAGTCATGTCAGGGTCCGCTTTTTTAGATTTTTTCTCCAGCCGTTTTTCCACACTTTGAAGGTCCGCCAACACCAGCTCGGTTTCTAAAATCTCTACATCATCTAACGGAGAAACTTTACCATCCACATGAATCACATCGGGATCTGCAAAACAGCGTACCACATGTAAAATAGCGTCTACTTCCCGAATGTGAGACAAAAATTGATTACCCAATCCCTGCCCCTGACTGGCTCCTTTGACCAATCCGGCAATATCCACAAAATGAACCTGCGACGGCAATAGAGTGGCGGAACTGGCGATCTGAGCCAAAACCTGAAGCCTTTCATCCGGCACATCCACACATCCTACATTAGGATCAATGGTACAAAACGGAAAATTTGCAGCCTGAGCGTTCGTACTGGCGGTCAACGCATTAAATAAAGTTGATTTACCGACATTGGGCAAGCCCACAATACCACACTTCATAAAATCCTCACTAAAAAAGAAGGAAGCTCAAATTTATGGAACTCCTTCAAAAAAAACTCTTCTAAGGTCTGGTGACCGCGTGTATCTTTCCACTGTCCTAAGATAGGATCTAGCACGAAGTGCCAGCCTCCGGACAACGGAGAAGAAACCCACAATTGCTGCAAATCTAAGTGACCGTGTATAACATAAATTTTCTGATCAGGCAGAATAATCTTCAGCCCCATAGAGGACTCTTCTAACTCAACCCCCTGATCTTCTAAGGGCAAAAGACCAGAAAATAATGCATCTAGGCTTTTTTGAACGAAGAAGGAAAAATCACTCATTAAAGACATATCCCGTGGAGCCAGGCGGGATCGAACCGCCGACCTCTACAATGCCATTGTAGCGCTCTTCCAGCTGAGCTATGACCCCCACAACTTTACATAGTTTATTCTTATTGCTTATTTTGTTCAAGGGGGTCTTAGACATTTTAAACGGACTTCATCCTTCGGTCTGCACATTTCCTTGAAGCAACATTTAAATTTCATCTTTTTTTCTGCTATCAACGGAGATTTTGTTCCAAGCACAACTCTGTCGACCTTTTTTCTAGTATCTCGCTCTATCCGATCCAGAAGATGAAAGACGTTCTTGTCACTTAAAAAATTCTTCAAAATCCATCAAAAATCCCCCTAAAAACTAGACGTCATTAAAAAAATATTTTACAATATATTTTTAAATTTATTTTTTATACATGAAAAAGCCAATTTTATATATTTTATTATCTACAATCCTTCCTTACACAGCCTTGGGTGGTAAAAAGAACCCCTCAGACTCTGACAACGAAAAAAATGAAAAAAGAGAAGAAAACGAAAAAAATGAAAAAAGAGAAGAACAGAAAAAGAAACCAATCAATAAAGATACTTTGAATTCAAAAAAAAATCCCAAAGAAGATTTGAAAAAGACACTACTAGAAAAAACTAAAGCATTCAATCAGGGCACAGTTTTCTATGAAAAAGACAGGATAAATCTTATAGTAATGTATCAGAATTACAAAGAACATGTTGATGGTTTTATTAGTAAAATTTCAAATGTTTCATTAAAAATTCACGATTTATTAGAGTGTTTCGTGAATCAACCTTTTGATCATCAAGCAGTTTTTGAGATATATCGAATTGCTAGCCACCACACAATAAAAACTATGCAAAGTATAAAGGAAAACGAAGATATTTTAAGAACAAAGTTAACACGACTCACGAGTACTAAACAATCATGCACAGACTACATAGAAGCATTTAAATTTTTAGAAAAAATTGACACACAAAACGATGCTTGCATCCAAAAGGTCTCTGAAAAATTCAAAGAATTTAACGCAAAGGCCAGCCATAAAAATGAACTTACAGAAGAACTCAAGAATCTTGATTTTTCAGATCAAAAAGTACTCCAAACATCTATTGATATAGAACACCTTCTTGAAAATTTGACACTTGAAAACAAGGAAAAACCCCAGAAGGCACCCCCTTCAAAAACAGAAGAATAAGCACATTTTACAGGCGTGGAAATTAATAATTTTCACGACTATCTTTTCCATTAATCCCCCTTATTTGAAACAATCTCTAGATTTTCAATCTATTAAAATTTACAATACGAAGATAAAAAATTAATAAATATTGAATCGATCATGACAAAATTTTGAATCTTGACACTGCTGTTTTCAGCCACTGCTCAAATAGCTCTGGGCGGTAAAAAAGAAGAAGAGGAAAAAAAACCGATTCCTATTCAGAAAAAACAAAATTCATCAACAAACTATATAGTGCTATCGAAAATAACGACTTGTATGTTTCAGACGAAGAAAGTATCGAAAATATGGACGATCCTGAAACTCAGGCCTTATTTAAAGAATTTAAGAAAAAACAACTCGAGTCTCAAAAAAATGCAGATAAAAAGCGTGTCGCTTTTATATCAGAATTAGATGAGATCTGCGAACTGATCAACAGAAATGAAAAAATGCTGGAGATTTTAAAAACGTCTAATGTCATGAGTAAATTGACCGAAAATAAAAATACAGAAGAATTAAAATAAATTCAAGAAAATAAAAATAAATTTATTGAAGCAACAAAGAAAAACATTGCAGAATTAGACAAACTTCTGTCCGAAAAAAAGCAAGGTTTTTCTGAACACAAAAGACCGGAAAACCAGACAACGTTTAAAAACATTAAAATCGAATATTATAATTATAAAGACGATTATGCGGGTTATACGTTTTCACGACGCTACGCTTTAACATCCTATGACTGGCGAAAACGTAAAGTCATTGGGCCTGTCCTCAAAGCAATTGCTCACACCCAATCTGTCATACAACAAATGGGGGCACCGGAGGCAAAACATAAAAATCATCCTCATCACAAAGAAGGAACAATAGACTATTTTTTAAAAAAACTCAAAGAGCATGAAAAAGCTCTGCTGAGTACTTTTGAAACCTACAGAACTCAATGGAATGAGCGCTCGCAGCTTTCAGAGGAATTAAGTCAAGGTTCTTATTCACAGGTTCTACCTACCGTTCAGTTTACAGATTTTTTCACCAGCGACCTCCTCAACAAAAAACCAGAAATTTCAAACACCGATGACCTAAAAAAATACTACCAATTGAACCCACAAGATATTGATGTAAATACTTTTTAATCCTCAAAAGACTCAAAAAGCGCTTTTATGTCAAAAGTGCTTTTTTAAAAAATATTGCGTAAGGCTCATTTCTTATAGGGATTTTTTTGCTGCGCCACGCTCTTAGGGATATAGTGGCGAAAAAAAAGCTTCTGATTCTTGAGCTCCTTAAAATTTTTCTAAAGGAAACAGTAAAATAAACGCATTCCCGGACAGACAAGATCCTTTTTTTACAAAGATTTTTCCCTGATGATCTAAAACCACTTGCTTTACAACAGACAGCCCCAATCCCGAACTTCCACTTTTCAAAGGACGATTTTCTTGCAAACGGAAAAAGGGACGAAAAATATCTTCCTGATACTGCTGCGGAATTCTTGGTCCATCATCTTCTACCGCTACATACAGATAAGATTTTCCTTGATAAACAAAAGGAGCCTGCACAATCAGTAAAATATTTTTATGGCCATATTTTTCAGCATTATCCAATAAATTATGAAGACATCTTTTGAACTGAAGCGGTTGCAACCACGCCCACTCTTCTTTTGAAATATTCAAATTGATTTGCAGACCAGGAACCACCAACGAATGCACCAAAGAAGTAATGTGCCGGTAAATAGAAAGTTTAACCCTCTTTTCTGTGCTGTCCCGGGCAAAATTTAGATAATTTGCGATCATTTCGGCCATCAACTGAACATCTTCTTGTAAGGAATTTAAGTCAGGACAAGGAGGCAATAGCTTAATTTGCAAAGTCATACGGGCCAACAAGGTCCGCAAATCATGGGAAATCCCCAGCAACATCTGATTCTGCTCTAAGTGATTTTTTTGCAATTTATACACCAAAGTACGGATAGCCAAAGCAATTTTACGGATCTCTCTGGCCCCTTTAATACGTTGACGAAAAAGCGGCCGGCTTAAATCCAGATTCTGAGCCCAAACCGCTAGCTCTTTTAAAGGAGCCACCTGGCTGCGCAAAACAAGGGCTGCAATCATTAAAAATAAGACTGAAGAACCCAGTGCCCACAACACAAACAAAAAGGCACTGCGATAGCCCAACTTTTGAGTAGATATCGCAAATTCCAAATTTTCAGAGCCTTTTTTGACTTGAATAAAAAGGGTGTGGTGGGTGCGGTAAAGACTGAACGGAGCTGTTATTTTTTGCTTCAACACTTCTTTTAGAGGGGCCAGTGGGAATTTTTCCAAATTTTCTAAATCTGGCACGGCCCTAGGATCACTGTGGGAAAGATGAATCTGGCACTGATCCTTAGCCAATGTCACCAATTGTTCCCAAGAAACCACTTTTTGATCGTGCAAAGCCGTCAAAAAACTCACATTGTTGGCAATATTTTGATACATAACCGAAGAGACCTGAGCCCAATGACGATGCAGAAAAACAAATCCTGAAATACTGTGGATCAACAGCACTGTAATCAGTAAAATCAGCAAAGAGCGCAGAAAAAAAGTGTTTGGTTTAAAGGAAAGAAAAGTCAGTCTCATCGCTCTTGCAAAAAAAGGATACCCGATGTATAGTACAGAAAGGTTTGGGGTATAGCCAAGCGGTAAGGCAGCGGTTTTTGGTACCGCCATCCCCAGGTTCGAATCCTGGTACCCCAGCTTAAAACAGCAGTTGTTATGAGTCTTTTTCTTTCGCAGTCTTCTTTTTCTTCTTTACAAACAGATCCTGGTAAAATCGCTCTGCCACCGGTAGAGGTTTTAAAAGATTGGTATCGTCAAATGCTGTACATTAGACGTTTTGAAGAACTGTGCGCCAAAATCTATACTTCTGGTATTATTCGCGGCTTTTGCCATCTGTGCATCGGACAAGAAGCCGTTCCTGTTTCTGTATGCGCAGCACGAGACCCAAAAGATACCGTCATCACGTCTTATCGTTGCCATGGTCATGCCATCACGTGTGGTCTTTCAGGAAAAGAAGTTCTGGCAGAGCTCATGGGCCGCCAAGGAGGATCTTCTAAAGGGAAAGGAGGATCCATGCACATCTTTTCCCCCCAGGGTCGTTTTTATGGCGGACACGGCATTGTAGGGGCCAGCAGCGCTCTGGGAACTGGCATGGCCTTTGCCCATAAGTACAAAAATGAAGACGCTGTTTGTTGCGCATTTTTCGGTGACGGAGCCGCCAACCAAGGGCAATGGTTTGAATCCATGAATATGGCAAGGCTTTGGAAATTACCCGTGTTGTACATTGTGGAAAATAATGGTTATTCCATGGGAACCGCGGTGGAGCGAGGCTGCGCTGGTGCAGATCAGTTGTGGCGCCGAGGAGAAGCTTTTAATATTCCAGGATACCGATGCTCTGGGGACGATGTGGTGCACTTGTATACGATTTTTAAAATATTACTTCAAGAAGTTCGCTATACTTCTTGCCCCATTGTATTAGAAATCGATACCTATCGTTTTAAAGGCCATTCTATGTCAGATCCAGGGCATTATCGCTCTAAAGAATCTCTAGAACAAGCCAAAGACAACCGCGACCCTTTAACCCTTTTGGAAAATAGACTGATCGGACATTATAGCGTTTCAAGTAACGATATTGAAACGGTTCAAGATCAAATCAAAGGCGAAATCCGTCAGCTGGCTAAAGATTCTGAAAGCTGGAATCTACCAGACCTATATGAACTGGACCAAGATGTATGGATCGAGACTCCTTAAATGGTTTCTTAAAATCAATCTTTTTTTAAAAAAGAAAAACCTTTGGGCTTGCTTTAGGCTATTACTGAAGCACTTTTTTTTGTACAATAACAAACAAGATGCGCCTGTAGCTCAGCTGGATAGAGCGTTGCCCTCCGGAGGCAAAGGTCAGGAGTTCGAATCTCTTCAGGCGCGCTTTTTGTCCCCCATTTCCAGTTGGAAAGGGGTTTCCCTGATGGAAATGTGTATCGTTTTGATCTTGATGGGAGTTGTGCTGAGTGCTACTTTTTCGCTCGTCCGTTCTTATCGCCGCATTTCAAAGGAAGAGGTCACGCGTCTTCACCAACAAAAAATCATGCAAGCTTTATGCAGCTATTTTTTTCGTTGTCAACACCTTCCTTACCCTTCTGATTCTAAAAAACGTATCGGAGAATCCTACACTTCTTTCGTTTATAAGAATCTTCCCAAGTCACCTTACGTTAAGGAAGCCGTCGGAGACGAAATTGCCGGTTCATTTGATAAGTATGCCATAGGAATTGTGCCTTTTAAAACCTTAGGCTTACCTGAAAAGATAGCCAAAGACGGTTTTGGACATTGGATGACCTACGGGGTAGAAAGCGTTATGCTTACAGCGGGACCTCATGTAAGCCTTGGTGCATTTTGTAAGAACATCTATCGCAACAGCCCCTTTATCCTGATTCAAGACCGAGATCAAGTCATTGGACCTGAGCTATCCACAAGTACCCATTGCACAACAGCACCGCGTTCAAAAAAAGTTGTTGAATTGCACTCGGATACTATTCATGATGGCATCGCCTTTGTACTGATCAGTCACGGACCTTCAGGGGTGGAAAGCCTTTCCAGTGGGCGCGATAAATCTAACAAGATTCTTCTTTCTGCCTGTAAAAAGCAAAATTCAGAAGCTATAAAGAAAGCGATCGGCGACAAGCCGTTAACCGTATGTTTTTGCCCAGCCTGGAACGATGAAGGAGTATATGACGATCAGGTCGTTTGGATGCGTCGCACCGAGCTGATGGAAAAAGTGGGTATCAAGTGCCCAGAGTTGATGTTTCCTGATTTCTTCCAAAAGTTTGAGATTTTAATGAAAGACATCCAAGATTTTGAAAAATTACAAATACTTTTAAAAAAAGGTCTAGAACAGGAAGCTCAAGAAACCCGAAGAAAGACTCTGCCTTAACGAAGACATTATCAGACTCCCTCAGATATTATTAAAAAATTTTCTACATCCTAAGGATGATCTAACGGCCCAAAGGTGGCAGCTTAACTGGTAAGGCTCTTGCACAATATGAAAACAGATCAGGATGATTCCAGTTTTCAAAAATGATCCAAGTGCAAGGCAACGATTCGTTTAAAAAAACGACTTCGTACAAGGGACTGACAGAAAAGGACACGTCTTCACCAAGGCGCTGTCTAATTCTTCAGTTTTTGGATCAGGAACCCAATCACTCAAACGCGTCACAGGCAGGAAAAGACCACAAGGAGCGATATAAGAAAAAGGCTCTAAGGAAACAGTGACGTTTAAAGCAATACCGTGGGAAGTGATCCCGCCTTGCACATAAAGGCCTATGGCGGCAATTTTGGCTTTTCCTAACCAAACTCCCGTGTGGGGTGGAAAACGCTCTGCCTTTAGCCCGTAATGATATAAAACGTCAATGATCCACTGTTCCAGCAAGAAAATGTACTGATGTATGGAAAGTCCCCGCTTTTTCAAATCAATCATAACATAGATGATCCTTTGACCAGGGCCGTGAAACGTAATCTTCCCCCCCCGAGTACTGGGGAAAAAAGGAAAAGGCAACGTACCGGGAATAGAATCATGACAACCCGCACCTTGCGTATAAAGGGGAAAGTGTTCTAAAAACCACAGATTTTCATTTCCCTCATGTCGACGCATCATGGACACATGCCCACCCATAGCCTGGCCTATCAAAAGATAGTCTTGGGGGCTGCTCCAAAAATAACATAATGGATTCATCAGTGCTTTTCAAAGAGTTTAGAGTTATTATAAAAGAAAAAGTACGGACTGCCATCATGCTATTGACCTTACCCCCTATTCTTTGGTGGGGCCTCATCGGCCTATTCTTTACAGCCTTGTTGTTATTTCATGGCATTCTTATTGTCCACCAACAAAGTGTTGCCTTGATCGAACGTTTAGGACGCTTTGTTCGTATCGCTGGGCCTGGCATTTCTTTTCGCATTCCGTTCATTGAACGTGTTTCTGGTGTCATAAGCCTGCGCTTAAGCCAAATGGACGTGGCGGTAGAAACCAAAAGCAAAGATAACGTCTTTGTACATGTCATGATTTCTGTGCAGTATCGTATCTTGGCAGAAAAAGTATACGAAGCCTTTTATACATTTGAAGACGCCGAATCTCAGATTCGGTCCTATGTTTTTGATGTCATTCGGGCCCGCATCCCTCATATCCTCCTAGATGACGTTTTTTCCCGAAAAGACGATATTGCCATGGCGGTGGAATCAGAGCTGCGAGGCGTGATGCAGGATTTTGGCTATGACATTATGAAAGCTCTGGTCACGGACATTCATCCTGATGAAAAAGTAAAATCCGCTATGAACGAGATCAATGAGGCCCAACGCCTACGCTGTGCAGCTTTAGAACGGGCAGAAGCGGAAAAAATTTTAAAAATTAAACAAGCCGAAGCCGATAGTGAAAGTAAAATCTTGCAAGGTCAAGGTTTAGCAGGGCAACGAAAAGCCATTGCAGCAGGAATGAAAGAAGCTCTTGAACTGTTTCAAAGCGACTTACCTGGAACCAGTACCGAAGAAATTATGCACCTGATGATTTTATCTCAGTATTTTGACACGCTAAAAGAGCTGGGGAATTCTGGAAAAACCAACACCATCTTTTTGCCTCACTCCCCAGAAGGTCTGCATCAATTCCAAGATCAACTTCGCAATGCCATGGTGGCAGCCGGGCAAGTCCCAAAGCCCGGATCTTAAAGCGTTTTAATATAACTTCCTGCTTTTGAGATGACAAAAACAGCACAAAAAGAACCTCATCAAGACCCTTTTGCTTTGTCTTATTATGCTATGCCTCTGCTTGAAAAAAAGGGCAGTCTTTCTGTTTTGGAAATAGGACCTTCAATGGGACAAGATATTTGGGAACTGTTTGCGGACTTATCAACTGCAGAAAAACAAAAAATTGTATACGATGGGGTAGAGCTGTGGTTGGAAGAAGAACCTAAGGGTATCACGATACTGAAAGAAAACAATCCCAGTCAAATTCAATATTTCCCTGGGCAAGATATTTTTACGTTTAACCCGCAACATAACTATGACCTCGTTTACGCCAAAGCTGTTCCTTTAGACTGGGGCCAACGAGGCGTTGATTTATTAAAGCATTTAACTCCTTTCTTAAATCCTGGGGCTCAGTTTGTGATTTTGTATTCACAGGATTGGTATACAGGACCGTTAGAAGAGCCCTGCCAAGAAGATCTTGCCAACAGCATTTATTCTTTGCAGGTCCCTTTATCGAACTTAGGTTTTAGTATCGAAGAAGTTGATTTCAGTTTTCCTCTTGAAACTCTACAACAGAATACAGAAAACCAAAACCTGTTCTGCGCTCAAGAAACGATCGAAAAAGCCTGCATTGCGCTTTGCATCAAAAGTTTTTTAAAAGGATGCCTTCAGGAAAAAGACCTGATCGAATCTGTGGATATACCTATTTCTTTGTTAGAAGATCTTAAAGATATCCACTTTCAGTACAGAAAGAAATCGTCTAAGTGGGCAGAAAAAATGCATTTTGAAGGTCAATTCACCCCGCCGCCCCAAGTTCGATTATCCCCTTTTGTTATGCAGCAGCTTAATGGCTGTTCCTTGAAAGAAGAATGGGTGTTAGAGATAAAAGAATGCGAGATTTTACAAAAAAAGCCTTGGAAAGACTTATCTTTGATTGAACGGCAAGAAGTAATGGATGAAGTTTGGGGCCTGGATGATCCGTCTTTACGGGTTATTGTGCAAAAAAATAAAAATTGACTTCCTATGATGTATATGCAATATTAATTTTTACTTTTATTTTTTAATAGAAATGAAAATTTTGTATCTTTTTGTTTTTTTGACGTTACCGATTTTGGGTACAAAGGAATCTACCGTCAACAAAATTTGCTTTCAAGATAGAAACGATACCTCTTTATCCTCACATATTCAACAAATTTTAAAAAATAAAAAGCATTACGAAAAAGTCCGTATTTTAGAGATTGGTGTTGGAAAAGGAAACCTTGTAACAGAAATTTTTCAGATGCTCACGCCCCAAGAAATAAACCCCATGTTGTATACCGGCGTAGACCTTTTGGTACCTAACGCTCCACAAGTTCAAGCTCTTGTCAGCCAGTATAGATTTACACTGGAAATCCGATCTAGGACCTCTTTTAGAACGCTTAGATTCATCTTTAAACCCCTACGCACGTATTGTTATGCTTAATATGGGATTTTCAGTTAAAATTCCTTTTGAAAAAAAACAAATTCACAGCCTCAAAAAGCATTTAAAGAACAATCAGAAAAAGAAGGCTCTTCTTTTCAACAGACCCTTCGACAAAGCTATCCTATTTCCAGTTGTACTTTACCGAAAAAAATTGAAGCCACCCCATTAGTGAAAGAGAAGACACCCATCCTGCGTCATTCTTTAGAAAACACTGTACTATTTGATCAAGTGCGCTTTGTTATTGGCAACGATATGGATCTAGAAACATTACAAGAATTTACTCATACTCCTCCTGATTTTATCCAAGGGATTAAAAAACGTCTGAGGTATCCTTTGCGCACTTTGTGCAATCCAGAAAAATTTCTTCTAATGAATCTAAAAGATATATCTCTTACAACTGAAGCTAAAGCTCTTTTACTTCAGGGATCTGCAAAATCTTGGCAAGATATGGAAGACTTGTGGAAAAATCTAACCAAAAATTAAAAATCCGTATTTCAAATCTTATAGAACCAAAGGGTTCCCTCCATCACACCGTTGTGATCGAAAAGGAGTAATTTATTCTAAAAATACAGCGCGGCAAGATCAATTTTTTACACAGCCGTCCCTCACGGCGCTTTTTTATAAACCAAAAACCACCAAAACAAGACCCCCATCAAGATACTCAAAGCCATCGAGTATAGGGGCATAAATGTAAGATGGGTTTTTAAAAACCCCATCCCCATCCCCAAACTAAACAAAGCCGTCAGTAAAGCGTAAAGGAAGCCAAAAATACTAGATGCTGTGCCGATGGTCCCTTGATACTGCTGCAAGGCCAGAGGAGGAATGTTACAAGAAGCCATAGAAACACCAATCATAATGTGAATTTGGCTAAACAAGCAGATAGCCGCCATCGCCCAAGAGGGAAACGATTTAACGGTACAGTGGATCAATGCAAATAAGCTCCAGACACATGTTCCCAAAAAAGCCAACACAATCCCAAAACCTAAAATTTTCTTCAAAGAAAAAAAAGGATGGAGTTTCTTGGAAAGCCAACACCCCAGCACCGCCGCCACCGCCAGAATCAGCAGCATCCCCTGAGATTGCCACTCACTGATAGAAAGACTTTCAAACCAGTTGCTTAAATAAAGGTCTCGTTCTAAACCATAGCTCAGCCCCATACTGTTGCAAATGCCTCCTGCAACCGCTAATCCTAAAACTGTCTTATCCCGCCCCATTTTTTTAATCACAGTCATAAAATGGCCGCATTCTTCTTGAAATCCTGTTTCAGGCAAAAAAGTCCACACATAGACCAACAAAAAAGCCCCACATAAGCTTAACAGCACAAACACAGAGGACCATCCCCAAAACATCTCAAGACTACTGCCCAGAATGGCTCCGATGACAGGAATAGCCACGGAAACACCCCCCATCACAGCATACGCTCTGCCCAACAATGAACCTTTAAAAACATCCCATAAAATAACTTGACTTAAGATACTGCCCATACCGCTGCCCACCCCTTGGGTAAAGCGACTGAGGGCCAAAATACTCAAATCTTTAGCAAAATAACACCCCAGGCATCCTACAACAAATACCCCCAGTCCTATTAAAATACAGGGCCTGCGTCCAAAAAAATCTGAAAGATGCCCCCAGAATAACACTCCCAGTGCAAACCCCGACAAATAAACCCCCAAGATAAACTCTAGTAATGGTTGCCCCAATTTCAGAGTCATAAAAATCTCATCTGCACAAGAAGAATACAAAGCCTCAGAAAGGATGGGCAAACCAGACAATCCCATAATCACATGCATAAAAGCTTTATTCTGGAAAAAACCTGTATTCAAAATGTCGTCCGCCAATGGTTTGGAACAGTTTATCTGTTTTTCTGTATTCAGAAAAGAACTCGGACTTTCACAACCGTTCAAAAAAATGATTCGTCTTCCTTCAGATTATCGCGACGGTAAAACAGGCTAAAGGAAATACTCTCTGTAACAGGTCCTGATAACCAGTCTTTGTAACGACTCCTTGTCCTCATCCTAAGTGAGCATCATAAGGTCAAAGCTCTCTGACTCTTGCTATCCTTATTGTCATTATTAGAGCTTTTCATCCCCATATCACAGAATGCTTTCATACAGTGCGCAGACTATAGATAACCAAGCGATTCAGAAAACGATCTGAAATACCCTACACCATTCCAAAAGAAATTTTATTTCAGATTTATTAATTTTTTATCGACAAATCAACAACTTTAAATCATGCATTTTAATTTGCTTATCTATTATAACGGTTCTTTAAAAAATTCTTTTTTTGGCGCTTATTTCCTTTAATCATTGAATCAAAAGATCCTGCCCTACTCTCTGATCATCACACAGTGAATTCAGTCAATCACTTGTGCTTATGCGCTGCTTTAAATTTTCAAAGATCTCTTCTTCCTTTTCTAAGGCTCCTAAAAAAAGTTATTGTTGGTCCTAGCCTCAAGTGCGTTTTCAGATTTTTTAGTTCCCCAATTAAATTCTAAAATCTGTTGAGACCTCATCACTTTTGCCGAACTCTGAAAAGGAGTGTTGATCACTCTCTTTGTTCTCCGTAACAAAAAGACAAGATAATATGCCCCACAAAATAAATTTATTTCCAAAATTCATAAAAGATTGTCAAGATCACCATCTAGAATTTTCTTAAAACCTTTCCCTTGACTCCGTAGCTTTTTAAGGCAATAACTGTTAGAATTCCTGCAATTGGCTTTTGGTATAACTTTGGGAATCATGATGCAAGAATCAGCAGCTTTAGACAATTCTTCTTTAAAGGTAGTGTTTCAGGGAGTTCGGGATATTTCCGTTGAAAATCCCTCTCCATTTAAAATTCTTTCGGACGAAAGTGCAGGGGAACCGCTTAATACACATGTCTCTATTGACGTACAGCCCCGGGGAAACAAAGAAGAACAACGCTTCGAAGTCTTGGTCTCTACCACAGTCACTCTTTCCAAAGGCGATGAAAAATTGTTTATGTTGGAACTGCAGTATGTAGGTTATTTTTTGATTAACCAAGTCGAAGAAGACGTCATACCTTTGATTTTATTCGTGCAATGCCCAACCTTGTTGTGGCCATCTATCCGCTTTTTGGTCAGCCAACTGACCCAAGAAAGTGGCCTTCATCCTTTGGTGTTACAGCCTGTAGATTTTATGGAATTGCTACGCAAAAAAATGGAAAACGAAGCCTCCGCAGAAGAATAAGGCTAAAAATGACTGAAGCGGTTACCTTAAGTACCATTCATAGTCCTGTTTAAGGGTTATTAAAAAGCACCATTTCAGTCTCTTCAATCTAATACACTATTTTAAAGAAAAAGATCCTCTAGGCTCGCTTTTAAAATCAATAAAAAAAGCACCTTTCTTTAAAATGCATCAAAAAGATTTTTAAAAAGCTTCTAATGTTTTTTTAAACAAATACTCAATATGACGAAAAAATTAGATCATCCCCAGAAAAGTTGCGATTAAGAAAACAGCATTTTTTAAAAACCGGCTGATCAGAATTTTTTCCCCTGACTGATCAAAACGCACTTTTACCTGATCACCATTTTGATGGATCACAGTCGCTAGGCCAAAGACCTCGTGACGTACCCGTTGCCCAGCTTGAAAACCAGATTGAAGATTAGATTCAGAGCCAGAGTTAGAATAAAAACTAGATTTAGCACTGCTGGAAAATTGGGAACCCTGAGTTCCTTTTGATAAATAGGCCTGTTCTTTTTTAACTTTTTTATCCAAAGAAAGGTGTATAATGGTGTCTTTGCCAGGAATTTCTTGAATAAATCGGGAAGGACTGGAAGACACCGTACCATGATATGTCTTGCGGTTCCAACAAAAACTAATGGTACTTTTCTGCCGAGCGCGGGTAATCCCCACATAAGCCAAACGTCGCTCTTCTTCCAAGCCCTTGTTACCAGATTCTTCCAAGCAGCGACTATGAGGAAAAAGATTTTCTTCCCATCCTGGCAAAAAGACTTCGTCAAATTCCAAACCTTTGGCACTGTGCAATGTCATCAAGGTTACACTCTCTTCCCCAGGATTAGAGCGTATCTCCAATAACAACCCTACATGTTCCAAAAATTCTTCCAAGGAATGAAACGGCTCCATGGCTTGAACCAGTTCTTTCACATTATCTAAACGAGCCTGTCCTTCTATCCCCTGAGCTTCCAAAGCGGTTTGATACCCTGATGAGTGTAGAATTTCCAGGGCTAAATTCATGGGGCTGAGCGCCGAAGCTTGCTGCCGCCACTTTTTGACCTGAGATAAAAACAGAACCAATTGAGGTGAGACTTTTTGCTCTTGGCTTAAAAGCCGCGCCCCCTCTTCCAAGCTCACCCCATGCAGTTTGGCGTAGGTATGAATTTTTTCCAAACTCATGGACCCCAAACCTCTTTTAGGAACATTAATGATTCTTTCGAAAGCTAAGTTGTCGCAATCATTATGAACCAAACGAATATAGCCCAAAAAGTCACGAATCTCTTGTCGTTCATAAAAGTTAATGTTTCCAATAATATGATAAGGAATACGGCACACCAAGAACCGTTCCTCAAATTCTCGGCTCTGGGCACTGGTACGCATCAAGATCGCTATTTCAGAAAGACGCCGCCCTTGCGCCTTGGCCTTTAAAATACAGTCGGCAACAAACAGAGCTTCTTCCTGGGTATCCCACAGTCCTTGAATATGCACTTTTTCCCCATAATTTTGGGCCGTACGTAACACTTTTCCATAACGAGATTGGTTATGCGCAATCAGATGACTGGCAGCGGATAAAATATGAGGTGTTGAACGATAATTGTCTTCTAACCGTAATACTGCAGAACCTGGAAAATCTTGCTGAAAGCGCAGCATATTCTGAACATCGGCCCCACGCCAACCATAAATAGATTGGTCCTCATCCCCCACGCAAAACAGCCCCTCACACTGCACTGCCAAAAATTTTAACCATTTATATTGCACTGCATTAATATCTTGATATTCATCCACCAAAATATGCCGAAATTGCTTTTGGTATAAGGCCAAAATTTCTGGATTCTGGCTGAAAAGATACAAGCAAGAAGACAGCAAATCGTCAAAATCTAAACTGTTCATTTCAAACAGTTCTTCCTGATAGCGAGTATAAGCCATTGCCACCAAAGGATCATGGAAATGCTTTACTTGCCCAGGTAAAACTTCCTGTTGCTTCCATTGACTGATGATGTTTAAAACGTAGGACGGAGAATGATGCGTTTTACCCCCCAGATCCTTTAAAATCTTGCCTATTAAGCGGCTTTGATCTTTGGTATCAAGGATCGTAAAACCTGGACGCCGCCCAATGGACTCGGGATGATTCTTTAAAATTCTTAAACACAAGCCGTGAAAGGTTCCAATCCAGAAGCTTTTCAAAGGCATCGCTAGAAGACGCTCTAAACGCCCCCGCATTTCCTGACAGGCTTTGTTGGTAAAGGTGACCGCCATAATCTGATCAGGACGGATACCGTGATGATGCACCAAAGAAGCAAAGTGCAGAGTTAGAACTCCTGTTTTTCCCGTTCCGGCTCCCGCAGAAATCAGAACATATCCACCCGCCTCAACAGCTTGCTTTTGACAAGGGTTCATCCGCGCCAGCTGCGATTGAAAAATTTCTAAGGACGTTGAACAAGAAAAAGCAGGTCGATCCACAAAAAAAGAACTTTTTTTTCATTATATCTTCTTTTTATTTTTTATGAAAGAGTGAAAAAATCATTAGCTCATACCCACAAATAGACGCTTTTTATTTATTCAAGGGCCTTTATTCCCCTTAACAACAACTAACTATAAAAATCAAATGTTTTACGTATAAAAAAAGCCACTTTTAGTGGCTTTTACCCAATCAAATTGAATTGTTCGACTAAAGTGTAGGAACAGAAAATTTTCCCAAATCAAAGCGATTGTTAAACTTTGCTACACGACCACGCTTCACAAAAGTCTGAGTTTTGGTCCAGGCCACGTGGGTTTTAGGATCTGTATCAAGCCTCATCACAGCTCCTTCCTTGCCCCAGGTAGAACGGGTCGTAAATTCTTCTCCATCAGTCATTACCACGGTAATAGTATGGTACTTGGGGTGAATATTTTTTTTCACGGGTCTTTGCATCATAAAAAAACTCTTTTTACTTTATCAAAAAACCTTATATTTGTCAATGAATAGTGGGATCAATCCTGTACCAAACCCTTGAGTGCTTCTGCACATCTTGCTAACAAAAACATTTGGTATTATAAATAATATAGGGTGTTTTTATAACAAAAAATGGTCAAATTTCTGTTGTGAAAAACCACCCATTGCTTTTCAAAAAAAAGATTAATAAGCGTTTTTCTCCGCTAAAAGCGTTTTTCAAGTGGTTAGGGCTAGCTTTCATTTGGGGTGCTTTGGGCCTTTTTGCCGTTGTCCTTTGGTTTGGTTATGACCTGCCTAATTTAGAAGAGCTTGCCAAACTTCCACGTCAGCCCAGTATTACCATTTGGGACCGCAATGGCGTGGTGATTGGGACTTATGGAGACTTCTACGGGCAACCCATCATAGCCAGCCGACTTAAAAAACATGTGGTCAACGCCTTACTAGCCACAGAAGATCGACGTTTTTTCTACCATTTTGGCATTGACCCCATTGGTTTACTGCGTGCGTTTTCTCGCAACGTATCTGCAGGTACAGTTGTCCAAGGGGGCAGCACCATCACGCAACAGTTGGCACGCAATTTTTTCGAAAGTAAAAAACTTTACAGCTACAAAGATCGATCTCTTAAACACAAAATCAAAGAGGCCTTATTATCTTTGTTGATTGAAAGTCGTTTCACCAAAGATCAGATCCTTACGATGTACCTGAACCGTGTATACATGGGGGCTGGGGCCATTGGCCTTGACGCTGCAGCCATGCGGTACTTTGGGCACAGCGCCTATGATCTGACTCTTTATGAAGCAGCCATTATTGTGGGCTTACTGAAAGGACCTTCTCGTTATTCCCCTGCATCTAATTATGAGCGTTCAGAAGAACGAGCCCAACGTGTTTTAAAAGCCATGGTAGAGGAAAAATTTATCACACCTCAGGAAGCCAGTGCAGCCATGGCCTTGCCATCGCCCCTGGAAATGGAATCAGGGCCCAAAAACACCATGGCCCGCTATTTCAGCGATTGGATTATCGATCGCCTGCCATTGGTTTTAGAAGTTCCCAATGAAGACCTAGACATCATCACAACTTTGGAATCTCCTGTTCAAAAAATTGCCCAAAAACAGATGAATGCGGTCATGCAAAATTATGGCAAAGCCTGCCAAGCCAGTCAAAGCAGCTTGGTAGCGATGAAACCGGATGGCGCTATTGTGGCGATGCTGGGGGGAATAGATTACCGACAGAGTTGTTTTAACCGAGCAACCCAGGCCCATAGACAAGCCGGATCTTCTTTTAAGTTTTTTGTTTTTCTAGCAGCCTTAGAAGATGGGTATTCCCCTGATTCCATGATTGATGATCGGACTTTTTATATAGGTAATTGGAAAGCAGGAAACTATAAATATCACTCTTCTGGTTCCATTTCGATGCGCAATGCTTTGGCCCAGTCCGTTAATTCTGTGGCCGTACGTTTGGCCTGCAGCGTAGGTATTCGCAAGGTTATGAAAATGGCCAAAGACCTGGGAATCAGTTCACCTTTACCTCGAAATTATACCTTAGCCTTGGGCAGTGGAGGTGTGACTTTACTGGAAATGACCGGATCTTGGGGATGCCTCTTGAATGAAGGCTGCAAAGTAACCCCTTACGGCGTTTTGATGATTAAAAATAAACAGGGTAAAGTTTTGTACCAGCATAAGACTGCAACATCAGATCCTGTCCTCAGTCAAGAATCAGTGGATCAAATGCGCAGCATGATGACCAGCGTGGTAGACTATGGCAGTGGACGAAAGGCCCGCTTATCAGATGGGCGAAAAGCAGCGGGAAAAACAGGAACATCTCAGAAATATCGCGATTTTTGGTTTATCGGCATGACATCAGATTTAGTCACCGGCGTATGGTGCGGTAATGATAATGAAAAGCCTATGGTCAAAACCACTCAAGGCTGGCCCAGCTTACACCTTTGGAAACAGTTTAATGAAGCTGTTTATAAATACTACAAAGATCCTTCCAATCCCATTTGGGAAGAAGGAGGTTTAGACCCTTCCGCTACACCAGCAAAAGAGGCCAGTGGTGCCCCAAAGCCCCAACAGGAAGTAGACAGCTCAGAAGAAGCAAACGAAGAAGAAGATGATGAAGAGGAGGAGGAGGAGGAAGAGGAAAAATCTGAAGAGAACAATGAAGCAACAGATTCTCAGAAAAAAACTCCTGCTAAGAATTCTGTCCAACAGGAACCAAGACCCCCAAAAACAGAAGATCAAATGATTGACGATTTGGTCGTAGATTTGGAAAAAACACTCCCCCCTTCTTTTCAATCTTCTGCACAATAAATTGCGACCTGCCCTTTTTTTTGCTAAAATTTAGAAAAAAGTAACGTACTATGAAAAAAAGTAAAGGTTTTATCTTCTTAGGAATTTTAATTCTTACAGGGTGCTCTTCTTTCCAGGTAGAGCGCCGCAAGCTGGCTTATTTAGAACGCACCCCTTTGTCCCTCAGGGTAAAAGTGGTGGATGTTTGCCAAGGACTAAAAGATTTTAAAGAATCAGTCTGCTTATTGCCCTGCAGCGTCTTTCAAATGATCAAACAGTGGGCAGAAAGCTCTTTTCAACCCAATGGTCATGTGGGACGCTTGCAAATACAAGTGGAGGAGATTGAGGTAGTTGAAAAAAAAATAGAAGAAGAAGATTCTGCCAACCCTGTCAAATCTCGGTGTCCCGAACAGTACTGCGGCAAGATTCGTATCACTCTTAAAATCATAAATCAGGGCACAGGACAAGATAAAACAATTTCCCAAATTACAGTTCTGGAAAAACGTCCCTCCCCTTCCAATCATACAGTCAGGCAAAGAAGAATTCTGGTCACCCAATTGGTGGAAGACATGATCGAACGTCTAGACCACGAAGTTATCAACTTTTTGAAAATTGAAGGTTACTTAATTTAAAAGAGTGTTAAATTTAAAATCTCAGCAACTTCTTGACGCTATGGTTTTTTATTTTTATAGTAAGAACATGAAATTTAATTATTTTTTAAATAAAAACCTTATTAATAATAACAATGATTGGAATGACTTCTGCGGAAGCCGTTAGAGGGCTTCGTAGACTCAGTTCAGCAGCCCATTACTCTGGAAATACTCGGCGTCCGGCATCTCAACTTACAAGACAGTCTGTCCGCCTTCTAGAAGAAAACCGAAGACTTAGAGAAGAAGTTTCAAGAAAGAACATTCAGATACGCAGTTTGAACACAAACTTTAATACGAAAAAAAGAGAGCTTGAGGCGGAAAGAACAGAGCTCCTTAACATTTCCCACATGATGTATGCTGACTATTCTAAGCTTCAGGCTGAATATTCCCAGCTTCATTCAGAATACCATGCACTCGGTTCTGCCGTTATGGCAATACAGAAGCAAAGCGATGATATGAAGGATCAAAAGGGCTCAATCATCCAAGCCCTTAAAGAACTTTTTTCTGATCCATCAAAAAACGAAGCAACGACTATCAAGGCCCAGATTAAAGCAATTATAAGTCCGTATACAGAATTGACAACAGAATCCAACTCAACTCACCAAATGATTACTCGCTCTAAGGGAAAAATATCTTCAAAAGAAGAAGAGTTGAATTAAGCCAGACCAAAAAATTTTATATCTTGAAAAGGTCACAACAGGGGGCTACCCCTCCTTGTTACTTAAAGACACGAAGTATAATTAGAACATCTGCAAAATTCAAGAGATGCTTTATGCATCCACCACAAACAAATTTTTTACTTTCTTATTGTCTGAGTATAAAAATTTTGGTTTACTAAATCTTCCTTAGTTACACCATAATTTCCATCCGAATCATAAAATTTTGTATCTTCCCATTTAAATATTTTAGATTGGGTCATAGACAAGGGAACGGAATCCTGCCCGAATAAAGAATTATTTTCTTTTGACACTGTAGAGCCTGATGATCTTATTCTAACCATCTTCATAGATGCTGGAATTTCTGGCTGTTTAAATAAATGACTAACGCCAGACTGTTTGTGGTTCTTTTCAAATTTTTGAATAAAATCATCATCTTCAGAGTCATCTGTTGAATTTTCACCATCATACTTTTTCAAATCAGTTGTCTTTTCCCCAAAACTTCTTTGACGCAAAAAATCTGCCTCTTTTTGTTTTTCGTTTGTTTGATCTAATTCATCTTCAGACTCTTCCTTAATAAGAGAAATATTTTGCTTAACAATACCCTTCTTAAAATCTGTAAAATCTTTTTCAGGATTTTTTTTCATCACTTTCGATAATTTTCTTAATTCTTCTTTTTGAAAAGAATCATTCTTTTTATTGATTTTACGCTGCCACATATCAGCCTTATCATTTGCTTTATTCCGTAAGTATTCTAAATTTTGATCCTCGGTCATCTTATTAAGTTTTTCTTCTAATAATTTTTGTCTCTGATAGGCGCCTTCAATTCTATTGGCAAAAACTGTTGTACACGATATTCCTATTAAAGAAAGCAGTATTTTTTTATATTTTATATTCATTTTCATTAATTTTGTTTGATTATTTATAAGTTCTAAAATGCATTTATAAAAAAACATTAATGATAGATTTTTTGGATCTAAAAAGACATTTTTACCTTTTTTTCAGAAAATCTTGAAAAAAGATAAATACCCTGTATAATTTATTAGTATTCCAAAGACTATATCTGGCCATGACCCAATCCACACAGGCACTGAACAGTGCTATTCAGCAAATTGAAAAAACTTTTGGAAAAGGGGCCCTACTGAGATGGGGAGACAAGTCCAGAGAAGACATTGAGGCTATTTCCACCGGTTCCTTAGGCTTAGATATGGCTCTGGGAGTTGGCGGCCTTCCTATAGGACGTATCGTAGAAATCTATGGTCCAGAAAGTGCAGGAAAAACCACCGTTGCTCTGCACGTCATTGCGGAAGCTCAGAAAAAAGGGGAAGTCTGTGCATTTATAGACGTAGAACACGCTTTTGATCCTTCTTACGCACGCAAATTGGGTCTTAAAGTAGAAGATTTATACATTTCTCAGCCTGATACCGGGGAACAAGCCCTTGAAATTACCGATACCTTGATACGATCGGGGGCTGTTAAAGTTATCGTCGTAGACAGTGTTGCAGCTCTGGTCCCTAAAGCAGAGCTGGAAGGTGATATGGGAGATTCTCATATGGGATTACAAGCCCGTTTGATGAGCCAAGCTCTGCGTAAAATCACAGGATCTATTTCTAAATCTCAAGCCTTGGTCATTTTCATCAACCAGATTCGTCAAAAAATTGGGGTTGCTTATGGAAATCCCGAAACCACTACCGGAGGCAATGCCTTAAAGTTTTACGCTTCCGTCCGCCTGGATATTCGTCGTATCGGGGCTATTAAAGACAAAGATGAGGTTAAAGGAAACCAGACTCGGGTGAAAATTGTCAAAAACAAATTGGCTCCTCCTTTCCGTGAAGTCGTTTTTGATATTTTATATGGTCAAGGAATTTCAAAACTGAATGAGCTGATTGATTTTGGCGTCCGTCTGAACATCATAGATAAATCTGGATCTTGGTATTCTTATAAATCAGAACGTTTGGGGCAAGGTAAGGACGCTGCCAGAATTTATCTGAAGGATCATCCCGCCAAAGCTCAGGAAATTGAACGTGGTATCCAACAGGCTTTAAAGAGTGGAGATCCTTCTTTATTCGAAGCGACCGACCCTCAAGAACTGTTGATCGAAGAGGACGTCAATACTCCTGCTGTTTCTGAAGAAGTCACTGCTGAAGCTTAAAATGCCCCTACTTTGAAAGGTGGCATCGCATGCCTGTTGAAGCGTTTGTCATTCACCTCCCCCGTATGCCAGAGAGGTATCAATCTCTGGCCCCTTTGTTGACCGAACTGGGTTTACCTTTTTCAGTGGTAGAGGGTGTAGATGGCAGCACTTTAGATCCCAACACTGTGCCGACTGACACGTCCTCTATTCAAAAATTTTGCGGACACTCACAGTTAGGAACCGGGACTTTGGCCTGCTACCTCAGCCACATAAAAGCATGGAAAACCTTTTTAGCCTCAGGACGACGGTTTGGGTTGATTTGCGAAGATGATATTCGCTTTTGCCCCCAAGAGTTCGCAGCCGCCTTAAATTGGGTGATAGATCAAGAAAATCTTTGGGACATCTGCAGCTTTCAGCTGAATCATCGGGGCTGTCCGTTGCTTCTAAAATTCCTGTCTATAAAATCTCTGATCATCAAACCTTTGCCCCAGCCAAAAGAAGGCTGGTCCCTGTGTTATTATGGGTTTAATGTAACCGGGGCTGGTGCTTACCTGATCAACCAAAATGCTGCGGAAAAATTACTGGCCAAAGCTCTGCCCATTCGTATGCCCCTGGATCATTTTTATACTCAGAGCCATCTTTTAAAGCTGCGTTTTGTGGGTCTAGAGCCTCGTTTAGTTCATCAAGATGCAAGCGAAAGCCATTCAGAAATTGATAAACTTGGTCGAGAGCAAAAGAAACAAGCTTCTTTCGCCAAGCGGTGCAGATGCGCGATGTACAGATTGTCCAAAGATATTAAAGCAGGCCGTTATAATTTTTATCAGTGGATTTGCGCACGGACATCCCAGAAACTGAAGAAGGTCTTGGATAAAAAATAATAAAAATTTCTAAAAATAATTCTTCCTTAGGATCGTACTATATATTCCAAAAAACTTCTCTGCAAGTCAAAAACACACTACTGGAAAAAGAATAAAGCTCGTCATATCAAGATTTTAAATATTTGCCAAAAATAGACCTCACGCAGAAATCCTGATCATGTTTTTTTTAGCACTCTGTCTTTAAAAGACTTCGAAGGGTCATCTTTTTCCATAAAAAAGCCCCCATACCGAGGGCTTTAAAGTTATTTAGAACGAAGACAAGATCGCTCCTTTAATCTTTGATCTTCTCCTGTAATTTTTTTGATCTACGAGCCACCTGTTCTTCAACCGGATTTTCTCCTGGTGCTTGATTTGGTACTACACGCTGCTCTCCTTCTGGTACTTGATTTTGTCCTTCATGCGCATCTACTACTTCTTCTTCAACCAGATTTTCTCCTGGTGCTTGATTTGGTACTACACGCTGCTCTCCTTCTAGTCTTCTTAGTTCTTCAAGCTCCTCTCTTAGTCTTTCACACTCTGCCCGCGCATCATTCCGCTCTGTTGTCCGCAAAATCAAATCGGCCTGGATCTGTGCAACACGGCGCTTTTCCTGCAATACATCTTCAACCTGCTGATTCAAAGACTCGTTTTCCATTTTATCAGTTGAATTTAGAAGCTTTTTTTCAAATTGACTGCGTAAAGCAACATTGGTGATCAAAGAAGCATTCTCTCCCCGAGCTGCTGCAAACACTTCCACGAAATCTTTTGTCGAAGGAGCATAAGGCGTATACCACCCCAGCAAGGACTGGGAGGCCCCAGAAGATGTTTGATGTTCACTTGCACCCCAAACGAAAGCTTTTTCAGATGACGCTGTCTGGCTGGCGCTGCTATTCCAAACTATAGGAGCTTCTGATGAAGGTGTCTTAGTTTCACCTGCACCCCAAACTATCGGCGCTTTAGTTAACTCTGCCCCAGAATTATGAGGTGTGCCTTGTTTTTTAGCCTGCGTTAAGGCTTCTTCAAATTCTCCTTGTTTTAACAATGCTTCCACTTCTTTTTCAGAAGGAAGCGTGCCAGAAACACTAGAAGATGCACCGTAAGATTTTAAATAACTTTGGGCCAAACTGCTATAGGCTTTTTCAACATCTGCAGCATTTTCTTTTTTAAAGAAATCCTGAAATTTCTTTCGATTAGCCACTGTTATACGAGCTTTCTTGCCTTGCAAACGAATTCCCAGACTTCGACACACCTGTTGAAAGTTAGAATTTTTCATCTGAGATAATACCAAAAAAAGCATATCTTGCTTTTGCTTCTTAGAGCCTTTCAACATCTTAGATTTGCGCAAAAACGTTATAAGCTTTTGCTGATCTTCACCCAGCTTTAAAACTTTTTCAGGAAGAACCTGGTTGGATAAAACCGTATCCTTAGCCAGAAGAGATCCAGCGGACAACAGCATTAAAAGAAAATATTTTTTCATTGAAAAAAAACACTAATTTTTTACTAATATGGCAGATTTTTTCATTCCAGTCAATTCTTAAGTATTCAATAAAAAATCAGTTTTTTTCAGAAAAATACCCTAGCCATCTTTGGTCATTATTGTAAAAATCCCGAATATCAGACAATTCATACTTCAACATGGCCAAACGTTCTAGGCCCATTCCAAAAGCATACCCGGACAGATTTTCTTTTCCACATTGCGTAAAAACTCTAGGGTGAATCATGCCACACCCCAATAGTTCCAGCCACTTTCCATTTAACTTAACGTCAACTTCAGCGGACGGTTCCGTAAAAGGAAAGAAACTAGGGCGCAGACGCATCTCAAGATCCGGACGCTGGAAAAAGAGGGATAAGAACTCGAAAAGGCACCCTTTCAAATGAGCCATGGTCGCCCCCCCTTCCACCACCATCATCTCCATCTGGTGAAACATCGGAGTATGGGTGGCATCGCACTCATCGCGACGGTACGTTGAGCCAAAAGAAATCACTCGTAAAGGAGGTTCTTTTTCTTGCAAGACACGAATCTGAACTGAACTGGTATGGGTCCGCAACAGATTGCCCTTTATATAAAACGTATCTCCTGGGGCTCGGGCTGGATGGGTCAAGGGAACGTTCAAAGCATCAAAATTATGAAAGGGTGTTTCTACGTCCGGTCCTGTGTGCACACAAAAACCCATCCCCACCAAGATCTCAACTGCTCTTTTTAACACAACCGTCAACGGATGCATTTGTCCCCAAGGCGCGTAAGGGGCAGGCAGCGTGACATCAATGCTTTGCTGCGCCAACTTTTCTTGCCAGGATTGCTCTTCCAAAACATCTTTACGACATGCCATGGCTTGAAATAATTGATTTTTATAATCGTTATACACAGCCCCCAAAGACTTTTTTTCTTCCATTGGCAGTTTAGAAAGACCTGCTAAGGCTACAGAAATAAATCCCTTCTTACCAAACAGTTCTGCTTTTAATTTTTCCAGATCCTGCAAACTAGGAGCGGAGGCGATCTGCTGTAAAAAATTTGAAACCAAAGAAATTAAATCATCTTGCTGAAGCATTCTCTTTCCTAACCAAAAGCTCTGAGGTCAGTTTAATCAAAAAAGCCAAAAAAATACACTCCATCCCCCCCCTGCTACCTTCCGCTGCCACCCTTAGGAATCATCCCATTTACAGGAAATCTTTTCAGTGTTAAAATGACCCCCAACGGGTATTGTATGAGAAAATATGTTCAAATTGAGGTTGGCACGACACGGTGCAAAAAAAACTCCTTTTTATTGGATAATGGCGGCAGATTCTCGGTCTCCGCGCGAAACAGGAAAAGAAAAGTTGGGGACCTACGATCCTCTGTTATCCCAAGGAAAAATGCCTCGGTTGGTTTTAAAAGAAGATCGTGTAAAATATTGGTTATCTTGTGGAGCTCAACCGACTGATCGAGTTGCTCGTTTGCTTTCAGAAGCAGGATTGTTACCTGGTTATAAATTCCAGACGACTCCTTTAAAGTCTGCCCCAGGTAAGAAAGCATTGGCTCGTCAGAAAAAAGCCAGTTAATTTTTGTAATAAAGAAGAAGGGAGGAGATTACTATGTTTTCTTCCTTTTTCGTTTGATGATTTAGTCTAAAATGATTGTCTTAATAGCAGGTGGTTCGGGAGGCCATGTTTTCCCAGCGATATCGGTAGCTCAACGATTGAAAAACCGTAATGTGCCCGTCGTGCTGTTGACGGATTCACGCGGTATGCGCTTTATAAATGAGCGTCTTCATGGAGATCTATTTCAAAAAATTTATATCCTTCCTAAAGGATTCAGTCTCTTTTCAAAATACCGATTGTTCAAAACACTGGACATTATTTGGACAAGCTTCCAGGCCTTACTGTATTCCAGACAGCTATTCAAAATACTCAAACCCACAGTTTTGTGTGGCTTTGGAGGACGCATGAGCGGAATCCCATTGCTCTGGGCCCATTTTTTTGCCAAAAGCTCTTCAGGCCTTAAGCCGCGTACAGCTATTCATCAATCCGATCGTATCATGGGACTGGCCAATCGCATTTTGTCCCGCTTTGTTTCTGTGGTCTTTACAAGTTATCCCGACACAAGACGTGTCCCTAAAAGGGTGTCTCCTATTGTGACAGGAACCCCTATCCGAGAAGAATTTTTTTTACCATTCAAAAGAGAAGCCCCCTTTCCTTTAATTATTGCAGTGTTAGGAGGCAGTCAAGGGGCCGATTTCTGGACAGATTTACTACCCAAAGCGCTTAGTCGATTAACATGGGAGGAGCGGCGACGACTTTTTTTAGTACACCATGCTTTGGAAGCCAAAGTTTCTATCCTCAAAGAAGCTTATGAAGACTTAAAAATCCGGGCCCATGTAACCCCTTTTTTACCTCAAATTTGGGAGGTCCTGACCAAAAGTCACTTGGCTTTAACCCGGGCCGGAGCTTCAAGCATTGCCGAACTGATCCAGTCTCGCTGTCCTGCTTTTTTTGTTCCTTATCCCTATGCCACTGACCAACATCAATTGTTAAATGCCCAATTTTTGGAAAGTCACCAAGCAGGATGGGTCTTTTTACAAAATGACCTTCAACCTCAGGATCTTGCACGATTTTTATCCAAGTGTATTCGCGATACTAAGATTTTAGAAAAAGCTTCTTTATCCATGAAAGCTCTAGCCCCAGAAGACAGTGCAGAAAAAATGGTCCACTTTTTATTATCTAACCCACGAGAAATTCATGCACAATATCTTTCATAAAGTCCACTTTGTTGGTATCGGAGGGATTGGTATGAGCGGCTTGGCCCGCCTATGCGCTTTTAAAGATATTCCCTTCAGCGGTAGCACTTTGGATGGCCGACTTGATCTTCTAGAAGATCTGAAGCAACACGGGGGGAAGATCTATTTTTCCCACTCACCAGACCATCTTTCTGATGATACTTCCTGCCTGGTTTACAGCTCAGCCATTGCCAAAGATAACCCTGAGATTGAAAAAGCTTTGCGCCTTGGGATCCCAGTTTTGCATCGCTCAAAATTTTTAGAGCTTTTACTTAAAGACTACCAAGTCATTGCCATCAGCGGTACTCACGGTAAAACCACAACCACTGCCTTACTGGGCTATGTCCTGGACCAAGCAGGTTTAGACCCCCTGATTATCGCAGGAGGTGTCATGCCGTATTACGGCAGCAATGTACGTCTTAGTCATGGCCCTTGGGCTGTGGTAGAAGCCGATGAGTCTGATGGCAGTTTTTTGAATTTTGATACCTTGCACACTGCGGTGGTCACCAATATTGAACCCGAACACATGACTTTCTTTCGCTCAGTAGAAAGGCTGAAACAATCTTTTCAGGAATTTTTAGAAAAAGCAAACACCTTCCGGGTTATCTGGGGCCGAGATCCAGTCTTGAGCAGCTTGTGTACTCATTTATCTGTCCTCACTTATGGTCAGGGTCAGGGCTTTGATATAAGTGCTGAAAATGTCCAGGCTCAATCTGAAGGACTGATGTTTGACGTGTTGGATGGAGATAAAAAAATTCCTTCAATTTTTTTGAACCTTAAAGGTTCTCATAACGTTGACAACGCCTTGGCCGTTTTTACCGTAGCCCGAACTTTAAATATTGATATTACAATCATTCAAAAAGCTTTTGCAGAGTTTTCTGGGATCTTTCGCCGCCTCACCGTCACAGGACACTTCAATGAAATCTCGGTGATTGACGATTATGCACACCACCCTACAGAAATTCAAGCTGTTATTTCAGCTCTTAAGCATCATCAAAAAGGAAAAGTCATTGCCATCTGCCAACCCCATCGTTACAGCCGCCTTAAGGATCTGATGGAAGATTTTTCTAAAAGCCTTCAAAGAGCCGATGAAGTTATTCTGCTACCCGTCTACGGGGCTGGGGAAGAACCTATACCAGGCATTCACTCGGAAGTTTTAAAAGAAAAACTGGCTTTTCATCATAAAAATGTTTTTTCTTTACCTTGTTGGAAATTAGGTATAGACAGACTGTGTGAATTGTTACGTTCCATCACGCAGCCAGGAGATGTTATTGTATGCTGTGGAGCCGGAGATATTACCCAATTGGCTTACCTATTACCCAACGCCCTGTCACTCTGAAAACCTGTATGAATCTTACAAAAATTTCCTCTCACCTTCGAGGACAATGGCTCTTAAACCAGGCCCTAAAAGATCACACTTGGCTGGCCGTAGGGGGCCCGTGTACTTTATTCTATCCCGCAGACCAAGATGACCTCCGTTTTTTTCTGAAAAGTTATCAAGGCCCTTATCACATCCTAGGAGCCGGTTCCAATATTCTGGTCCAGGATGAAGGTTTACCGGGGGTCGTTATTAAACTGTCTAAAACATTTCGTCATATCACTATCCTTCCTGGAAACCGATTAGAAGCGGAAGTGGGAGTCCCTGATCGCTTTCTGGCTCAATTTTGCCAGCAAGAAGGCCTTTCTGGATTAGAGTTTTTATACACCATTCCTGGAAATATCGGAGGCGCTTTAGCCATGAATGCGGGATGCTATGGCACCGAAATTTCAGATGTCCTAGAAGCAGCCCAAGTCATGGACCCTGAAGGTAACATACATATTTTAAATACCCGGGAATTGCATTACACTTACCGACAGTGTGACCTGCCCAAAAACTGGATCTTTTTAAAAGCCATATTCAAAGTACGACCTCAAGATTCTGTAGAGATTTTAAACACGATGCAGTCTTTTGCTCTGAAGCGAAAAGAGACCCAACCCTTACAAGTTAAAACTGGTGGCAGCACCTTTCGCAATCTGGAAAATCAAGGGGCCTGGAAGCTGATTGACGCGGTAGGCGGTCGTGGCCTAACACGAGGGCAGGCAAAATTCTCGGAAAAACACTGCAATTTCCTTATTAACATGGGCCAAGCCAAGGCGCAAGATTTATGGGAATTAGGCCAGGAAGTGCGCAGGCGGGTCTGGATACAAAAAAACATCCTTCTTACTTGGGAAATCCTACGTTGGGGAATTTTTCAAGATGATTTAGAATTCATTGAAACGTCCTTCAAAAATTAATAAAATTTTAAAAAAAATTTCATCAATTATTAGTTTTTTTAGAATAAAATAATAATAAAAAACAAAACTGATGTGGCACCTACGGTTTCTTATTTTTTTAGCCCTGTGGCACCAGACCCTGAAAGCAACCTATCAAGCGCGTTGTCCTAAAAAATCCGCAGCCTTAAAAGAGGCGAAGTATGTCATGCTGAACGAAATTATGCCAGGACAAGAAACCGTCGATATAAAGCAAATGATGCAAGAAAAAAATAAAATCATTAAGCAGCTTTTCAATCCCAAAAAATTTAAAAATTCAAAAAAATACTATCTTAAATTTAAAAATGATCAGTGGATTCCCTGCTTAGATCACGCTCAAAGCTTTATTTCTGAAAAACAAAAGGTCCTTGAAATTCCAGAATTGTTACGAAAAGAATTTAAAAACAAAAAATACGTTTTTATTGGAGAGCACGAAAGCGCGTTAAGTTTATTAAGTGCCGCAAAACAATTAGGTATAGACCTGGAAAAAACAACGGTCCCTGTAGAAATTCAATCTACGAAATCAGCTTCAATGACTAAGGAAGATTTCTTGAATTTAATCCAAAAAGAAATTCAAGCTTTTTATCCTCAAAGCTCTCAATCACTTTTAACAGCTCTTGATATGCTAGATTTAGACCATGCAAAATATGACACACAGCTTTTAAAATTCATTCAAGATACAAAAGGATATTGCAAAAGAGGGCATTTTATTACTGGGAAAAATTCCTCTAAATGCCTCACACTTAAAAATATGACCAGCTCTTTGTATCCTGAGCCCGAATTAGCGGATATTTTTGTGCGAGATGCCTTAGAAAAAGGAGGCTTTAAATTCAAAGACTATACAAACAATCCTCTTCATTATCAAAAGAATCCTCACGTTATCTCCCAAGCTCAAAAAGCTTTATCTTATTCTTTAAAAGAGTTAAAAGAAGCGGGCATTGTTGTTCTAGATGAAAATCAAAAAGTTTTCGGTCTTTTACCAGTAAAAGATTATTGTTTTTTAGTCCACGCCGTTGATCAAAAAAACATACACCCCCAAACGCTTTCGTTACTATTAAACACCCCTTCTTTAACACCATCAGTGAAAAAATTACTTTCTCATAAAAAGGAACAAGAACGCCCTCATCAATTATATAACGACTTATCAAAAATTATTTCAGACGTCTATAAAGACGTGGTTAAACAAGGAAAAGAGACTTCTTCAAAAAAAGCAAAAAAAGTTAAAACAGATTCCATCATTCAATCTTTAACTTCCTCTTCTTCCAATTTATCAGAAAATTCTACCTCTAAGACCAAAGAAAATCCTTCTTCTCTCGTTGAAAACGCTGCTTCTTCAGAAAAAGAACGACGGGGAACCGCAAAAACTTTTTTGACTTCTCCAACTTCTAAAACGGCTTCTGCTCAAAATTCTTCTGAACTGGTCACAGAAAAAACTTCTGGCATCACCAAAGAAAAAGAATCTTCTTCCTTACAAAATTCAGACAAGCCAGAACCTCCTACTCCTGAAAAAATAGAAGAAAAAAACTCTTTATCTCAAACAGTGTTATCATTTGCGTTGAAAGAAGATAAACCTGAAGCAATACCCGTAGCTTCCACAGTAAAAGAAATAAAATCTGAATCCTTAAAAGGATCTGAAAGCACTGCAATAGAAAATGATTCTAGAAAACTTAGAAAAAGCCTTAGAATCGCAGACAAATTATCCAAAGAAAAAACTTCCCCAAAATCTTCTCAAAAGTCTTATCTGGAAGAAGGTAAGAAAATGATAGCCACCGCCCTCATGAAAATTTTTAATAGTAATAAAAAATAATTTCCTTCTGTAAAATTTCTAAAAAAACCTACAGACTATGTACCCCCGTCCCCCTTTCCTGAAAAAATGATTTATGACACAATAAAGAAACATGGAAAAAAAATGCTTTCAACAGAAATCTTCAGCTATTTCTAAAGAAAGCAGTCCCCAATATTTTTACTTGGGGGGACACTGAAGGAGAAATACGTCATGTCACAAACTCAAAAAGGATTTTTTTATCCTGATACTTTACCTGCTGTGCGCAGCCTTAAGAATTTAAAAGGTTTGCATTTCTTACCATTAGGAGGATCTGGTGAGATCGGCATGAACCTCAATGCTTACGGCTATGACGATCAATGGATCATTGTCGATTGCGGAATCAGCTTTTCTCATAAGCCCGATCGGGTTCTGGCCCCAGATCCCTGTCACTTTTTAAATATGATTCCCAAAGAATTTCTAAAAGCTATCGTTTTAACCCACGCTCATGAAGATCATGTAGGCGGTATCCCGTATCTGAACTCTTTATTACCAGACGTTCCTATCTACGCAACACCTTTTACAGCTTTTTTGTTAGAAGGAAAGGCCCGAGATTTTGGCCTGGAACTAGACATACGGGAAGTCCCTTTAAGTGGAGGATTTTCTGTGGGTCCTTTTGATATCAGTTATATCTTGTTGACCCACTCGATCCCAGAACCCAATGCAATCCTTATCAAAACTCCTACGGAAAGCATCATCCACACAGGAGACTGGAAAATCAGCTATGAAACCTTGGTGGGTCAATCCATTCAGTTTGAAAAGCTCAAAGCCCTGGGAGATCAAGGTATTCAAGCCCTTGTATGCGATTCCACAACCGTCTTTGAAGAAGGTTTTTCTGGCTCTGAAGTTGATGTCTGTCGCCGTTTATCTGCCTGCGTAGACGCTCACCCTACAGGGCGCGTGGTTATTGCTTGCTTTGCGTCGAACATCGAGCGTTTACTAAGCTGTTGGATTGCCGCCAAAGGATGGGATATAGGCTCCTGTCTTAAAAAAGAAGGTGGCGTTTTGGCCAGTCAGGGCAAAAGACCCTCTAGCATAGAACGTCGTCCTATCTTGGTGGGACGATCCTTGTTGCGCATGGAACGGGCTGCCCGTCATTGTGGCTATTTTGATGAAACCACTCAGTTTTTAGATGCCAAAGAGGCCTCTGGATTGCCCGCCAGTCAGCAGTTAATCATCGCTACCGGCAGTCAAGCGGAACCTCGGGCGGCCCTTACAGCTATGGCCAGGGGACAACATCCATTTATCCATCTTAGTAAAGGAGATACCGTCATTTTTTCCTGCCGTGTGATTCCAGGAAATGAAGAAGTGGTTTTCGCCCTTCAAAATCAACTGACGTTACAAGGCATCAATGTCGTCACCAGCAAACAAGCTGGAGAAATTCACGTTTCAGGGCACCCTTACCGGGGCGAATTAAAGCAAATGTACGAATGGACACGTCCTAGAATCAGCGTTCCTGTCCACGGCGAAGCCCGACATATTGATGAACATGCCCGCTTTGCAGAAAGCCTAGGAGTTCCCCACAGCGTCAAACCTCATAACGGAATGTTAATTTGTCTTTCCGGGGAAAAACCTGAAGTTATTGGCTATATTGGTCACGGCCGATTGATGGTAGACGGAACACGCTTAATTCCTTGGGATGGAGAAGAAATTCAGCAACGTCAAGAACTTTTGGAAAAAGGAGTTGTCTTCATTACTCTTTTATTAAGCCGTTGTGGTAAGAAAATTCTGTCCACAAAAATCAGCTTCAAGGGACTGTTTGAACAAAATGAACAAGCTTATTGGAGCCAGGAAATTAAAAATTTTCTTTCTACCCAAAAGCCTGATCCGGAAAAAGGAGCCTTACCTTCTTACCTGAGTATGAAATTAAATGGCTTCTTGTACCACCGTATTGGAAAGAATCCTACCATTATCATTCATACCTTGTTTTTAAAACGGTAGAAAATAATCGGGGGCTTTATTTCTTATAAAGCCCTCATCCACCGGCTTGATTATAAAATAATTATTTTTCAGAAATCTTTATCATACGTTTTCCAGGATCAAACCCAGTCACAGCTTCTATTAGTAGGCTTTATTGAAGATAACTTGTCCATGTACCATTTTTATCGTCGTAAAACTGCTCACCAGCGGAAATCTGTATAATACGTTCTTGAGTTATAGCATCAAGGATAACAACTGTTTTTGAATACCCTTGCGTCTGAGATCTTGGATCATAAGATTTTTTTAATACAAACTTCCCTATATTTTGCACGTTTTCAAAAGGTACAGACTTTGTCTGGGTTTGATCGCACCAGAATTCTGAAAAGACTTTGGCACAAAGTTCTAAAGCCTTGGGAGGACAATTTAACTGTATTTCTATAGTACGGTAGTCTGGGCGACGTCCCTCTGAATAATGAAAAACAAAAGGTTTCCCTTCCAACTGCTTAACCTCAGTTAGATTAAATTCTTTTAGAAAATGCGAGATCACTTTTTCTTCTAAATTAACTGCACTCCATTGCTCCCAGCCTAGTTCCCAATTCATTGACCACCCACCCGTCAGAAACGGACTACCATCACTGCGCCGAACCACATAGGTTATGTCTGCACAAGATATCTGAGAGATAGATACAGAAGGCATTCCTAACAATAAACTACCACCAAAAATGAGGGCTTTATATTTTTTCACGAAAACTTCTTTTACAAAAAACCACACCCTGCATTTTAAAATAAAAAGATAAAAAATCCATTTTAAAATGTTTAAAAGAGACTTTGATTACGCTCTTTTAAATATTTGATTTTACGATGTAAAGCAGAACGTTCCATCCCTACTTTACGCGCCGCACTGGACACATTGCCCTTGGAAACCGCCAACTGAGAAGACAAATAATAATACTCGAACCACGCTCTGGCCTCTTGCAAAGACAGGGAAAAGATGTCTTTTTGTATAGAGGCAAAAAATCCACCCACTTCCCGCGGAAAGCAAGAAAGTGTCAGTTCATGGCCTTGCATTCTTAAAAGAGCATTTTCTAGTAAATTGCGCATTTCTGTCAGATTGCCAGGCCAATCATAGACTTGTAAAGCTCTTAACACATTGGGTCCCAAAGAAACTCTTGAAAGGCAAGCCTTATAACTAAGCTCTTTTAAAAAGGTTTCGACCCAGAGGGTGATTTCGTCTTGCCTTTCCCGCAAAGGATTAAGGCCGTAAACATTAGCGGTGATGCGATCATAAAACTCTTTTCTAAAGTTATGCCTCTGAGTTAAAAAAAGTTCTGTAGAACCAGCTAAAAAGCGAACATTTAAGGGAATCCATTTTTGTCCCCCTACGCGCATAAAGGCACCCTTATCCCACAAGCGTTCAAAATAACTTTGAAAAACGTCATTGAGTTGATGAACATTTTTCAAAAAACAAGTCCCGTTCTGCAGACGTTCTAACAGCCCTACTTTTTGAACTCCTTCCCGATTTTCAGTACCAAAAAATTCTTCTTCTGTCAGGCCATTGAGGTCAAAAGCAGAAAGAACAACGAAAGCTCCTTTTGTGCGAACAGATGACCAATGAATACGATGGGCCAAAAAACACTTACCTGTTCCGGACTCTCCGGTAAAAAGCATCCTAGAATCTGTCAAAGCCGCTTTTTTTAACTTAAGGTCTAGTTCCATAGGGAAAAAAAACAGCTCTTTTTCTTTGAGGTCCTTAAAAATATTTTTCGAGCACAAACGAAAATTTTCCAAAGCTCTTGCAATAGAAAGCAACAATCGTTCTATTTCAAAAGGTTTTTCAATAAAATCATAAGCCCCCTTCTTCATGGCTTGAACTGCCAGCTCTAGAGTTCCATGGCCACTGATCATAATAATAGGAACCAAAGGTGCTATTTGCTTTAAACGATCTAATAGATGCACCCCATCCCAGGAATCTTTCCCAAACCAAATATCCAGAAGAACAAGATCATAAACATCTGCCTCTATTTTTTTTAACGCCTCTAGTGGCGTTAAAGCTGTATCTACTTGGTATCCTTCATCACTTAAAACTCCCTTTAATGAACGGCAAATTTCTCGTTCATCATCAATCACCAAAATACGCCCATGGGATTTTTCTTCAGAATATTCTGTCACTGTTTCCCCTTAAGAACTTGAGGCCTTGAACCAGATAGCCAGGCAAAAAGAACGCCGATTGAAAAAAAACAACTTCCAGATAATAATACAACAATAAAGCCTATTGTTCAATATTCGGAATCCTAAATGGCATAGTTAATAAAACTACCTTCTAAAACAGCTTGGTTTCTGGAACACTCTTTGTCTAATTCTTCAAAGACTTTTTTATAAGATTTTGGCTTACTAGCTTTGTGGTACCGGGGAATAAATATAGGGAAAAACTTCTGATCTTTACGACACATCCCTACCGCTACTTGGGTTACTTTTTCATCATCTTTGAAAAAACGTTTCACAAAATCCTGGGGTAAGTTGGATGTAAAAGAAGATTTAGGTTGCCTTTTAAGGGATGTCTTTGAATCCGCAAAGGTGCTGAAAAAAGGCCTAGAAAAAATCAGTTCAGAAAAATAACTGATACTTTTGAACCATTGAGTCCGTAAATCTAAAAGCTCTTTTTGGACACCCGTATCAAAAAGACTTTGCTGAGACATCTCTTCGATTTCTTTACACTGAAATCCTTCTTTTGAAAAAGCACTTTTGCATCCGGCATGAGGTTGAAACAAGCGAGGACGAAAAGCTAACGTTACAAATGTCACACCACTTAAAAAAATCCAAAAATACTTTCTCATTTTTATGCTTTGAAATAAGGGGCGCTCAATGCGCCCCCTAAGATTAATCCTCGTCGCCTTCTTCGTCATCAGACTCGTCTTCGATCTCAACGGAAGAAGCCTGGGCAACTTCAATCTGAGACGCAAAGAAAGGAACCAAAAGCATCCATAACATTTTACTCTTCATTTTTTATTCTCCTGTTATTGTAAGAAGTTTCTTACTTTTTCATGTTTACGCTTCTTATTATAAGAAGAAAAATCTAATTTTCAGTAAAAATTTTCTCTGAATACAGAATATTTTTTAAAAATAACCCTTGTGCTGGCGCAGTTAAAACACGTCCTTTATTACCAATACATTGAATAAGATCTCTGATGTCTTGCAAAGATAACTTTCCCATCCCCAATTTAACCAATGTTCCTGTCATCATACGGACTTGATGATGTAAAAAAGAACGGGCTTGAAAGTGAAATTGGTATTCTGGGCCAACACCTTGAACAGTCGCTTGATCAAGAGTCTTGACAGCGGTTTTAGCGCCACACTCAGAGCTGCGAAAGTACTGGAAATCATGGGTCCCTCGTAAAAGATCTGCCCCTTTTTGCATGGCCTCCAGATCCAAAGGACGACAGACCCACCAGACTCGATGCTGCTCCAGCACAGAAATACTAGGTCTAGCCAAAACTCGATAACAATAACGACGTCCACAGGCAGAAAAGCGGGCATGGAAATCTGAAGAAACAGGTTGGGCATCTAAAATGACCACTCCCTGACCTTTTAAATAAAAATTCAAGGCCAGTCTTAAGCGATCTGCAGACCAAAACTTTGAAAACAGGGCATGAGCCACCTGTCCCAGAGCATGGACACCGGCATCTGTCCTACCTGCCCCGTGAAACAACGTTTCCTGCCCTGTCAACTGCAAAGCCGCCCTTCCCAAAACTTCTTGAACAGACAGCGCGTCTTTTTGAAGTTGCCAACCTGAAAAGCTTCTCCCGTCGTATTCCAACAAAAACGCGTAAGCGTACATGAAACAATTAACTAGAGAGGAGGCTTTTGGGAAATAAGAGGCGCCCACAGTTCTTCTAAGCCCACTTCTTTACGAACATCTTCTAAAAAAAGATGCACAAAGACACTGCAAAGATCCAGAGCAATCCACGAAGTCCCTTGATCTCGGCCTTGGACTGTATGAGGCACCTTGTGAGCGCGAGCCAAATCAATGCATGTGTCGCACAATGTCATCAAATGACGATAAGAACTGCCCTGAGCAATCACAAAATAATCCGCCAAAGGAAAGACCTCCCGAACATCTAAAAAGCGCACCTCCAGCGCTTTTTTATCGGCCAGGGCTTGCTCTATGGTTTGCCTCCAAATCAAAGAATCCTGCTTATCCACTTATCCTCTCCTTAGCTCTTTTAAGAACTTATCTAAAGCTACTTGATCAATTGTATGCGAATGTTTTTTCAAAAGATCCTTCACATAATCTTGCCAAAAGCGTCCCTGAAGCTCTTGAATAGCATATTTTTCGATTTTTTCAGAAGCTAAGGCCTCGGGAGCAGGATCTTCAACTTGGGCCAAATAAATCAAATAACAGCCCTTTGAATCCTGGACGATTGTATGGCCTCCCTTTTGTAAACGCATCGCTGCTTCTTTGAATGCTTCGGGCTCTTTAGAACTCAATTCTTCCATTGAAAAAGGCTCTAAGGACACAAATCCATCCACTGGTTTTCCTTCATTTAATCGTCTTGCCAACGAACTCACCTTATTCTTTTGGTAGTTTGTTGCAGAAATTAAAGCTCTTTCCTTCTTCTGTTGTTCAAGATATGTCTTTTCTAATAAAGGCAGTGCCTGAGCATACGTCATAGGACTTTTAGGAACAATCTTTTCTACCATCACAAAAAAAGTCTTCCCTGTATCATCCTGAATGAGCTCAGGGCTATCTGTCTGTTTGCAAGCAAAAACTTTCTTTAAAAAGCCTTGTGAAAACTCCTTAATATCCTCTTGAATCAGTTCTTTGCGCAGACAGACCAAAGATAAAGCTTTAGCAGCCGCTTCTAAAGTCTTATGACGGGCTAGCTCATCTTCTGCTTTCACCAACCAATCTTCCGAAGAAAGTCCTTTCCCACTTTGGGGAACTTCCAAAACCAACACTGTTCTTTTTTCGGGGGACTGGAGCTGAGCTTTTTCAAACAAAGGCTTTAGAATGAGGTCTCGCTTTCCAGTATCTAAAGGGACCACTTTTTCCCGTTCAAAATAAAAAGGCTTGTAATAGGCAATACGTTTTTGGAACCACCCCTTGATCAGAAGCTCTTTCATGGTATCTGGTACCACGACTTGGGCCAAAATCGCATCTTTTAAACGTTTTTCACTGATGGTCCTTTTGGTCATATCCATAAAAGCTTTAAAACCAACCCCTTTTCGTACCAAATGCTCACGAAACTTCTTTTCATCAAACTGGCCGTTGCTTCCCTGAAAAGCTGGGTTATCTGCCAATGCTTCTTTGGCAAATTGATCCGAGACTTCAAGCCCCATCTGACGCACCTCGGCGTCTACCACCAAGTCCTTCAAAATTTCATTTAAAACAAACTGGATTTCATCAGAAACCTGATAACCTGATTCCTTCAGCATGCGGACCATTCCATATTTTTGAAAAAATAATCCCCGGAACTCTTCTAAGGATACACTTCTAGAACTGACCTTCATAATGGAGGGGTGAAAGAAAGATAAAGGATCCTGGACTGAACCCACCACAAAGGCCGTTAAAAGTAAAAAAACCACTCCACCAGCAAACCACGAACTTTTCTTTTTTTCCACCAAGGAACCTACCATATCCATATCTCTGAACTGCCTTACCCTTAGCATACGAACCCATAGATCAACAATCAAGTCTTATGACAGATTCAAGATTAGAAACACGTGAAGTTTTTTCTCTATAAATAATCTTTAAAGCAACAGACCTGTAAGCAACCCCAGTCCTCTTTAAAAAGCAGGCAAGGAAAAACCTTGGTAAGAAAGTTTTTTAGTCATATGATCAATCTCTTTTAAGGTTTTGACCAATCCCTTTAAAAAAGCTAAAGGAACCATGTTGGGCCCATCACTAAAAGCTTGGGACGGATCAGGGTGTGTTTCCATAAAAATACCTGCCACACCTATGGCAGTTGCAGCCCGGGCTAAACACTCGACAAACCAACTTTCACCTGAACTCTTTCCATTCAAAGCACCTGGCAGCTGAACAGAATGGGTCGCATCAAAAACAACTGGAAATCCCGCCATAGTTGCCAACCCTGTCATATCATTAACCAACTTATGGTATCCAAAGGTCGTACCCCGTTCACACAACATCACGCCGACCGCTCCTAAGGATTGGGCTTTTTGCCCGACTTGCAACATTTCAGCAGGAGACAAAAATTGTCCTTTTTTGATCATAATAGGCTTTTGCGTGGCTGCTGCTGCCGTAATCAGATCTGTTTGACGGCACAAAAACGCAGGAATTTGTAAAAGATCAACGTGTTGCGCCACTTCAGCGCACTGAGCAGGATCATGAACATCTGTGACCACTGGGCATCCAAACTGTTCTTTAATTTCAGCAAAAATTTTTAAAGCCTGATTCAAAGAAACTCCTTGTCGCTTGCCAGCCAAGGACGTTCTATTGGCCTTGTCAAAAGAAGCTTTAAAAACCCAAGAAACACCCAACTCTTGGCAGATGGACGCTACTTCCTGTGCCACCTCCAAAGCCAAACTACGGCTTTCTAACAAACACGGTCCTATGATCAATTTCAAAGGTAAAGTATTGGAAAAACACATTCCACCTACAGTTACATCTTTAAAGATTTTTTCTTGCATCAGCACTCCTCTAGCTAAATTTTACAAGGGAAATTTTACAACGGTAGGCTGTATTTTTTCCCCAAAGCCGCCGTGATAAAAGAATGATACAACGGGTGGGCTCTAAAAGGTCGTGAAATAAGCTCGGGATGGAATTGTACCCCTAAAAACCATGGATGTTCAGGACGTTCCACGATTTCCACCAACTGACCATCCACACTACACCCAGAAATGACCAGCCCCGCCTTCTTTAAAGCTGGAAGATAATTATTATTGATCTCATAGCGATGTCGGTGCCGCTCTTGGATTTCTTTTTGTTGATAAATTTTATAGGCTTTAGATCCTTCTTGCAAAAGACAAGGATACGTCCCCAAGCGCATGGTCCCCCCCAAACACTTTTTTCCTTGGTACTTGAAAGATTGACCTTCCTTTTCCCACTCTTCCACCATCGCGACTACAGGGGCTGCCACAACATAGTCATTACAAGCAAATTCTGAAGAACTGGCCAAAGGCACCTCGCCCAAATGTCGTACACTTTCAATCACCATCAACTGCATCCCAAAACAGACCCCAAACACCGGAATCTGATGTTCCCTGCATGCTTTTATGGCCGCTATCTTCCCTTCCGACCCTCGCAGACCAAAACCGCCCGCAATCAAAACGCCATGATAATCAGAAAGCTGCGCCACCACCTGATCAAAAGATAAGCCTTCTAAAGCCTCTGGGCAGACGGGTGTGACTTGAACTTTTGCATGATGGGCAATGCCTGCGTGGTTTAAGGCCTCATAGATGGATTTGTTAGCATCCACACACTCCATATATTTAGTGACTAAAGCTATGGAAATGTAATGACACGGATGTTTACTGATAGACGAAATTTTTTCCCATACAGACAAATCCGGCGCATCAAAAATACTGCGCCCTTCTTCTTTAAGGGGGACTTGGGATTCTTGGCCAATCAAGCATTTTTGAGGCGATGAAGCCTCTGCAAACGGTACAAAACATTCATCTTTTAAAATCAAAGGATCAACCCGAGCGGACAAAGTCATTTTTTCTAAAAGAGGCCTAAAATATTCGCACACCTGCTGGTCTAATCCGGCCCGATGATAGGTTAAAGGAACTTCATAAATCGTCTGCACATCCCGAGCTTCTATGACGCGCTGGGGTAATACATTGCAAAACAGGGCCATTTTCTTACGAGCACTTTCAGGTAACTCGCGATCAATGCGACAGACTAAAATATCAGGTTGAATGCCCAGACGTTGTAAATTAGCCACCGAATGCTGCACCAGCTTGGTCTTCAGCTCTTTGGAAGACTCTAAATAAGGAACCCAAGACAAGTGTAAAAACAAACAACGCTCAGGCCCCAAATCAAAACGCATCTGTCGGGCGGCTTCCAAGTAGGCTAACCCTTCGATGTCCCCTACTGTCCCCCCAATTTCACAAATAACCCCGTGCAATTCCTGATCTTGAGGTTGTAAAATTTTTCCCTTGATCGCATCCGTGACATGCGGAATAATCTGAATGGTCTTACCCAGAAAAGCCCCTTCCCTTTCCTGCCGAATCAAGCTCTGATAGATCGCACCGGTCGTGACGCACAAATTGTCTATATTGTCTGTGAACCGTTCATAATGACCCAGATCCAGGTCTGTTTCTTCCCCGGTTTCTGTAACAAAAGTCTCGCCATGTTCGCCAGGATTTAAAGTGCCCGCATCTACATTTAAATAGGGATCAAACTTTTTTAGCCTGATTTTCAAACCACGGTCGATCAAGGTTCTGGCCAATGCGGCCGTCGTGACTCCTTTGCCCAACCCCGACATGACCCCACCGGTCACAAAAATCACAAAAGGACACTGCATTTTTTTAATCAAAGTGAACCAATCATAAAAAAATAAAATTCTTTCCAAAGGATAGCAGACTTCATCTGAAAAAACACTCAGTCCTCTATCTAATAAAAACGTTTTTTAGAAAATATTTGTAAAAATAAATAAACAATGAATTCGTTGTTTATCAAAAATATCAATTCTAAGATGACGTTATACAGCATTTATTGAGAAGTTTCATGACAACAACTTTCAAGAGATTTTTATTCACAGCACTTTTTGCAGGCATCTTTTCACAAGTCCAGGCAGTCAAGTTAGAAGGTACCACAGTCAAAGGATCCCATGATTCAAAAGCAAAAACCTGCCATCTAACACTTTCCCCAGGACCTCATAAGACGGAGGTTTTTAATACTTTTCGCGACAAGTATTTAAAAAACAGCCCTATTCAAATGATCACAATTTCGGATGGACCAGATGGGCAGAATGAAGTAGGAAAAGAATCAGGATATCATCACCTGATAACAACCATCAAATCTCTTGCCTTGCATAACCCAGGCGTATTAGAAGAAACAAGTATAGAGATTTCTGGACAATCTCCTCTTATTGCAGAGCTATTAAAGGGAAATAAACTGTACGTAGATATTGTACAGAATTTGATTCATGCCCGTGAAGAATTGGCTAAGACAAAAGCATTAGAAACAAACACAGAACCTGGAATGGTTCAACGGATTATCAATACAGTTAAACCTAAGCCTTCAATTCAAGAAAAAAATATAGAAGAATCTGAAAAAAGTTCAAAAAAGATTCACGACGATACGCTCCCATCCGTTCCAGTTCCACACACCCCCGTGGCTCGGCCTTTACCCCCTTCTGGAAATTTTATTTACCTTAACGGAACAACTGCCAAGATTTCAGAATCAAACATGAGTATCTTTAATTCAATTGGAAACACATATTACAGGGGTATTACTTTTGATAATACGGTAACAGGGTCTACTGCTTTAGTTAACTTGAAATATCTAGAAGACTCTACTTTTGAAGCAGAAGAGAACCCAGGAAAAGTAGCTCATGAGATGATTAAAAGCAATCCGGGCGCTGCCATTCGGTGGTATGGATCTAACGATCCCGTAGCTACACAGTTTCCAAATCCTAACACTGAATTGGATGTCATTAATTTGATTAAAGACAATGGCCCAACCGGGCTAGACGAGCTAAGAGTCACTATTATAGGCCCTGACACAAGTGGCGGTGATATAGACCACAACACCCAATACGGAAAACATCATACGAGCTTAGAGTACGCAAATGGCAAGTCCCAGCTTTGCGTTCCTTTTGGACCTCTTTTGGGTGCTGTAGCAACAGATCAACTAACCACCACAGAGATTTACGGGACGCCACAGCCTATAGCTGTTCCTGATGGAGTCTATTACCCCGTCAGTCCTACTGGCACCCTAGGATCAGACGACCTATTAAAACAAACTAACAAAAGTGCACCGAATGAATACTCTTTCTATTTCAGAAATATTGTATTGGACACTACAGAAAACAACGCCAACACAAATACACTGGACAGTACAGGTACATGGAGAACAGAACTTTCAAAGTTATATAACGCTGTAGTTGCCGATTGTCCACAAGATATTTCTTTTACCAATAACGATCCATCTTATAGCTCAGTGATCGCGGATTTGGAAAATGGCCGTTTGGATCCTACAACAACTTTAACCAATCTTAACACAACCACAGCCCCTGCAAATGCGGAAGGCACCACTTCCCAGACTTTAGGCTTTAGTGTCGACGCAGATGGTAGCTACGACGCGACTCAAAACTCAGGTACTTTTGTACAAGCTTTGTGGTTTATGAACATGCTTCCTAAAGGAAAAGGGGAAATTGTCGTTGGTAACGCTCAGAGTGAACTCTATCTTACGTCTGACGCATTGACAGATAAGGTAACATTAACAATCGGAGAGGATGAATACAACCTGTGGAATGGGGTAGCCACATTAGATTCTGCTGCTAGCCGTAAAAGAGTTGGTAGCTTGCTTGATAAGACTATTCCTTTACCAACTAATCTGCAGATTAAAAAACGAACCATCAAGGAATAAAGTCAAAAATAGACTTTCCTTTTAAACCTCCCCCACCTTTCAACCCTCCCCCGCCTTAGGGGGAGTTTTGTATTGTACAAGTCATACCAATTTATATCGTGCTGGTTATATTGTACCGATTATGTCGAGCTGGTCCCAGCGTCAGGGACCAGCTTTTCATTGGCATGACTGATGATGGGATTGCTTCGGTAATGCAACCGCCTCAAATCCCCCTTCAAACGTTCGATGTTTAGGCTAGATGAAGGTGTCTTTTTCAAACACGCCAAGGCCAAATTACGAAAACCCGACTGACCTTGCGGTGTATCGCTGTATTCTATTTCCAAAACTTGGGGCCCAAGGACCTTACCTTCTTGAACTGCGGCCACATTTCCGATAGCACTGCCATCGACACAAAAGGCTTTGACAGGTTTGACGTATAACAACGATGGAGGTTTTTTTATTGTTTTTTTCACAACAGACTTCACAACATCCGTCTTAGCAACTTCCATCTTAGGAGCCTCCCCTGCTGTCCCCGAAGCAGACTCTGGGGAAGGGGTATCTGAAGGGGAAGGGGTATCTGAAGGAGCAGGATTCGCTAAGGAAACGGATGGATCAGAAGGAGGTGTAGATGTTAAGGAAGGATCAGAAGGGGGAACCGAGTCTGTTATTAAGGGGGGTGAAACGGGCGTACTTAAATCTGTAGATCCCATCATCGCGGCGTCTGAGGGGGCAGTAGATGGCGCTGAAGAAGGAGGAGCTGCAAGTTCTGACGGAATGACCGAAGTAGCCGGAACTATAGGATCAGGTGTTGGGACAATAGGTGTAGGCTGCGCCACAGACGGCATCATGGGGGCTACCGCCACAGGAGCCGGAGGCATTATAGGCATAGGCATAGGAACAGAAACAGGATCTGAAAACCCGGCCATTCCTGCCATGATAGGCGCACCAGCCAAAGGAGCAACAAGTCCACCATCAGAAATACCGCCTGCAGAAAAATTGGCAGTACCAGGCAATCCTTGCAAATTTTGCACACCATGATGCATCTGGTCGCTCTGAGGATGGTTTGTTGAATTGGCCCAGCCCTGATTCCCCAAGTGATGCGTTACACCAGGATGTGAAACATGTCCGCGAACTGGAACAGAACCTGGAATAACCGAGTGCTGTCTGTTCTGGATAGAAGGAGGTACACCGTGTGATCTTTGCCCTCCTGATCTGTTGGGTGCATGTAAATTTCTGGGGATAGGAACAGCCGTTCTAGGCAAGGAAGCTCTGACCTGTGGCGCTACGACTGAATGTGGCACCCGGGCCCGCCCAGAAAACGCAGAAACGTGTCTATGGGCAGGATGGAAAGCACCCCCAGAATGAGGCCCTGCATGGATTTTACCTTCTTTCAGAGCCATCAACCCGAGCACAATTTGCAAACATATATTTTTTTTCATTTTTATAAAAGTTTTTGTTTATTTTAAACGATAAAAATGAAATGCTTTTGAATTTTTTTACAAGAAATTAGCTTGATTACAAAAAAGAAAAATTATATGACAAAATTGATTTGAAAAATATATTTCAGGCAAGGGAACCCAAGGCAGATTTCTGGTTATCAAAATAAATTGTTAACTGCTATTACAGAGATGTTGCCCGATATCAAGATACCCTCCAAAAAGACAATATTAGCCCATACCCAGGAATAAATTGAATCCAACTCTCAACAGGACAGCGAATTCAGCGCCCAAGAGCCTTTAATAGATCCTGACAAGAAAACAGCAGATAACAAATTGTACTTTAGCGACAACAAATAACAGTCTGCATCAATCCACCTACAGAGCGGAATTCTGCGCTCTGTGCTCTTGTTTTTTAAAAAATCTCTTTGCGTTTTCTATTCAAAATTATATTTTCCAGACCAAGCCGGATCCACTTTGACAAACAAAGTCAGATATACGGGGCATTGATTAAAATCTTCCATATCCATCCTGGCTAAACTTCCAATATGCTTAATGCGCCTTCCGTGGTGCCCTAACACCAACCTACGATGCCCCTCTTTTTGAACAAAAATAGCCTGCCAAATTGCCAAGTTTTTTTTGGATCCTGCAGACCATTGAAAATCTTCGGTTTCTACATGCGTTCCATAGGGAATTTCTTGATGTACGCTGTTAAAAACTTTTTCCCGAGTTATTTCTGCCATGGAAAAAGCCCAAGGAACTTGCGTTACCTCTTCTTTGGGAAACAGCCAAGGCCCTTGCGGCGTCAACTTCTTCACTTGATCCATCACCACATCAATCCCTTTTCCAGTCTTACAAGAGACAGGAAAATAGCCCACAATCTGATCTTGTAATTCTGCATACCTCCCAATGAGGGGTAAAATCTGATCTTTGGGAAGTAAATCCATTTTATTCATGACCATCAACAAAGGTTTTTGCCGCTGCAAACATTCTTTAACCAATAAATCTGTCACGGCAAAATCAGGTTTTTTACAATCAATCATAATCAAACAAACGTCTGCTTGTTTTGAAGATTTCCAGGCAATACGACTCATGGTTTTTTGCAAAAGCCCATCGGGTGATAAAATTAATCCTGGTGTATCCACAAAAATGATTTGGTAATCCTCTTGGCACGCAATCCCATAAATAGAATTACGGGTGGTATTGGGTTTATCGCATACAATAGCTACTTTTTGTCCCGTAACATAATTAACAAAGGTTGATTTTCCTGCATTAGGTGCCCCTAGGATAGCCACCATAGAACAAAAATTCATTATTTCTCCTTATCTTGTAAAAAATCTAACGCCAACTTAGCTGCTTGTTGTTGAGCTTCTTGCTTAGAACCAGCTTGCGCTAAAAATTCTGCCCCACCGTCTAGCACGACTTTAATGGTAAAAATTGGACTATGACTGGGACCTGAAACAGATTCAATATCATAACAAGGCAAAGGACGTTTATTTTTTTGTAAAAGTTCTTGAAGCGCAGATTTACTGTCCACCGGAGTTTGGCTGTCCAGATTCATAAAAGGTTTCCACCACTCCTTAATAACGTCTGCCAAAATTTTCCAATCCAGACAGTCTAAATAAATAGCACCAATCAAAGCTTCACAGGCATTAGAAACAATTGTCATACGAGCACTTTCTTGTTTTTTTTCTGTATAAAGGAAAGATTCCAAATGCAAGGACCGCCCCACCTCGTAAACCCTACCACGGCTGACCAAAAAAGCCAAACGTTTTGTTAACTCCCCTTCACAAGCCTTAGGGTAAAGCCCATAAAGCCAAAAGCTCATTACAGCCCCCAAAACGCGGTCTCCTAGAAACTCTAGACGTTCAAAATCTTTACCTCCGCTGCTTGAATGCCAAAGCGCCTGGTGCAAAAACTGTTGATTTTTAAAGCAATACCCTACCTTCTTTTGAAAAGAAAGCAGGCGTCCAGCAGATAAAGTGACAGTCTTCAATCTCTTTTCCAACAACAATTGATTCTTCATTATATCAAGTCAGATTCTTAGAACAACCAAACTTTTAAAAATCTTATTTTTATGCTAAAAATTGACTCAATCTGCAAAAGAAAATCCCATTTAGAATGGCCCTGATTCATAAAATTCAAAAACAATATATTTTTATTATTTTGGTATTCCTGTATATTCTTATTTTTTATCCCGGATTCATGTCTGAAGATTCCATGTCGACTTATGCCTCAGCTCAATCAGGAATATATAAAGATTCAATCCCCCCTACTCTTTCTTGGGTTTGGGGAGTTTTGGATACAGTTTACCCCGGCCCTGCCTTGATGTTTTTAATCAATATGGCTCTGCTGTGGAGCGGTGTTTATCTGCTAGCGTTTCATCTAGTCAGAACAAATAAACTATTTTGGATCACCGTTTTAATGCCTTACACACCTTGGATCATGACATATGCAGGCTTTATATGGAAAGACGTTATCTTCACGTTTGGATATGGGCTATTAGCCATGATTTTGTGCTTCAAAGATGAAAATCAAAAGCGTTTTTCATTTCCAGGAAGTATCCTTTTCTTTGGATTACTTTTTTATGCAACGTCAGTGAAATATCAAGCACAGTTTGTGGCACCCTTCATGTGTTTTTGGTTTTGTCGACTACAATGGCCTCGTGACCGACAGGTTTTGAAATTTTTGAAGGCAGTTCTTTTCAGCGCCTCAATAGGGGCAAGCCTTTTTTACGTTGACCAGAAACTTATACCTGCTGAGGGGCGCACTCATTTTTGGCAATACGTCAAAATTTACGATTTAGCAGGCATCAGCGTACGTTGTCATAAAATTTTACTGCCAGACTTTTTAGTCCGCACCCACGATCTTAAGGTTATTCGAAAAAAATATGATTTTTTGTGGGAGCCTTTAATCCGGTATCCGGATTCTCCGCTAAGAGCAACCTACAGCGATGAAGAGCGCACCATTTTACAAAAAACCTGGCAAAAAGCTGTGATCTTTTATCCTTTCAGTTATTTGGCGCATCGCTTTTGGGTCTTTTTTCAAGGCACAGTCAATGGTCCCTACCTGAAGTTGATTTTGGGACGCTGGGGTAGGATTTTTTCTTACTCTTTGTTGTTCCCTTTTCAGGTGTGGTTTGCCTTTTCCAGACATTTTTCTTTTTCCGTACGCTATTTAAATCGCACGGGACTAAGCTTAATGGCTATTTTGTTTGTTTTTTCCTTGGCTGGAACTCCCCGATACATTTATTTCAGCATTTACTTATTTTTTCTGTCTGTGCCTTTGGCACTGCAATCTTATCAAGTCAAATCATAAAGCCCTGTGGCAGATACCCCACTTCCATTCTGCTAGACGACGTAAAGAACGCTTAAGGCGATAAGTAAACGCTACATCCACGGCTTTTTCAAAATATTGAAAGGCCTCTTTCTTTTTTTCAAACAAAAGGAAATTTCCTATCCCCATATACAACACATACATGGTTTTAGGATCGCAGCCCTTCATCTTCTTCAGTAACATAAAGGTTTGTTCAAAATCAAGACCAATCCATGCTTGCAGTAAAATCAATTTTTCTATTTCAGATAATCTGTATCGGGAACGCAGCGTACTAACTATATGTTCATAAATTTTCTTTCGAAAAGGTCCTCGCTTTTGGATGCCAAATTCTATCAGTTTCTCCAGACTCCAGGACTTTAAATCTTGCATTGGGTCAAACATAATCTTCTGCAAACGTCTCCTTTAATGAGGCAACCAATAGTGCCAAGGCGCATAAGGTTTGGGAAAAAGATGGTTCGGTTCTTTTTTGTCTAACAGATGTTCTAACAAATTCATAACTTGATGACCAAGATAAGGTAAAAAATTCTTCTGCATTAAAGTATTGTAAGTATCAAAGTGCTTTTGATGATATTTTTTAAATTTTTTTTCCAGGATACTACCTTTGTTTGAAGCTATATAAACTTGCTTTATAGACCCATAAATTTTTTGACAGCCATTTTTTGTTTTTACAAAAATCATCACTGTGTAACAAGCAGAAAAAAAGATTTTTCCGTCACAAAAAGTAAAGTTCATTCCACTGCCCTCTGCTTGAATGGGGAGTACGTAATAAGTGACAGGTGCAATCACAATCAGACTATCTAATCCTTGTTTTCTAAAGAACTCTTCCACTCCACCGACATGAACACTATTGACTTCTACGCCCCAGATACCCTCTATCATAGATCCAGACAAATGCGTTTGGGGATCTGAAAAAGTCACAGGTATAAATTGACAGTCTGTTGTGTTCTGAGCTTTGAAAACTTTGGCAATAAATTGACCTACAGTCTTATTAACATCATCATAAAAACACAATCCTTTTTCAGGAAAAATGGATTGCCGTCTAGCCCCTTGAACTAATAGAGCCCTTTCCTGAAAAAACAAACCTCCTTTTTTTGGGAAAACAGATAAAATCCCAATCCTCTTGCCATAATTTTTTTTAAAATCTGAAGCTCGGCTGATATTATAAAATAATATCAAAGAAAAAAGTATTTTAAACATAATCATAATATAAGTTTTTTATTTTTTAAACATTCAACAATTTTAATGTCAATAAAAATTTGTTGACTTTTATTTTGATTTTAATTTAAATTATCATTGCGTCATTTTATTGATTTGAAATGTTAAACAAATTATTTCTAATTTTATGTTATTTCGTCTCTTCTTTCACAAATGCACAGCACGTCGTCTACAAAAATGACCATGTCTGCCCCAGTTCCGATGATAACTTAGAAAAAATCTATACCCAAATTCTATGTCCTAACGCCCCAAGTTCTACTCAAGAACTCAACACGATTTTGAAGAATGAATACAAAGAGTATTCCGTAAAATATATGCCCCTGGGCCAATATCAATTGATGGCGTTGGATTCTTTACAGCACGAAGGCCCCTACGGACAAGAGCCCTGGAAAGAAAAGTCTCTAGAGTTCTATTTTAAGGATCGTTTTTCTGAAGTGTTTCAAGATCCACATAACGGCTATATTGCAAACAGTTTGGTAGAAGGTTATTATTCCCACTCTGAAAATACTGAAAAAGATTCTTTATCTTTTTATACAAATTTAAATCGGGGATTTTTATATCAATTTGGTATCATTCAAGATTATATTGCAGAAAAAGACCGGCATCATCAGACTCCTGCCCAGACTTGGCAAGAAAGTTGCCCTTCCCCGGAAGACGTCAAAAAAATTCAAAATCCTAAACGTTTAAGTGTTGTAGAAAAAATAAAAAACTGGGCTTGGGGCTTGGATAAAGAAGAAACTTGACATACAAAAAAAGAGATTTTTCTAAAAATCTGCCAGCATGAAAAGGAAGCTGAAGAAAAAAATCAACTACTTCTAATCCGTTTTTCAAATGGTATCACAAAAAATAACTGTACTACAGAAAAAGTCAAGATCGATTCTACTAACCAAGGGAAAGAAAATTACGGAAAAAGCCTTTCTTTTGGGGTAGGTTTTTTTCAGTCTCTCATAGCAGTGGGTTATGGGGGAGGCCCTTGGTTTTACACACATCTTAATATCGGCTATGGATTACCCGTCGATAAAAACGATAGTCGCTTTTTTATTCCTCCTTTACATGCCTTAACTCTTTTAGAATGGAACGGAGAATTTCATGCCCGCAGTAAGCTACCCTGGAATAAAACTTTTGGCCCCTTTGTGCCCCAAGCCGGTAATGCGTTAAAATTGGGACTGAATCCGTACTCGGATAAAGTCTGCATCCATCCAGATTTTTGCTATATCCCGGAAGAAGGAACCCCTAGTCTAAAGGAATGGTGAGCTCAACTAGACTACTTTATGATAGATCACGCGATTGCTTTAAAAAATAAAGAGCTCTTTGAACACACTGTTAAAAAGCAAAAGAGAGACAAGTCTCCTCAAAAGTATCAAACGCGCAGTGTTGTGCGTGGACAAAGAAAAATTTGGTAAAAACTTTGTCTTTGTTATGAGCACACATAATCTGGTATGGCAGTTACACCCTAGAGCAACCCTGCGAATACGGAAAGCTTAAAGTCGGCCTAAACCATTCACAGGAATCTTAATGTACTGAAAACCATTCTCTTCTGGCAGACCAAAACTTCCGGCCCGTAAATTGACCTGCAGGGCCGGCAATAAAAGCTGGGGTACAGGCTTATGAAGATCTCGTTCTTGGCGTTTTTGAATAAATTCTTTACGTGAGATATTTTCAGAAGCTAAAATATTGCTTTCTTTCTGTTGCCTTAACGAGCTCACCCAACGAACCTCTCGGCCTTGTGGAGGATAGTCGTGTCCTACATATACTTTGATGTCATCAGGTAACTGAAAAAGCTTTTGAATAGAATCGTATAAAATCCCAGCGTTTCCTCCTGGAAAATCAGTCCGTGCTGTCCCTACATCAGGCATAAACAAAGTATCCCCTACAAAAATCGCATCGTGGACAAAAAAACTGCAGCAAACCGGCGTATGCCCTGGAGTATGTAGAACCTGAATCACACAACCCCCTACAACAAGAGTCTGGTGATGATGCAATAACACATCAAACTGTGATCCATCCAAAGGCGTGTCTTTTACGCTATTAAAAAAAGGTACCCAAAAATTTAAAACTTTTTGAATTTGAGCACCAATGGCAATTTTCCCACCTAAATGCTTTTTTAAATAACAAGCTGCCGTCAAATGATCGGCGTGCACATGGGTTTCTAAAATCCAACGCACCAATAAGTGACGCTCTTTGATAAAAGTAATAACCTCATCTGCTGCCTGTACATCTGTCATCCCTGAGCTCTGATCATACCCCAAAACAGGATCAATGATCACCGCTTCCCCTGAAGCACTTTCATAAAGCACATATGTCAGAGTTGCTGTTCTTGTATCAAAAAAACTCTTAATTTCCACAATGATCCCAGTTGATGAGTTTTATATCACTTTAGAAGAATTCCATGGCGCTTTCGCTAACACCCGCGCCATTCCACACCATCCCGTGATTCCTGCAAACATCAAGCCACAGGCTACAAAAAAAGATAATCCATAAAAATAAGGACTGACTAAATAACCTAACGCGCATCCTAAAAAATTTAAAACTCCTGCAGCTATCTGCGTCTGACGATCTAAAGGGATGAAAAAAGATTTTTTTCCCAACACCTCAAACCCTTGACTCTGCCAAGCTTGAATGCCTCCTGTCAGGTTATACACACTGAGGTCAGGATTTTGCTGAAGAATGTGATGACACGCCACCGCACTTCTTTTACCAGACTGGCAATAAAAAATAATCTTGGACCTGGGAAAAGGTAACCGATCAACAGAAATAGAACTTAAAGGCATGAAAAGACAGCCTGGAATGTGCATGCTTTCATACTCGAAAGGTTCCCGCACATCGACTAATATGGCATCACCCTGCTCTAAAAATTGTTTAAGCTGAAAAACATTGACTTCGAAGATCTCTTTTACTATCAGTTTTCTTTAATTGTAATACGATAGATAAAAAAAAATCAATACAACTTATAGTCTTCCATAAATAAGTTTACCGTTTGCTTACCCCATTTAGTACTCACCTGAGCGCTGACCACGACATCTAAAAGTGCAGGCGAATCGTTTAAAAGCGCCTTCCCTTTAGGGTGGTGTGTGGCAGAGAAAAAAAGGACTGGATAGGTGAAGGCTCCTTGAATCAAATCCAGGCGCAGATGGTGTTGCCCAAAAGAAAGTGTTTTTAGAATACTCACCCCCTTGATCAAAAATCGAGGCGCAGGATAGTCCGTCCCAAAGGGCTCTAAAGTACAAAGATCTTGGGCAAAAGCAGGATCTTTAAACTGTTGCAAAGAAGCCACCATATCAATACCGACAAAAGGTTTGGGTAAGGAACTGACACTTTGTAGCGCTTGACGTAAAAAATCCTTAAAAAGCTCTAATTTTTCCAAATCAAGCATCAACCCTCCTGCCATCGCATGGCCTCCCCCGGATTTCAAAAGGCCTTTGACGCATCCTTGATGGATCATTTGACCAATATCAATCCCAGGGATAGACCGGGCAGAACCTTTAAGAAGGCCCGCTTTACCTGACAGAACAAAAGTTGGTTTATGAAAAAGAGCTTTTAAACGTCCTGCCACAATACCCAAAACACCCTCATGCCAATAGGGATCCCACAGAAACAAAAAGGGATGATCTTCTTGCCCCATAGCTTGGACCACAGCCTGTGCAATTGTTTCTTTTTCAATTTTTTGGCGTTGTTGATTTAAAACCTGTAGTTCTTGAGCCATTTCTAAAGCCGCCAGTTCGTCTTGACAAGACAATAAACGCACGCCCAAAGAAGAATCGCCAATACGTCCCCCTGCATTAATGCGGGGGCCAATCATATACCCCAGATGGGTCACGTTCGGAGATTCCTGAATACCTACCACATCCATCAACCGCGTCAGTCCCACATTCTGGCGTTTGCCCAACACTTTTAACCCTTGAGCTACAAAAGCCCGATTCAAACCCCGCAAAGGCATCACATCACACACCGTACTCAAGGCCACTAAATCTAAAAACGGGAAAAGATCGGGTTCTTTGATGGTCTTGAAAAAACCTTTTTCTCTTAAAAAACGATTCACTCCCACCAAAAATAAAAAAGTCAGCGCCCCCGCACAAAGAGTCTTTAAAGACTCGGGCCCCTTAAAATCCCATCGTTGAGGGTTAAGAAAAGCCCGGCAGATGGGGTACTCCAGCTCTGTTTTATGATGATCAATCACGGTGACGGCTATCCCCTCTGATGCTGTCTGTTTCAGGACCTCTAACGCTGTACTGCCACAGTCCACGATGACCACGTCCTGAACCCCTTTTTTTAAAAGCTCTTTCATCCCTTTTATGCTAGGCCCGTATCCTTCTTCAAAGCGATCTGGAATATAAACAATAAAAGGATGGCCTATCTGACGGCAATATTGGACCAACAACGCACTGGCACAGGCTCCATCCACATCGTAATCCCCCCAAATACCCAAAGGTCTTTTATGACGAAAAACGTCATAAAGATGTTCCAAGGCTAAATCGAGGTCTGGTAGTCCACAAGGGTCTGGTAAATGACTCTTTAACAAAGGAGAAAACAAAGAATCTGCTTCTTGCAACGGAACCCGCATCACTGCCAAACGTGCCACCAAGTCACTGACGCCGTACTGTTGCACCAAAAAAGCCACATCTTTTTCGCAAGCTTGGTTGAAAAGCCAATCTTTTTGAATCATAAAATTTTCTTAGAAATACATTATTTTTTTCTAATCTATATTAGCACGTATTTTAAAAAATTCAGAACGTATATAAATTTCTTTTAAATGGTTGCTCTTGAAAGATCGACGAGGTTTGCGCCCATTAAATATGGAGTTTTTTTAAATGACCTGTTTAAATCCCCTATTCATCAAAACAGTCTAATCTAGGAACACGACTTTAAATCAAAAAATGATGGCTGCTTTTCGTTACATAATCAAAATATTCCGGTGCTTTCTCTTGCCTCAGCCTGCGTATCATCTTGCTTTTGCAACTTCTGCACCTATGACCCCTTCTAAAATGCCTTTAGCATCATCCCAGTGGGTCAGCATGGTTGAAAAAAAAATTTTCAATCACCCCCAAACTCAAGCTCTTTATCAGAATTTTACACCTCTGCAAAAAGCCCAATTCCTTCAAAATGTTCTGCGAAAATCTCCCCGCCCTTTTGGAAAGATTGCAGAAATCGATGTGGTTTTACACGCTTTTTCCAAAGAACTGTCCAAAGAAAATCCTTGAATCTCAGGTAGACCTCTTGACAGAATAAAAAAGCTTTTTTCATACTCCCTAAAAAGCCTTTACCTGTGAAAAAAAGATTTTACCTACTTCTAGCTATCCTAAGCATTTTGGCACCAGTTTCTGTTCGCTTAGGCTATGTTTTGCCCAAACAATCCATAGTCCTGCAGGAAAAAACTTACGAAGCTGGAAGTATTGGGTGTTACATCATCAACTTGGACCGGTCAACAGGGCGTATGAATGCCATGTCTGTGCTCCTTACGCAATTGCACTTACCCTTTCACCGCATTGCAGCGATTGATGGAAAACAGCATCCAGAAATCCTTCAGGATTCTAAACTAATCAATTTAGAAGGATACGCTGATCTTTTAAAAGGAAACATTCCGGGCAGTGGAGAGGCAGCCTGTTACCTCAGTCATGTCAAAGCTTTAGAAACTTTTTTAGAATCTTCTTATGAATTTGGTTTCATTTTTGAAGATGATGTGTCTTTTTCGCCTTCTGAGCTTCAAAAACTTTTACCTCTGCTGGTGGACAAAAAAGAACTCTGGGATATTTGTAGCCTACAGTTGTTGGCGTATCACCCTGGATGGGATTTAAAGATTGCTCCTTTACACGAATATGCTTTATGCCTTTATCGCAGACCTTTTTGGTGCGCCGGAGCCTACCTGGTCAACCGCGCTGCGGCCCAATCTCTGGTTCAGAAAGCCTTTCCCATGAAAATGCCTTGGGATCTGTATTACTTACGCTTTTGGGAATTTAAGGGGCAAAACGAACGTATGTTACGCTTTACCGGCATTGAACCTTCTTTGGTTCGACAAACCTACGGAGATTCAGAAATTGAAAACAGTGACTCTCGTCACAAAACCCATACCCAAGCCCCCTATGGATCCTGGACCTATATCAAAGGACGCTTATTTGATTGGGCTACCAATATTTGGCAATGTTTTTGGGTGTACTGGATTTATATCTGGATCTATCTTGGTACCCGGTAACTTTGACTTCTTTCACTAAACCTTGACACATAAAACACTTCCCTTATACTGCCTTCAAAAGAAACCTTATGGGAAAATTTATTGTGATAAAGAAAACCTTTGTTTTCTTGATAGGACTCTTGGGGAGCTTAGGGGTAGGCCTTTTTCAAAGAGGGTACATTCTTCCCAAACAATCCTTTTGCTTTAAAAATAAACCCTATACGACAAACAGTATAGGCTGTTACGTCATTAATTTAGATCGCTCACCAGGCAGGATAAAAGCGATCTCAATCCTTTTAGCGCAACTCAACTTACCAGTTCACCGGGTTATCGCTGTAGATGGGAAAAAAAATCCAGAAATTCTCCAAGATCCTCAGTTGGTGGATCTTCATACTTATGCTCACCTTCTGAAAGGAAAAAGACCTGGCAGCGGAGAAGCGGCCTGTTACCTGAGTCACGTCAAAGCTTTAAAAACTTTTTTAGAGTCTTCTTATGAATTTGGTTTTATTTTTGAAGATGATGTTTCTTTTGATCCAGAAGTCCTGCAAGGCATCCTTCCTGGGCTTACCCAAAAAAAAGAGCTGTGGGACGTATGCAGCCTACAACTCAACCGTCAGCAAAAAGGAGGACCTTTAAAAATAACGTCCTTGGGCAGCTACGAATTGTGCTTTTACCGCATCCAAACTTGGTGTGCCGGGGCCTACCTCGTCAACCGCGCTGCGGCCCACTCTCTGGTGCACAAAGCATTTCCTATGAAGTTACCATGGGATTTGTATTACCTACGTTTTTGGGAATTTAAGGGACAAAATGAACGCATGTTGCGTTTTACCGGAATTGAACCACGCCTGGTCCATCAAACTTACGGAGACTCTGAAATTGAAAACAGTGACCAACGTTATAAAACAGATAAGCAAGCCACCTATTGGTCTTGGATCCGTTTGAAGGGTAGGCTCTTCACCTTGTCTACCAATATCTTGCATTACTGTTGGACTTGGTGGGTTTATTTGACATCTGAAAAAAAATAAGCAAAATAGAATCAAATTCAAATCTGAATTTTAATTAAATATTGTAGATTTCTTCCAATAGATCCAAAATTCTTCCCTTGACAAGCCAAGAAAAGCACTTTCATAATAAAAAAAAGATAACATTTTTTTATGAAAAAAGGTTTTTATACAGCCGCAGTTTTTTTAGGAGTTTTAACAGGGCCTTTTTGGTATTTTGGCAAAATATTGCCAGGTAATGATTGGGATACTTCTTCAGAAACTATTTCTGCCGTTTCAGATTCTAAATGCCGCGGAATAGGATGTTACGTCATCAATCTTGATCGTTCTACAGGCCGAATGAAGGCTATGTCTGGTCTTTTAACGCAGCTGAACCTCCCATTTTTTCGAATTTGCGCCATAGATGGAACGGCACAGCCCGAAGTCATACAAAACCCACACTACGTCAATATCCAAGGATACGTTCATTTATTAAAAGGTAGACATCCAGGGAAAGGAGAAATCGGGTGTTACATCAGTCATGTGAAAGCTTTAAAAGCTTTTTTAGATTCTTCTTACGAATTTGGTCTGATTTGTGAAGATGATATCTCTTTTTCTCCAGCCCTTTTTCAAAAGATTTTATTCCTTTTGACCCAGCAGAAAACCTTATGGGATCTGTGCAGTTTTGAACTCAGTGTAAAAAAACCTGCAGCCCCATTGCCCATTGCATCCTTGGGGAATCATACATTATGTTTGTACCAAAAACAAGCGTTTGGTGCCGGTGCTTACCTAGTCAATCGCGCTGCAGCCCGATCTTTGGTTCAAAAAGCTTTTCCCATGCAAGTTCCTTGGGACGTCTATTATCTACGTTTTTGGGAATTACAGGGTCAAAATGGAAGGATGTTACACTTTACGGGCGTTGAACCTCGCTTGGTTCGTCAAACTTATGGAGATTCAGAAATTGAAACAACAGACCAGCGTTATCTAAAACGTCATCAAGGGGGCTATTGGTCCTGGGTGCGCTTTAAAGGACGACTGTTTCTGCTGTGTGCTGATGTACTGCATTGGGTTTGGACCTGCTGGCAGTATGTGACTTTAAAGGTCATACCTTCAAAATAATATTTCTTTTAGAATTTTCTACTGAAGTAAAAGAACGACCTTATGCTTACTTCCTAGGCATAGCAATAATCTGCCTTCACAAAAGTCTTCTTTTTTCAAAAGATCAAAAGCATCAACAGCCTTAGTCCCTGCCAATACAACAGCTCCTTCTTTAACCTTACGCTTTCCTTCAGATCGCGAAGCAACCAGTTGAGCTCTTTCTAGCGCATCCAGGATCGAAAAGCCGTTCGCAAGCTCTTGGGAAGTCACAGAAAATGTAGGTAACTTTAGGTCTTCTTCGTTCCAGTTACCGCTGGTTAAATTTAAGACAGTTTTTTGAATAGCCTCACAAACCTCCGGTCCATGGACTATTTTTGTAACTTCATTAGCCAAAATAACCTTAGCTTCATTCAATTCTGCCCCTTGCAAGGCTTCTAATTTGGCCACTTCTTGTAAGGGTAACATCGTAAACAGGCGCAAGAATTGGCCCACATCCCCATCATCGATGCTCCTCCAAAATTGCCAAAATTGATAAGGCTGACACAAGTCTGCATTCAACCAAACAGCTCCCTGAGCCGTTTTTCCCATTTTTTGTCCCCCAGCAGTGGTGACCAAAGGTGTTGTAAAAGCATAAACTTGCTGACGTAAGGCCCGGCGGACCAGATCTACCCCTGAAACAATATTTCCCCATTGATCCGAACCCCCAAACTGCACCTTACAACCATACCTCTGATACAGTTCCATAAAATCGTAAGATTGCACCAGCAGATAGTTAAATTCAATAAAGCTTAGAGGTTCTTCTTTTTCAAGACGTTGCGCCATATGCTCAAAGGCGATCATACGATTGACCGAAAAATGTACCCCTACTGTTCGCAGGAAATCCAAATAGCGGATATCAGAAAACCAATCGTGATTGTTTACAACATCTACCTCTCCCACCACCGCAGAGATATTCTGGGCGATGCCCGCTATATTTTCTTGAACTTTCTGAGGTGAAAGAAGAACGCGACTATCGCTACGAAAAGTAGGATCACCAATCTGACTGGTCGCCCCCCCCAACAACGCAATAGGACGATGCCCCAATTCCTTCATCCATTTCAGAACCATCAATTGCACTAAGTTTCCCACGTGCAAGCTTAAGGCAGTGGCATCAAAACCACAGTACCCCACCACACCTGATTTTTCACAGGCATGATCCAATTCCTGGGGGTGGGTCAGCTGGTTTAAGAAGCCCCTTTCACTGAGAATGTGTAAAAACTCGCTGTGATATATCTTCATTTATTCCTTCCACCCCGTTCTTTTGCCTTTTAAGACCCATCGGATATTTTTTGTTTGCGTTACTGTGCTTCCGAAAGACTTTTTTCCCTAGAAGCTTCTAACAGATTTTGATCTTGTTGGCGCGCTTCCTGGCGTAAAATACGTTTGATAAAGCCCGTTCCCGCCGGAATCAAACGCCCTACAATCACGTTTTCTTTCAAACCTTTCAATTTATCCACTTTCCCATACACTGCTGCATCAATCAAAGCTCGTGTGGTTTCCTGGAATGAAGCAGCGGAAATAAAGGAATCTGTTTGCAAGGACACTTTTGTAATCCCTTGCAAGATACGGACACCAATAGCTGGTTTTTTACCGGCATGACGTATCTCTGCATTTGCAGCTTCCAATTCTTCTACGGTGACGTGATCCCCGATCAAGAAAAGTGTGTGCCCAGGATCAACAACTTCCACCCGTTGCATCATCTGTTTCAAGATCACTTCTACGTGTTTAGCGTTAATAGGCACACCTTGTAAACGATACAAGTCTTGTACGGAAGTGACAAAGTATTTAGACAACGCTTCAAAACCTAAAATCACCAAGATATCGTGAGGCACGATATTTCCATCTACCAAAAAGTCTCCTTTACGAACTACATCTCCTTCTTGCACTAAGACGTGCCGGTCTTTAGATATGGTGTATTCTACGGGCTTTTCGTTAGGATCATGAGGAATAACCGAAAAACGCCGCCGCGACTTGTAATCTTTTCCAAACTCAATCACCCCATCAAAAGGACTCATCACAGACGGATCCTTAGGGCGTCGTGCTTCAAAGAGCTCAACAATGCGGGGTAAACCACCCACGATGTCTTTAGACTTAAAGGCTTCTTTGGCTAAACGAGCTAACACATCTCCGCGCTTAACCTCTTCCCCGTTATTAACCATGATCACCGAGTCTACACCCAAGAAATACCGTCCTCCTGTTCCTTTGCGATCTGCGTCCAGAGCAATTATTAAGGTAGGCCTTAACTCGACTCCTTTAAGGGTAGAACGCGCAGCTATAACCGTACGCTGCGTAATTCCGGTCACTTCATCCACAGTTTCTTGGAAAGAAACCCCTTCAATCAAGTCTACATACTGAACTTTTCCTTCTTGTTCCGCAATGATAGGCAAAGTATAAGGATCCCATTCGGCCAGCTTTTGTCCTACTGCAACGGTCTCTCCTTTACGCACCAATATACTAGAACCATGAGGAATCCTAGAAACCATCAGTTCTTTTCCTTCTTTATCAAGGACCACAATTTCCATAGAACGTCCCAAAACAATAAGGTGCCCATGGCGATTTTCCACCACGTTTTCATGACGAAAATCAAGCACACCATCATGTCGAGCTTCCAAATAAGACGCTTCAGAAGCGTGTAAAGAAGCGCCTCCGGTATGGAAGGTTTTCAACGTCAACTGCGTTCCCGGTTCTCCGATAGACTGCGCGGCAATAACACCAACTGCTTCTCCAGGAACGACTAAGTGTCCTCGGGCCAAATCAAGACCGTAACACATACTACAGACCCCATCCTTAGTCGTACAAGTCAGAACAGAACGGACTGGAACAGAGGCAATTTCATCATCCTCAATCGCACAAACCTGTTCTTCTGCCAATAAAGACCCTGCTTTGATCACGCGATTGTTTGAAAGCGTTAGATCTTGTGCAAGCACACGACCCAAAATCTTTTCACGCAATGATGCTTCAACCCCTGAAGAATCTTCAGCGACCGTCATCGTTGTAAACTGATCTGTTCCGCAGTCATGCATCCGTACCACACAGTCTTGCGCGACGTCCACAAGACGTCGGGTGAGGTATCCTGCACTGGCCGTTTTTAACGCTGTGTCCGACAAACCCTTACGAGAACCGTAAATAGAGTTAAAGTACTCATCAGGTTCCAAACCTTCTTTAAAGTTAGCTGTAATAGGATGTTCCACGATACTTCCATCGTGACGCGTGATCAAACCTCTCATACCTGACAGCTGCCTCATCTGGGCCACCGAACCTCGGGCTCCGGAATCAAACATCATGTACAACGAATTCAAAGGCTTTCCAGGAACTTCTTTGGACAAATTAGCTTCCATCAATTCTGTAACCTGTTCGGTACACTTGGTCCAGGCATCAGTGACACGGTTATAACGCTCACCCACAGTAATCAACCCATCTAAAAATTGTTGGTGATATTCAATCACTTGGGCAGTTGTTTCTTTAATCAAAGCTTGTTTTTGTTCCGGCACTAAAAGATCGTCTTTTCCAATAGAAATTCCCCCCACAGTGGCATACTTAAAGCCCAATTGAACCAAACGATCCAAAAATAAGGTCGTAGCGCAAGCCCCCCCCAAACGATGGACCAACCCTACAATTTTCCCGACATCTTTTGATTTTAATTTACAATTTGCCAGGTCAAAAGTTATACCATCTATTTTAGGCACTGCTTCCCAGAAAATAAGACGCCCAATAGTGGTTTCAACACGCTGATATCCCTCTTCTTCAAGATTATGACCAAATTCCTTATTTGTCATACGCACAAAAATTCGGGTATTCAAAGAAATTTGCTCTGTTTCTAAAGCCACCAACGCTTCTTCAAAAGTTGCAAAAGAACGCCCTTCTCCCTTAGAGCCTTCTCGGCACAAAGTCAGATGATATAATCCCAAAACCATGTCCTTGGAGGGAACAATAACAGGTTCTCCGCTGGCAGGGCTGAGAATATTGTTGGTTGACATCATCAAAACCCTAGATTCAATCTGAGCTTCTAAGGACAGCGGCACGTGAACCGCCATCTGGTCTCCGTCAAAGTCCGCGTTATAAGACGCACAAACCAAAGGATGCAGCTGTATGGCTTTGCCTTCCACCAATATAGGCTCGAAAGCCTGAATACTCAGACGGTGTAAAGTAGGTGCACGGTTTAAAAGCACGGTCCTTTCTTTAATCACTTCTTCTAAAATACCCCATACTTCTGGCTTTTCTTGCTCCACCATGCGCTTGGCCATTTTAATGGTACTGGCCAAACCGTAACGCTCTAGCCGCGCATAAACATAAGGTTTAAATAACTCTAAGGCCATCTTTTTGGGTAAACCACACTGATGAAGCTTCAATTCTGGCCCCACCACAATCACCGAACGTCCTGAGTAATCTACGCGCTTTCCCAATAAGTTTAAACGGAAACGCCCCTGCTTTCCGCGCAACATGTCAGACATGGACTTAAGGGGTCTCTTGTTGCTGCCCAAAATAGGACGTCCTCGGCGACCATTGTCAAAAAAAGCATCCACCATCTCTTGTAACATGCGCTTTTCGTTGCGCACAATAATTTCAGGGGCTCCCATTTCTAATAAACGTTTCAAACGGTTGTTTCTATTCAGCAAACGACGATATAAATCATTCAAATCTGAAGTTGCAAAACGTCCCCCATCTAACGGCACCAAAGGACGCAACTCCGGAGGCATCACAGGAACCACATCTAAAATCATCCACTCTGGGCGCGTACCAGAAGACAAAAAGGCCTCTACCAACTTTAAACGCTTAATGATTTTTTTCCGTTTTAATTCGGAAACGCCGCCATCCAGTTGGTCTCGTAACTGATGACGAAGCTCTGCCAGGTCCAAAGCTATTAACATCTCTTTAAGGGCTTGAGCGCCTGATCCTACAACGAAATTTCCCTGGCCGTACTCTTGGCACGCCTTCATGTATTCGTCTTCACCAAGGACTTTTCCATAATGCAGCGCCGTCATACCCGGGTCCAAAACCACATACCCTTCAAAATAGAGAATGCGATCCATCGCCTTGGTATTGAGGTCTAGCAAAGTTCCAATACGACTAGGCAAAGAGCGCGCAAACCAAATGTGGGCCACCGGACAGGCCAGTTCAATATGCCCCATGCGTTCGCGTCGCACCCGGGTCAAGGTCACTTCTACCCCACAACGTTCACACACCACACCGCGGTATTTCATCCGCTTGTACTTGCCACAAAGACACTCATAGTCCTTAATAGGACCAAAAATACGGGCACAAAAAAGCCCATCTTTTTCAGGTTTAAATGTCCGATAATTGATGGTTTCAGGTTTTTTGACTTCCCCAAAAGACCATGAACGAATTTCTTCAGGACTGGCAATTTTGATACGAATCTGATCAAACTGCGTAGAGGTATTTAAACGATTTACCAAAGAAAGCATGGGGTGCATTCCCTCATACCCTGCCCCTTGGAATCCGTAATCTAACTTCCTGCTTTCCATTTTCCTCTCCATAAATAACTACGCGTAAGTGGGTAATAAGGCCTCAGGATTGGAAGGTAATTCTCCAATCTCGTCCTGAGCATCTTGGATGTATTCGATGTTCAAACACAGTGTCTGCAATTCCTTGACTAACACGTTGAATGATTCAGGAACATCCGATCCAAAAACTTCCATGCCCTTAATAATGGATTTATAAACTTCCATACGGCCCTTGAGGTCATCTGATTTGACGGTTAATAGCTCGGACAATACATGGGCAGCTCCATAAGCTTCCACAGCCCACACTTCCATTTCACCAAAACGCTGTCCACCAAATTGAGACTTACCACCCAAAGGCTGCTGAGTCACCAAACTGTAAGGACCCACCGAACGGGCGTGAATTTTATTATCGACCAAGTGATCCAACTTCAACATATACAGAATTCCCACCGTCACTGGACGTTCGAAAGCTTGTCCAGTTCGACCATCAAACAAAATTTCTTGCCCACTGGAATTAACCCCAGATCGCTTTAAAATCTCTTCAATATCTGGCACTTTTGCCCCTTCAAAGATTGGTGTTGCCACAGGCATCCCCCGAGTGGTTTCTTGAGCGAGTTCAATTAAATCTTGGATAGGCATACGATCTAATTCCTGGCGAATTTCTTCTTGTTGGTATAAATCTTTCATGCCATCTCGTAACAACCGCTCTCCCTCCTCTTCTGGGGCTAAAGCTGCTTTTTTCAGAACTCCTTGCATTTGCTTTCCGAAGTTTAAGGCCGCCCATCCCAAGTGTGTTTCCAAAACCTGTCCCACGTTCATACGGGAAGGAACACCCAAAGAGTTCAACACAATGTCTACTGGTGTTCCATCCGCCAAGTAAGGCATATCTTCTTCAGGCACAATAATAGAGACCACACCCTTGTTTCCGTGACGTCCCGCCATCTTATCGCCGGGCTGCAATTTGCGCTTGACCGCTAAAAAGACCTTCACAATTTTCAGAACTCCAGCTGGAACCTCATCGCCCCGGCCAATCTTCATCACTTTTTCTTCAAAGCGCTTTTCCAGATTTTTTAAGTCTTTTTCGTACTGCCCTGAAAGCGCCTTTAATTTTTTCGAGACCTCAGAATCGTCTACCACAATCTTATCCCAACCCAATCTTTCCAGCTCAGTCCAAATTTCTGCAGTAATCACTGTTCCAGCAGTCACTGTCCCAGCCCTATAAAGCAGCTTTTGTCCCAAAACCAAATTTCCGGTATGCCACTTAAAGTTGTCCCTTAACGCTTCCTTTTCTGCATCTTGGTCTTGAGTAATCTGCGCAATCTTTTCGTGCTCGATCAACAAAGCGCGTTGATCCCTTTCCACACCAACCCTAGAGAAAATTTGTACATCGACCACAACACCTCCCATTCCTGAAGGTACTCGTAAAGAGCTATCCTTCATGTCTGAGGCTTTGTCTGCAAAAATAGAACGTAACAATTTTTCTTCTGGGGTCAACGGAGCATCCGGTTTAGGGCTGACCTTTCCTACCAAAATATCTCCTGGCTTGACTTCCACACCAATACGGACTACCCCGGTTTCATCTAAATTACGAACCTGTTCTTCCGAAACACCCGGAAGATCTCGAGTAACTTCTTCATACCCAAGCCTCGTATCCCGGGCTACAGACTCAAAGGATTCAATATGAAAAGACGTATAAGCATCTTCTCGAACCAATTTCTTGGAAATAATAATAGAGTCTTCAAACCCATAACCATTCCAAGGCATAAAGGCCACCAAAGCGTTATTACCCAAGGCCAATTCACCGCGATCAATAGCATGACCGTCTGCAATCAGATCCCCCTGACAAACTCTTTGACCGACTCGGACTAAAGGCTTTTGGTGAATACATGTTCCCGCATTCGATTTACGATATTTGACCAAATTATAAATATCGACAACCGATTCACCACTTCCAGGTAAAGCATCTCGTCGCACCACAATACGACGCGCATCCACTCGGTCTACTACGCCGTCCCGCAAAGCTTTAACAACTGCCCCTGAATCTTTGGCGACCAAAGCTTCCATCCCTGTTCCCACCAAAGGAGCCTGCGGCTTAACCAAAGGCACCGTTTGGCGTTGCATGTTCGAACCCATCAGAGCACGATTTGCATCATCGTTTTCTATAAAAGGAATCAAGGAAGCAGCCACCGACACAATCTGTTTCGGGGAAACGTCAATATAGTCCACCTCAGCCGGAGAAACCAACACGTAATCCTGAGAGCGTCTGGCTCGTACCACTTCTCCTTGAATATAACCATCCTTATCTAGCAGTGTAGAAGCCTGGGCAATCACCTTACCCTCTTCTTCCATCACAGAAACGTATACCACTTCTTGAGTCACACGACCTTGAACCACGCGGCGGTAAGGAGTTTCCAGAAAACCGTATTTATTGACCCGAGCATACACAGCCATCGAGTTAATTAACCCAATGTTACCTCCTTCTGGTGTTTCAATAGGACAAACACGACCATACTGAGTCGGATTGACGTCACGAACTTCAATTCCGGCCCGATCCCTTGTTAATCCTCCAGGACCCAACGCGGATAAACGCCGTTTGTGGTTGATTTCTGCTAAGGGATTGGTTTGATCCATAAACTGAGATAACTGAGAGGTTCCAAAGAACTCACGAATGATCGAAGACAGAGGACGAGCATTTAAAAAGTCACTAGGCATGGCGTTTTCCCAATCTACCGAAGACATCCTTTCCCGCACGCTGCGCTGCATACGGGCCAAGCCTGCACGATACTGGACCTCTAAAAGCTCTCCGACTGAACGTACTCGACGGTTTCCTAAACTATCGATGTCGTCCAAAGTACCTCGACCTTCTCGCAGGTCCAATAAGCGCCTCATAATCAAAATAAAATCTTTTTTATGCAAGACCACTTCGGACAATGGAATATCTGAATTCAAACGTAGATTTGTCTTTAAACGTCCCACCTCTGAAAGACTATAACGCTCGGGATTAAAGAAGAGATTTTCGAAAAAGTGATAGGCTATCTTTAAACTCGGTGTCTCGCCTGGTCTTAAAATCTGATAAATTTCCTTCAACGCTTCTTCACGACTCAGATTTTTTTCCATCTCTAAAGTATTGCGCAAGCAAGGCGTTACCGTTACATGATCGATGTCCAGGATAGAAAGCTGATCTTGTCCACAACTTCTAAAAACTTCCAACATTTCTGCAGTCATCTCTTGTCCTGCAGCCCCATAAATTTCTCCGGTTTCTGGGTTTATCAAATCAGAAGCCAAGTAAGCTCCTATCACATAATCTAGATCGACTTGAAAATTTCGCAGCCCTTGATCTACAAATTGCCTCACCATTCGGGCTGTTAAGCGCTCTCCCTTCTGAGCTAAAATCTGACCCGTGTCCCCGTCCATCAAATCAAAAGAAAGACGCGTATTTTTCCAACGTTCTGGTAAAAATGGTAACACCCAATAAGTCTGGAAAAAAGTTAATGAAACAGATTCATAAAAAGCAGATAAGATCTCTCCCCGTCCCATTCCTGGACGTTCCCACATGGGTAAATCGGCATATTTTCCTTCAGGATCTTCAGCTTCTAGCGCCATTAACAAAGTTGTCGCTAAAATCTTACGCTTACGATCTATCCGGGCACATAAAACATTCTTAGAAGTAAATTCAAAATCTAACCAAGCCCCCATAGACGGGATCACTCTGGCCGTCACTTCACCCAAAGAAGTTCCCCTCTCACGATCGAAAAATACCCCTGGAGATCGGTGCATCTGCGAAACCACAACCCGGTCCACCCCGTTGATTACAAAAGTTCCTTCCTCTGTCATTAACGGAATATCACCTAAATAAGTCTCTTGCTCTCGGGCAGCTTTAATAACTTTTTCTCCTTCTTTTTCTTCCCAAATAACTAAGCGCAAACGCACTTTTAATGCGGAAGTATAGGTTAAACTTTTTTGACGCGCCTCATCCGCATCATATTTAGGCTCTTCTAAAACGTATTGCACCAATTCTAATTGAATCTTTTCAGAAAAATCCTTGATAGGAAAAAAGCTAGACAAAGCGCCTTGTAAGCCTACTTTTTCTCTTTTATCCGCAGGAACATCTTTTTGCAAAAAATCTTCATAAGATTTACGTTGAAGAGCAATGAGCCCAGGAATTGGAATGCTTTCTCGTTTAGAACGCGACAAGTTGTAGCGAGGACGTTTTTGCATTCCACACAATCGCTCTTGATCTCTCATATGAACTCTCCCAAATTTTGAATAACCTCATAAAAATGTATACTTCTTTTCAATTTTTCAATGTTTAGACCGTACAATAAAAAAAAGAGCGTACCAAAACATCTTAGCAAGATACCGCTCTTAAAACTTGGACAAAACCTAGCCCATGATCAAAAAAGAAAATAAAAAAGCAGAGCGAAAGATTTTCTTTCACCCTGAAAAAATTCATAACTTCTCGATGATTTTTCAGCACTGCTTAACTAATAAAAAAACAATAATAATAAAAATTCACCCAAAACAAAAAGGGGGCATTAGCCCCCTTTCTTTGGCCTATTTTAATTGAATAGTAGCCCCTGCTGCTTTCAATTTTTCTTGAATAGAAGTTGCTTCCTCTTTAGAAACTCCGGTTTTCAGAACAAAACCAGCTTGCTCAGATGCGTCTTTAGCTTCTTTCAAACCTAAAGTTGTAACCTCTCTGATAGCCTTAATGACAGCCATCTTGTTGGCACCGGCATCAGATAACACGACATCAAACTCGCTCTTCTCTTCTGCAACTTCAGCAGCACCACCGGCAACAGCAGCAACTGCTACAGGAGCCGCCGCAGAAACGCCCCACTTTTCTTCCAGAACTTTAACCAGTTCTGCAGCTTCCAAAATGGTCAAAGCACTTAACTGCTCAGACAACGACATCAACTTTTCCATAACAACCTCCTAAATAAAGACTTACTGACGACTGCGAGCATCTACCACCCGCGCAAGAGCGCTGGCGGGCTCGGCAAAAATACGAACCAAACGCGTTGCGGATCCCTGAATCGCACGCAACAACTGAGAGCGCAACTCTTCCAAAGAAGGCAAAGAAGATAATCTCATAACTTCATCCTTCTTCAAAACAACGCCATCTAAACATCCCATAACAATCTGAATCTGACTTTCACGTTTTTTACAAAAATCAGCCACAACTTTAGAGGACCCAACGGCATCTGATCCTAAAACGACCCCCACAGGCCCACGAAAAGCCCGCACAATCTCATCTGATTGACCACGAAGAGCTTTGCGTACCAAACTATTCTTAACCACCTGAAAAACGGCACCAGAACCACGTACACCTCTTCTAAAAGAAGCAAGATCCCCTGCGTTCAAACCAGAATGCTTGACAACGATCATGAAAGATTCCGCATTAAAACGCTTATCGAAATCTTCAAGAAATTTTTCTTTTCCTAAGCGATCCACAGAACCCCCCTTGTTTTAAAACTTCTTCTTCCCAGTAAAACATGTTTCCACATCAAAAACAACCCCCTCCTCTTAAGACTGCACTGCAACAGGCAATGCAAAACCCATAGTTGTGGACAATAAAATTTCTTTAACAAAAACACTTTTTACTGTCTCGGGCTTTAAACGAAGCAATTCATGATACAGAGCCATAAAATTTTCTTCTAAATGGTTTAATGAAAAACTCACTTTACCAATCACACTGTGAACAATACCAGCTTTTTCATTGCAAACAGAAGCTTTTCCGAATTTGATCTCTTTCACTACTTTAGCCACATCAGCAGTGACAGTTCCCAACTTAGGATTAGGCATCAACTTCTTAGGTCCCAAAATTTTAGCCACTGTACGACTAAGCAGAGGAATCATAGCCGGAGTCGCCACGCAACTTTGAAAATGAACCTGTCCTGCAACGACTTGATCGATCAAATCTTGAGCTCCCACAATATCAGCCCCCGCATCCCGAGCAGCTTTCGCCTCATCTCCTTCTGCAAAAACCGCTACTGTCACCTTTTTCCCCGTTCCATGAGGCAAGATCACTGAAGCCCTGACCCCCTCTTTACGAGCGTCTATATGACATTTAAAAACAGCTTCCACGGTTTCATCAAACTTCTTGCTGGCACGCTCTTGGAGCAGCTCCAGCGCCTGAGGCACAGAGTAGACTTTAGAAAAATCAACTCCTTCATCTCTCAGTTTTAATCTTTTTGTTATTTTACTCATCTTCCTATACCCTTAGTTCACCACTTCAATACCGGCTGAACGCGCCGAGCCCACCAACATCTTGACCGCAGCGTCTAGATCATAAGCATTCATATCTACCATCTTGCCTTTTGCAATTTCTTGCAACTGAGCACGCGTAATAGTCCCGACACTCTTTCCTTTACCTGGAGTTTGACTGCCTTTTTCTAATTTTGCAGCTTGCATAATAGAATAGCTGGCAGGAGGTTGCTTCATTATAAATGAAAAACTCCGATCTGCATAAACAGTAATCACAACCGGCACCGGCGTTCCCGCAGGCAAACTGGCACTAGCTGCGTTAAAAGATTTACAGAATTCTGGAATATTGACCCCGCTCTGACCTAACACAGGTCCGATAGGCGGCGCAGGAGTTGCCTTCCCTGCTTTGATCTGTAGATTAATTAATCTTGTAATCTTCTTTTTTGGCTTAGACATTTTTTCTCTCCTTACTCCACTTGTGAAAATTCTAACTCTACGGGCGTGGGGCGTCCCAAGATATCAATAGAAACCTTTAAACGCTGCTTAGGAACGTCTACATTTTCAACAACACCCTCCATCCCCGCAAACAAACCGTCTCGCACACGAACAATCTGGCCTATTTCAAAACAACTTTGAACTCTAAGAGATTCAGAAAGTTTTTCGACTTGACCAATCAATTTTTTCACCTCTTCATCCGCCAGAGGCTGCGGCACTCCCTGCACTGTTGCGCCCAAAAAGTCTAGCACTTTGGGCAAACTTTTAATCATTGTAAACGATTGCGGGGAAAAACGCATCTTAACAAAGACATATCCTGGAAAAATTTTTTCCTGCACCTTCACTCGGGCACCCCGACGCACAGATTCGGCCTCTTTGCTGAAAACCAAAACTTCTTCTAATAAATCCGAAAGTTCTTCTTTTTCAAACTTTTTTTTCATTTCGGCAACAACTTGTCTTTCGCTGCCTGCCGCAACATGGACAATATACCAGCGCGCTTCAACCACCGTACTCTCCTCCTAAGACCAACTGCAATATCATAATCAGAAAACTGTCCACGAAAAAAAAGTACCCAGCAGAAGCTCCTGCCAAAATTCCAACCAGCACGCTGCTAAGCAGCACATCCCGATGAGTGGGCCAAGTCACTTTACGCATTTCCTGGCGCACGTCTCTAAGAAACTTAACCCATTGCTGAAGCCAATGCATAGTAACCGAAACAACTAGTATTTTTTTATTCTAAGGAAAAAACCTTATTTGTCAAGTCTCAGAAAAAGCTCTGTGCAACGCCGGTACACTTTCATCCTTGAAGCGATTTTTGACTTTTTAATCATTTTCTTATAGGATTTCTAAGTGAGTATCAAAAATTGTCGTGATGACAAAGCATTCCTTAAAATTAATCACCACAGGATTTGAAATTTTTGCCTCTTTCTTGGTTTCTATGGGACTAAGCTGGCTTATAGGTCAGTGGCGTGGATGGCCCAAGGTGTATATATTACTTTTAGGAATGGGGTTGGCTGCGCTAACCAATGTCTGGATCCTGATCAAAACTTTTAGAAAACTATGAAACCGTTACAACAGTTTGAAATTCGTTCTCTTCTGCCCTTGAAATTATGGGGATGGGATATCTCTCTTACAAATTCAGCTCTATTCATGATATTAGCGGTGGTATTGCTGACTATTTTTTTTACGATTGCCCTTCGAAAATCTCAAGTTGTTCCTTCAAAAACACAGAGCTTAGCAGAAGTACCCCTAGATTTTTTATCTCATATGGTCAAAGAGACCAACGGCGTTGTAGGGCTTCCTTATCTTTCTTTAATTTGTTCGATCTTTTTTTTCGTTTTTATGGGAAACTTTTTAGGTCTTTTTCCTTATGCTTTCACTTTTACCAGTCAGTTAATTGTCAACTTCGCTCTGGCTTTAATTGTGATCGGAGCCATTACTGTTATTGGTGTGATCAAGCAAGGATTTGGCTACCTTAGAATTTTTTGGCCTTCCGGGGTTCCAGCTTTGGTAGCCCCCATTTTGGTCCCCATTGAAATCATTTCGTACTTCTCAAGACCTGTCAGCCTAGCCATCCGATTATTTGCCAATATGGTGGCGGGACACAGCATGATGAAGATTTTTGGATACTTTTCCGTGATGTTAGGGATTGCTGGGGTGTTACCTCTGGCGATCAACATCGCACTTATCTTGTTTGAAGGCTTGGTTGCCTTTCTTCAAGCCTACGTTTTTGCTATACTTAGTTGCATCTATTTAAACGATGCACTACACGGACATTAGGAGGTTTATATGTTAGATTTAGCGTCTTCAAAAGTTTTGGCTGCGGCTATTGCGTCTCTTTCTTTGGGGGCCGTCGGGCTTGCAGTAGGAAAAATTTTCACCACATTAATCCAATCCATTGCGCAAAATCCCAGCGCCAGAGATAAGATTTTCAGTGTGGGCATCTTAGGTTTTGCGCTAACGGAAGCAGTGGCACTTTTTGCCCTTTTGGTCGCCTTTATGATTCTTTACGGATAAGGTCGTTCGGTGCCACAGTTTGATCCACGCTTTTTTTCGTCTCAAATTTTCTGGCTATGTGTCTGCTTTTTTATGCTGTGGGGATTTATGCATTTTTGGGTTTTACCTTCTTTAATGCATATCCAGCAAAAAAGACGACAGAAAATTGAAGAAGTGATTCATACAGCCAAAGAACTGGAAGTGAAGGCTCAAAAAATGATGCAGGAAACATACCAGGCGCATCAAGATTTAAAGCTTACGCTTCAAGAACGCCTGCGTCAAACCGAAGAAAAAGCTCAAAAAGACTATGAAGAGTACACCCAAAAGATTGATCAGGGAATAGAAGAGCGCTTGACGGCCTTTAAGCATGATTTAGAGCGTTTAAAACAGAACTTCACAGGCAATTTAGAAACCGACATCAAAAATTGCGTTGCGGTTCTGCAAGAAGTTATCAAACGTTAAGGAGGAGTATATGGAAAGTTTTTCTTTTATAGACCCCAGCTTTATGGTTGCTCTGGCTTTTGTAGGCGCTTTCATTCTATTAGGAAGAAAAGGATACTCTCATCTTTCTAGTGCTCTTTCTAGTCACAAACAAGAGGTTAAAAATCGCTTTCAGCACTCTCAAGAACTCTTAGAAAAAGCTCAATTGTTTCTTGAAGAAGCCATAGCAGAGTCGAACAAATTTCAAAAGCATGCTCAGCTGGCAGAAGAAGAGTATCAATCCCTGATTCAAGGTATTCATCGTGACATGCAGAATCAAAAAAAAGCCTACGAAACAGGAAAACATGTGGTATTCCAAAATCAAACTGCAGTTTTGACCCAGCAATACAGACAGAAATGTATCTTAAATTTTATGAACTCCCTTAAGCACACGTGTCGCAAACAGGGATTTACTGAACAAGAAGTGGGTCATTTTACTCAAAAAACCCTCTTAAATATCAAAAAATCTTCTCTTTAGGCGATGCTAGAGTCACTTTTTGATCGGGTACTCTATTGCACAAACCGTGCTTTTGGGCCATAATGATAGGAATGGAGAGGTGGCCGAGCGGCTGAAGGCAACAGTTTGCTAAACTGTCATACACCAAAAGTGTATCGAGGGTTCGAATCCCTCTCTCTCCGTCAGGTTCTGAAATTTTTATTCATATGTTTAATTGGGACATCACTGTCAGCAATGAAAAAGAAACACAAATTTTAAACGATAAAATTATTTCTTTTAATAAGAACTGCACTCCGTTTACACAGAATACTCCTTTTATCAATTTGAATTTTCACATCAAAAATAAGCAAGGATCCATCATAGCAGGAATTCAATCCCTTCTGTATTGTTGGGGAATGCTTTATGTTGATATTCTTTTTGTTGAAGAGGCCTATCGCCATCAACACCTTGGCAGTCTTTTACTAAGTAAAGTTGAAGCCGAGGGAAAATCATTGGGGGCAAGTCTGTGTCATTTAGATACCTTCGATTGGCAAGCCAAAGATTTTTATTTAAAGCAGGGATATGAAATTTAAAGCAGGGATATGAAATTTTTGGTATTTTAGAGGATTGTCCGCCAGGACATCAGCGCTATTACATGAAGAAAATATTATAGAAAATAATCCTCTTTTTCACATACGTGAGTTTTTTAATACCAGGTAAAAAGACTAAGATCTTGGCCTCTGTGCCTTCGATACCTGCGAACCATCCGATCAGAAATGCAGGTCTAATCAACGCCTTGCTTGACCCAAGGTTTCAGGAGTTAAGGAGTTTTTGACTCCTCACTTTTTAAAGAACACAAAACGGAGTCGAAAGGAGCATGCGAAATTTTAATTTTACAAGATGACCTGACGAAACGTAAGTGAAATACGCCTTTGTCTCTTGACTCTGTTATCACTTTTTCTTGCGGCAATACCATGTTTCCATTTATATCTAGCGTCTCCTTTAAGAATTAATAAGCTTCTAGGCTCAAAATATATAGACTTTTTGACATGACCATTTGTCATATCAATCATACATCCAGATGCTAGACCTAATGAACAAATCGCATCTCCAAAACATGGAACGCAATCTACATGAGGAGCTATACCCTGACCAGGCAGATATTCGTTTATTATGACTTGATTTGGCTTATCTATAAATATAGTATCGCGATGTACTTTACTGCATAACTCATCGACCCAATACGGCATTTGGCCAAGATAATAGGACGCATCCACGGATCTAGCCATATAATCATATTTATAACCATAATGCTGAGTTCTGCGTTTTAAATCTAAATTCCACTGCTGAATATCAATGAGTTTTAGCAATTTTTCTTCGTATTCTGAAGAAATATAGTTTGGGACATATGCAAGTCCAGGAATATTAATAATATCGTTCAATAAATAGTCCTGATTCATATTCCAAACTCATAAGTTGCAAATTTAGAATAATTATCAATTCCACTTTCGTCTTGATGAGTCATTTTATGTTCATATTCTGGATAACCTTTGGGATCGAATCTGTACTTTACTGGATGGCTTATTCCTAATTCTTCAGCCAACTCACCAAAGCGAAACATATTATTATAAAAACCAGAATCAACGATAGTTATTAACACTACCCCATCTCTTTTTAAAATATAGGAAGCAGATATTATAAATTTTTTCACTAAAAGATAATTTACATTTATCCCATTGATACCTTCTCTGCTACCAGAATGTGGAAATTGAAAAATGATTGTATCAAAAGCATTTGAGTAGAAATTTTTGTGCAATTTTGTTGCATCCAGCTCATGCAAAACTTTTATTCCAGCTTGCTTCAATACCCTAGCATTAAACTCTGTATACTCAGACAATTCTGAATAACGTTCATATGTAGAAGTTATAAACTTAGGTAATACTTGTAATTTTTTTTATCAAGCTCATAGTAAAGCTTAAATTTCCTTCACCTACTAAAAGTGCATGATCTTCTTTTATTTTAGATACCAAATCGTATTTGGTGATGCTTTTATAAAACATGTACAATTTATGGTCTAAAGATTTCAATTATTTTATTTGTTTTTAATAAAATTGATTAATTTGCTTTAAATTAAGACCAAATAATTTTGTTCTTAATTCTAATATTTTCAAATGACAGTGCATACCTTCCTTATTTATCATATACCTCCATATTAACAATTTACTTGATATAATATCATTATAAACCATGCACGCTAATCATCGAAAATAATGAAAAATAATTTTTATTCACTTGCAAGTCTGCAAGTTACGAAAACACTCCAGAAGCAACTGCTCTAATAAAACTTTGTGATCTTCACTAAGGGTCAAGGTCATATGATCTTCAACTTTACGGATCACGTGGTGAGCCTGCTGAACAGCTTGCATACCATCTTTTGTTAATACAATACGTAAAATTCTTCCGTGTTGTGGGTCGCTTTTTCGTTCTATAAGGTGCCTTTTTTCTAAATTGAAAACAATACCCTGCATGGTTTGAGCAGTGATAAACGAAAAGCGTGCTAAAGCCGCATTAGAGATTCCAGGTCTTAATTCTAACTGAGCAAGAACCGCATATTGGGGCGTTGTCAGATCAATAGACCTTAAAGCTTCATCCATATGAAGGCGCAGCGCATGTTGAGTTTGCTTGAGCTTATACCCCAACAATCCTGTCACATTAAGTTCTTTATCTGTTGACATGTCAGTGCCCTTACATTATAGTATCAGTGTACTTATAATATAGTAGGATTTTAAGATGAAGACAACTTGTTTTGGAAAAGATCATCACTTAAAAATAGCTGCAAACTACTACAATGTTATGCTTGCAAAAGACTGCGATAAGATGGCCAGCTATTTGCATGAAAATATCCATTTTATTGGACCTCTTGCGGAAATGCACGGAAAAGACCCAGTTGTTTTAGCAGCAAAAAATTTCAGCCAAATAGTGTAAGATATCAAAATACGATCAAAATTTGAACACCAAAATCAAATTATTTTTGCCTATGATTTTATGTTTCCCTAACCTATTGGTCACCTTAGATCAGCAGTTCTGATGGAATTTACCGATCAGCTTATTTCCAAAATTGAGTTGTTTTATGATGGCAGACCCTTCGAGGAAAAGAAAAATGAAATTCTTTCATAAAATATTAATTAACCCAATAATTATTTAATTACAAATCTGAATACAATAATAAAAATCAGTTTTTTCAGAATTCATCCTTATTATTCATGCCCTACAAAGCGCCATAATTTATCTGTAGCTTTTGAAATACCAATACGTGGAGTTTTTATAATACGACGGAAATTCGTTCCTTGAGTCAGATAAAAATGTTCATGCTGCAGCAGATTGATTCCGTATTCATGTTTTGTAATGCCAAGATGCTTACAGATTTTACCAGGCCCCTTTAAATGAAGATCGATTAATTTTAACCCCCGGATCAAAACCGCACTGGGGGCCCCCTCTTCTTCTGTTACAATATTCAAACAATAATGCATCCCATAAATCATATAGACATAGATATACCCTGGAGGGCCAAACATAGCTCTATTACGATCCGTTATTCCCCGATAAGCATGAGAGGCCGGATCGTCCTTTCCCCTGTAGGCTTCTGTTTCTGTAATGATTCCACAAAAATGACGAAAAAACAGCATGCTCCCCACAAGCTCTTCAGCCACTTGAACGGCATGACGGCCAAAAAAGCTAGGATCTGTTATCCTGTTAAAAGAGCCATTCATAAAGAAGAGTCTTTACAGCCATCTTATTGAAAGCATAACGCATTCAATACAATATGTATGCCACTCTCTACGACAATATTTAGAGTTTCTTATCTGGTAATTCGATCATAACCTGGGAAAACTTGTACAAGAAGGCAGTGAAGTAAACGTTTTACTCTTTTTATTGGGACTCCCCAAAACGCTGTACCTACAGTCTAAGACCTTTTTAAATTTTTTCACTTCTTTTTAGAATAGAAGGAATCCTGTGAAGTAAAAAATCAATGCCTGAATTTCGACCCCAATTTTTTTTAAAAGTCCGTATAATCATTATAAATAACAGACTAACAGACCCTTTTTAATATAAGATGCGCCCTATTACAGAAACCCAAAAAAAGGAGTTCTATCAAGCCCTTCTTGAAAAAAATAGCCATTTTGATGGGGTCTTTTTTGTGGGCGTTAAAACAACTGGTGTATTTTGTCATCCAACCTGTCATGCCCGAAAACCAAAATTTAAAAACTGTGAATTTTATAGAACAGCCCAAGAAGCCCACCTGGCGTATTCCAGGCCCTGTAAGCGCTGCAGACCTCTTTGTGCCCCGCATCAAGTCTCAGATTTAATCCGTACACTGGTTCATGCTGTTGAAACAGAAAGCATTGGAAAGATCGTGATTTTGAAGTATGATCTGTTGATACCTCCACAGCCCGGCGTCAATTTAAAAAACGCTTTGGAATGACTTTTGTAAAATACGCCAGAGCCCGCCGCATAGGACTTGCCATGAAACAAATTCGTGCCGCAACCCCTGTCATTGATATTCAGCTGGATACAGGTTACAGGTCCAGTAGCGGCTTTAGGGATGCTTTTTCTAAAATCATGGGTGCACCACCTAGCAAATTGCGCCAAGATCATAACCAACCTCATAAAATTTTAAAAGTATCTTGGATAGATACCGTTCTGGGCCCCATAATAGCCATCGCAGATGATGCAGGCCTTTATCTTTTAGAATTTGTGGACAGGCGCGGTTTAGAAGCAGAAATTCAAAGACTAAGATTAAAGACCAAAGCAGCCATGATCCCCGGTCACACCCAACCTATAGAGTCCATCACTTTGGAACTTAAAGCTTATTTTGATGGGGATCTAAAAGAGTTTGCCACCCCTATTCATCTGTTGGGAACTCCTTTTCAAAGGCTTGTTTGGAAAGAACTGCTGCGCATTCCCTATGGTCAGACCAAAAGCTACGCCTTCCAAGCGCAGGCTGTTGGAAAACCCACAGCTTACCGGGCGGTTGCCAATGCCAATGGCACAAACCAGCTGGCCCTTATAATCCCATGTCACCGTATCATCAATAGTAATGGTGACCTTGGTGGTTATGGCGGTGGAATGATGCGCAAAAAATGGCTCATAGATCATGAACAATACCATGCCTAGCATCATTCAAAGCGTACGAGATGTTTTACAAGAATCCATTGATTCTACCCCAGAACAAGCCTCGCGCTTCTTTAAAACCAACGTCGGGGATTACGCAGCCCACGATCAGTTTATGGGAATCAGCGTACCCAAACTAAGGAAAATTGCAAAAAAATTCAGGTCATTAAACTTAGAAGATTTAGCACTGTTGTTACAATCTGTCATCAATGAAGAACGCTTATTGGCTCTTATTATACTGAACCTTTTGAATTTTACTCATTCGCACCTCAGTTTTGGCTCATTCAATATGACCAATACCACCAACTGAAAGATCGAATATCAATCATTATTGAGTGTTTAGCGTGATTTTGTGTCTTGTCAAAAATCTTTGCTAGATGTTCGAAATAGCTTGCGCTAACACGCATCCCTGCCGCATTGTGGGTATTCACCAGGTCTGGTATTGGATTCCTAATCAAAGCAGCGATCTCACAGGCAGTGCCACCTTTTTTTCATGTCGTTATATTTTTTATCCGTAAACTTATAAGGTGCGCTGTCCTAAGCTATAAGACAAACTTTGCCAAAAGAAATACAAAGGCCAATTGTTAAACATAATCCATGAGTCATTTTTATTAAACGGGCTCATTTCTTGAAATTTGAATACTTTTTAAAAAAGGCTGGGAACCATCCTCTATAAGTCAATTCAATAACTCAATTTTCAAAAAGCCACCACGTAACGATCTCGTCCTGCTAAGTCTTGCTTCAGTTCACAATTCTGAAAATATTTGCCAAAAATGTTCATCACTGCAGGCCCCTGATCATAACCTATTTCTAAAAATAGATATCCTGCCAAAAAAGGATGTATGACTTGGGCCAGCAAACGGTAACACTCTAACCCATCTTTTCCGCCGTCCAGCGCCTGAACGGGGTCCCACCGCCGCACGACCTCATCCAACCGTTCCAGCTCAGAAGAAGGAATATAAGGAGGATTGCTGACAATGACATCAAAACGGCCCTGCACACCAGAAAACCAATCTGTCTGTTGCCATTGCACCCTAGACTCTAATCCTAATCGTTGGCCATTTGCTTCAGCGGCTTGTAACGCCAAAGCACTGCAGTCTACCCCCAAACCCCAAGCTTCAGGCCATTCTTGCAGTAAACTCAGCAAGATACACCCACTGCCAGTTCCCAGATCCAGCACCCGCTTTCTTGGGCCAAGCTTAAGAATAAGTTCTATCAAACCCTCTGTTTCAGGGCGAGGATCTAAAGTCGCTTCATTCAAAACAAAAAAATTTTTCCAAAAGAAACGTTTTTGAAGACTGCGAGACAAAGGTTTATCATGCTGCATATAATCGTGAACCCACTGCTCTAGATGGTAATGCCCCTCTTCATCTTCTGGATAAGGGCGCTGCATCCAAAAAATCCACTGCCCTTCCCCTATTTTAAAAGCTTCTTGTAAAAACTGGCGGGCTAACCGCTGGGCAACCTCGGGATCTTCAACCTTAGAAATAAGAACCCGAGCAAGCTCTTGAGCTTTAGTTTGAAAAGTGGTCATTCCTCATAGGACACTTGGGGTGCAATAGCTCCATGACAATGTTTAAAACGCTTGCCTGACCCACAAGGACACACCTCATTTCTGCCAATCCCTTCAAATAGATCTTTTTTCAAAGACTCTTGATCTGTATCTTCCAACCCGTCCTCAGTTTCTGAGGTCTCTTCTGCCATCTTTTCTTTCTGTTCTTGCAAAAAAGATAGAAAATCTTGTACTGAAAAATCATTATCTTCGTCCAAATCTGCAGCTCCCTGAAGATTTTCTGGATCCAAATGATACAAAAAGGTCACAACTCTTTCCCGCCAAGCGGCAATGACGTTCTTACGAAATAAAGAAAACGCTTCTTGCTTAAAGGCATTCAAAGGATCTTTTTGCCCATAAGATTGTAAGTGAATCCCTTCTCTCAGATGCTCCATAACGTTGAGGTGTTCAATCCACACATTATCCAAAGTCTTTAAAAGCTGAGCCCGACAAATTTTTTCAAATTCTTCTGCTCCAATTTTTTCCCGATATTGAAGATATTTTTCTTTTAAAATATCTGCCAGGCGCTCTTCCAATATGTCTGGAGATACCACTTGTTCTTCAATCCACGCTGATAAATGAATTTCTATATCAAAAATCCGTTTCACCGCATCTTCCAAAGCAGCCAGATCCCAGAAATCAGGTAATTTACGTTCATCGGTATACAAATCTATCAAATCTGCCAATAAGGCTTCTTGCAAAAGCAGTACTTTTTCCTCTGGATCTTGATGCATGATGCCGTGACGCTCATCATAGACCGCCCTACGTTGATCATTCAACACTTTAGAATATTTTAAGAGGTGTCGACGCATTTCAAAATGCTGCGCTTCAACCCGTGCTTGGGCTTTTGCGATATTACGCGTCAACATAGGATGAGTAATGGGCTCTTTGTCGTCTGCATCTTCCTTCAAAAAGGCTCTTTTTACAAAATTGAGGTTTGCCCCGAAAATGCGCATGAGTTCATCATCTAAGCTTAAATAAAACTTAGAGGTTCCTGGATCGCCTTGACGCCCGGAACGACCGCGAAGCTGGTTGTCGATACGACGGCTTTCATGACGCTCGGTACCCACCACATACAATCCTCCGGCAGCTCGAGCTTTTTCCGCCAATTGAGCCACCTTTTCTCGTACATCTTTTTCAATACGCTCTCGGGCTTCTGGGTCTTCAATATCTTGCAAAGCCCAAGCTATTTCCATGTTCAAGTTCCCCCCCAACTGGATATCTGTTCCACGTCCTGCCATATTTGTGGCAATAGTCACAGATCCTGGAACGCCAGCCCTGGCAATAATAGTCGCCTCTTGTTCATGATGTCGGGCATTGAGCACATGATGAGGAATGCCGGCCCGACCAAAGGCATCAGCAAACAATTCACTTTTTTCCACACTGGCAGTTCCCACTAAAACAGGCTGGCCTCTTTTATGACAGTCTTTGACCAGCTCTACCACGGCCCGCACTTTTCCGTTCAACGTGCCAAAAATCTCATCATCTAGATCTTGGCGCTGCAGAACACGGTGAGTAGGAATCACCACCACTGATAAACCATAGGTAGAAGAAAACTCTTGAGCTTCTGTTTCCGCAGTCCCCGTCATGCCCGCCAGTTTGGGATACATAGCAAAATAATTTTGAAATGTAATCGAAGCCACCGTCTGATTTTCAGGCTCAATTTCCTGCCCTTCTTTCGCCTCCAACGCCTGGTGTAATCCGTCGGAATAACGGCTTCCCGTTTTCATACGTCCGGTAAATTCGTCGATGATGATCACTTCGCCGTTTTTGACGATATAATCGACGTCCCGATGGAACATCACTCGAGCTTTTAGTGCCTGATTTAGATGATGGACCAACATCACATTTTCTGCATCAAACAGATTCTGACCTTTGATCAAGCCACCCATTTTAGCCAATTCTTCTACTTTGATGCAGCCTTTTTCCGTAAAAGAAGCATTTTTATTTTTTTCTTCTTTTTCATAATCCTCTTCCTTCAATTGGGCGATGATTTGATCCACTGCAATATACAGATCAGAAGATTTTTCAGAAGGCCCCGAAATGATCAAAGGAGTACGAGCTTCATCAATTAAAATACTGTCTACTTCGTCAACGATGGCATAAAAGAAGGGGCGCTGATACTGATCTTCAGCCCGCAGTTTCATATTATCCCGCAAATAATCAAACCCAAATTCATTATTCGTACCGTAGGTGATGTCGGCCTCGTAGGCCTCCTTTTTTTCAGACCGGCCCATATCTTGTAAAATGCAACCGACCGAAAGCCCTAGAAAACGATATAAAATCCCCGTATGCTCTGAATCTCGCCTGGCTAAATAGTCATTGACAGTCACAACATGGACGCCTTTGCCCATTAAAGCATTTAAGTAAATAGGACAGGTAGACATCAACGTCTTTCCTTCTCCGGTTTTCATTTCGGCAATCTTGCCTTGGTGCAAGACAATACCCCCGATCAACTGAACATCAAAGTGCCGCATTCCCAGAACTCGGGACGAGGCTTCTCGAACCACAGCAAAAGCTTCAGGCAACAAATCATCCAGCGTCGCACCTTGGGCTAAACGCTCTTTAAACTCTAAGGTTTTTTGCTGAAGCTCTTCATCACTCAGCTTGGCCATTGTAGATTCCCAAGCATTAATCTTGTTTACTGTTTCTCTTAACCGCCTTAAAATACGGGCATTTTTCGAATAAGAATTTTTAAATTTTTGAATAAGAGAATTCAGCATACAAGCCCCACATTTACATGAAAATACAATGCAATATGGATTATTGTGTCATAATTTGGTTTAAAAACCAATCCATTTTAAAGCTCAACTGTCCCAACGGCATGAAAAATAGGGAAAAAACGCCGTTTGTTTTAAAATGACTCCTTATACATTAAAGAATAAGCTGCATTGTCCATTGAAATTTTTCCGACTTTACAAACAATTATCTTTTTCTTGAAGATTTTTCAAATTTAAACACGCCTCTCTACACTTATTAAATTCCTCTTCATTTTTTAAAGGAATAGCATTTTTCATCACAAAAACATCTATTTCGTCACAGGTTTTTTGTTCACTTTCAAAACAACAGAAATGCCCATGAGGTTTTACTGGCAAAAAAGTATTAAAAAAACCACTGACAATTTCTTCATTTTCAGAATCAATATTATGTTCTTTGATCTTAGAAAAAAAAGAAACCTCTTTTGGTACAGAAAAGCGAGTTCGAGAATGAAATTCCCCACTAAAAAACAACAGTGTTACGGGCAATAAAGGAGGGATAAACATAACACTATCTTTTTTATTAATATTATTTTTATCAACTTCTAAAGCATAAAAAAATTTCCCATCCCTATAATACCACGGAGAGGCTCCAAGATCTCTTCCCCACTGTGCTTGAAAGGCTCCTTTTCCAAACGAAAGGTTGCCCATTTTATTATTTTCTCGTTTGACTGAATCTACTTTAAAAACGCCATCTTCTCCTTGAAATCCATCTGAACCTCTTACCAATACGATTTTCCCTTTTTCAGAAGCAGATTCTTCTAAACTACAGAGCTTCATAAAAGAGTTCTTATATTCTGCGCGATCTTGAGGGCTAGTACTTTCACTGATTTTTTTTTCAAATTGATTAAAAATTTTTTCTGGCTCTATGCTCTTCATTTGAAAAACTATTTCTTGAATGTCTCTAAATTCTTCTTCAAATTCTCGATTCAAATCTTGATCAAATACCGCGTGCTCTTCTTCAGAACGAAGATCTAGGTAATTGTTTTGGATAGCTAAATCACAAAGAAGACTTTTCAAATAAACCTTTTTTGGAATTCGTCCAAGAACTCCGTTCTTAGAACAAGTTGCCTCCAAATCTTGAAATAATACTTTCCCGCTGTTTAATAAGTTGTTAAAAATTTGCCCATATTTTTCTTCACTATACATTAATGAATTTTTCTGAAAAGAGTAGAATGATTCATAATTATAATAATAAAGTGCTTGATAAGCAGTATCAGGCATGAATTTCAGCGAATAACTTGGGTGTTGTTTTTGAACAATATGATTAATCTCATCTGTAGTATAAAAAACATGGGAACACAAAATATCATAAATCTGCCTTACTACCGGGTCTTTTCCAGAACAAAATTGATTGTCTTTTAAAACAAGATGAGCTGTATTAACTTTAACAAAAAAAACAAATAACATAAATATTTTTAAAATCATCTAAATAAAAACGGTTTTTTAAAATTATAGAAAAATTGACAAAAAAATCAATCAATAAATGAAGTGGCTATTAAAAAACTTCTATTTTATAATTTTTTATTTTCTTGCAAAAGATTTTTTTTCTTTCTAAAATACTTAGAAAATAGAGTCATACAATGCAATTTCATGCTCCGCTTCTGCAAGGCATTCTGGTTAAACGATACAAAAGATTTTTTGCAGATGTTCAGCTGACCGACGGTACCGTGATTACAGCGCACTGCGTTAATACCGGAGCCATGGTGGGACTGACAGAACCAGGAACAACAGTATGGATCTGCCCCAAAGCTTCTCATTCCAAAGGGAAATTGGAGTTTGTGTGGATGATGGTTGAAAAACATAACGCTCTGATTGGCTGCAACACCAGTACCCCCAGCAAAGTGGTCAAAGAAGCTATTGAGCAAAAAATTTTTCCTTTTCTGCCCCATTATCCTTCCTGGCGCGCAGAAATTCCTTTGGGCCACAGTCGTTTGGACTTTTGCTTTTACGATGAACACAAAGCTCCTTTTTATGTAGAAGTCAAAAACGTTCACCTGCGCCAAGATCAAGCCGCCCTTTTCCCCGATTGTGTCACCGAGCGCGGAACCCGGCATCTGGAATTATTAACTGAGCTGACTCAAAGAGGGATAAAAACTGCTATGCTTTATATTGTTCAAAGGCAAGATATTTCTGAATTTGGCATTGCGGGATTTTTTGACCTTGCTTATGGAAAAGCGGCAGAAAAAGCCCTGGCGGCAGGGGTTACCTTTATGGGCTACAAATGTCAGCTTACGACTTTGGAAATTACCCTAGATCCCCAACCTTTAACTTTTAAAGGCGTTCTTTTTGAAAGAGGTTCTCAGCCGCTTTTGTAATCTTTCCTATCTTGTTAACAAAAAGACTCAGTTGCCTTTCTTCCAAAGCTTTTATAAACTTTTTAAAAATAGGTGGTTTTTTATGCACTCTTTGGTCCCTGGATTTTATGGTCGAACCATGGGAAAATCTCTTTCCCCTGAAAAAGCCCAAATTCTTTCTGAAAAACTTCCTGCGGTTAACTTGCACCATCATCTGGAAGAGGGTCATGATTGGCCTTTTTCCAACCCTTGTTGGATGGAAATTGGTTTTGGATTTGCTGAACACTTTCTGGCGCAACAAAAACAAAATCCGGAAATTCCTTTTATTGGCGCAGAAGTCTTTAAAAATGGAGTTGCCCACTGTCTGAAGCACCTTCCAACACAACATAAATGCTGGATATTTCCAGAAAATGTGCATCTTTTAATGCCTGTCATTCCTGCCCAAAGTATTGAAAGAATTTTTATTTTATTTCCCGATCCTTGGCCCAAAAAACGCCACCATAAACGACGCCTCATCCAGATGGCTTTTTTAGATCAATGCTTTCGTGCTCTGATATCCCAGGGGGCTCTATATTTGGCTAGTGACGTTCCTGATTTGGTGGGGTGGATTTTAGAGGTTTTGCAACAGCACTCAGGCTTTGTGTATAAAGCCGGAGCTACAAGTGCTGATCCCACAACCTGGCCTGCTTGGCCCCTAGATTGGCCTTCAACACGTTATGGTTCAAAAGCAGCACACAAAGCGTTTATGATTTGGGAAAAAATTTAAGAAAAATCTTAAAGAGCTGAAGAAGAGAATTCCCCAGCTCTTTAGGTTGTTTTTTAATAGATTCTTGAATCAATTTTTATTATTTTTTGTTTTCAGGATCTTTTTTTAATTTTTTATGACCAAAATTATCTTCCAGTAATTCTTGAATTAATTTCATATCTTCATGAAAAGCTTCTCCTCTTTCCATACAAGAGTTTTTGATTTCTATCAGTCTATTAGTCTCTGAGTTTTCTGGAAATATTTTTTCAAACCTCTCAAGTGCTTCCTTTGTTGTATCTGATAATGCGCGATATTGCATTAATTTTAGCGCTATTTGAAAACGGTTTTCAGCAGAATAGTAATCCTTTTTTTCACGGAATTTTTTCTCTTCTTCAATTAAAATACTGTGCCATCTAAAAATATTCTGCTTTTCTCCTTCCAGGTTTGCTTTTTCACGGTTTTTTTTGACTTGCTCTTCTTCAGTCAGACCTGTTTCCAGAAACATGCGATATTTTTTCACTTCAGATTGACGCTCCTTCCTTGAACAGGTCTCTTCATACTTCTTTAAAAATTCAATAAAGTCTTTTTTGCGGTCTTCTTGACTTTCTAAAGCTCCCTCATAAAGATTTTTTAACTGCACGAATGCAGTATCAAAAAATATCCCTTCATCCTTTAAAGGAACAGCACGAATAAGAATTGTCCAATTAAGATGATTACAAAATGCTTCTGCAGTTAAATGAGACTCTTCTTTTTGAGGGTCATAACAAAAATCAGGGTGCCGTTTTACCCCTTCACACGTCGGATAAAATCCCATGCTATGACCGTAAGTAGGAATTTCGTCCCCATACGTTCCATATACAAAAGTACGCGGATGCCACTCACCACCACTATTCATGGACACTAAAGGATTGACCTGGGGAAGAAATATATTAGAAGTATTTTTTTTATCAACAGGAACGGCATAAAAATAGCTTGAGTTTACATAATGTAAGGAAGTTCCTGAAGCATCCCCCGAATGAACCCCCTGAAATAAGCCAGACCCAAATGACAGAGATTTCACTTCTTTTTCTTTACCCTGATTGGTTGAATCGATTTTACTTGTAGACTCGAAGAATCCTTTTGTGCCTCGGGTTAAAACCATTTGTTGATCTGAAGCTTCTTCAAGCTCACATACTTTTTCAAAAATTTTCTTGCCTAACGGGCTTGCCTGCACCGGAGGAATTACCTTTGTATGAGTTTTAATAAGACTTTCATATTCTTCCCAAACTTCTGTTGATTTTTGTTTGAAAACATCGTTCTGGAAAAAATAATCCTGCATTAATCCAAATTCATAGATAAAACTTTGATTGATTTTAGGCCAAAAATTAGCAATTTTAGCCTCTTGGTCTGAATAATATTGATTAATGAATCTATTAACATCTTTTTGACATTTCCACTCAGAAAAATAATATTCTAAATTAAATTTTGCCCAGTCTTTTTGCCCTAATTCTTGATTGTGGTAAGACATAACAATATTATGCAATCCGTACAAAGTGTCTGGCATAAAGCGTACAGAACTATTCAGAATATTTTTCTGATAAAATGTTGTTCACTTCTTCTGTACTGGATAAAGGATTAAAAGATAAAATATGATCATAAATATCTTTTATATTTTCATCATCGCTAGAGCACACAACCTGACCTTTAAACAAGACATGGGCAGCGTGCACAGAAGGAAAAAAAGAAGCGAGCACAGTTATAACTGCTTTGAAAAAATTCATTATCAAATAAATTTTAAAAATAATTCTTTAATTATATATTTTTTAATATTTTTGTCAAACAGAATAATTAAATATTTTTATCTTGCGTTAACAGTATAAGTTGTTCTTCTAAGTGCTTGGCCATCCGTGTAATTTCTTGATTATCTTGCCCTTCTAATAAAATACGAATCAAAGGCTCGGTGCCCGAAAGGCGTACCACCATACGAGCTTTGGAACTTAAACGCTGACGGAAAACTCCAAGTAAATCTTGAAATGCGTTGCTATGAAAGGAAAAAGCATCTATCTTTCCCCCTAATTTAATATTGCACTTAACACTGGGCATAGGATGAAAAACAGGAAAAAGATCTGGGTTCTTTTTAATTCTATCAGCTATGCACAAAGCCCCCCACAAACCGTCTCCGGTAGGCAAAAATTCACGGTCAATCACATGCCCCGAAGATTCACCCCCCAGAAACCATCCCCTTTCTTCTAAAGCTGAAAACACATGGCGGTCCCCTACATCAGTCCGATAAAAAGATAGACCATGATCGTCACAAAATAACTCTAAGCCCAAATTAGACATGACAGTCCCCACGATACCTCCAGATTCTGGTCTTAAAGCTGCCAAAATTTGATCTCCATCCCAAATCTTCCCTCTTCTATCTACAACAACAACTCGGTCACCATCTCCATCAAATCCAAAACCCAAATCCGCACCTTGATTTTGGACTTCCAAGGAAAGATTTTCAGGATAAAGAGCCCCACACCCTTCGTTAATATTGTACCCCGAAGGCTGCCCACCCAACATCGCCACAACTTCTGCACCACACGTTTCAAACAGAGACCTACCCTCTTGCCACAATGCTCCGTGCCCGCAATCCAACACGACCTTCAAGCCCTTAATGTCTAATCCCTTTTGGATCACCTGAGATAAAAGATGTTTTTGATAAGGAGTCGTTGAAACGAAACAAGATTGGCTTCCTAAAATCTTAGGGCCACACCATTCCACAGCTTGTTGAAAAAAGAACTCTTCGAAAGCTTTTTCTTGCATAAGAGACATTTTTCGACCTTCATGGGTAAAAAACTTAACTCCATTGTATTGGGCGGGATTATGAGAAGCGGAAATCATAATGCCCAAATCTGCTTCATAATACCGGGTCAAAAAAGCCAACGTCGGAGAAGAACAGACGCCCACATCCAAAATATGCACACCTAGGTTTTGCAGTCCCTTGGAAAACCCCTCTTGAATCTTAGGTCCGGAGGCTCGGGTATCCCGTCCTAACAGAACCGTTTGCTTCTCTTTCTTTAAAGCACAAAGATCACTTTTCAGATAAAAACCACAGGCCAGGCCCAAGGATGGTAAAATCTCTGGTCTCAAGACACCATGCCCTGTAATCTCCCGAATTCCATCTGTTCCAAAAAGTTTTTTGACCAAAAAGTATCCTCAGTGGTTTTTAGATGTCTATAGATTACATGGATCAAACAGAAAATTCCTCTTTTGATTCTGAACTTTGGGACAATTTTTTGTATCAATCTGTATCAAAGATTAGGGGGTGTTTATTTTTATAAAAATTTTATTTAACAATTAAATTGTCTTTTACTGAAAGTGTATCAATACCCTTCAAAATACCCTTCAAGCCCATTTTTTTCATGGTTTACGGGGGAAAAACTTCCAAAAACGTAACCTCTAAGAAAAAGCTCCATTTTAAACACAAAATTCTCCCACTGGGCCCAAAGCTCCAGAAGCTTGGAGTCATCCCAAAGTTAAAAAGACGATCAAGAATCGCGTTCTTGACCATCCTATTGCTCACCCAGATGTTTTAAGGATCCCCATTCAGGCAAAAGATGAAAGATTAATCGACTGACAAGGGTTAAACAACCCCAGAATTCGTGCCCTACCTTCTATAGATACACAGTATAAAGAATCGTACCCTGAATACTCTAAAGTCCGGGATTCTGTTGCAAAAGCGCTGGAAAAAATGCTAGCGTTCTTACCCCAAGGTATAGGAATTGCCTACGAAGAAGGATAAAGGGCTCTTTGGAAACAAGAAAAATATTTTACCAAAAAGCTGCAAGAAATTTACAGCCCACAAGAAAAGAAAGATTTGAACCAAGCTTATCAACAGACTTGCCGGCTTGTATCACCGTTTATTAAAAATGTCCCAACTCACTGCACCAGAGCTGCCATTGTTTTGTATTAAATAAAAAATATGCCCTGTATGACATAGCCGAAAAGCAAGAATCCACCCGCCACAAAACCATCTCCGCTTACATGAAAAGCCTTGGATTGGAAGACCCGAAACAAAATGGGCGACCCAAGAAAAAATCTAAAATAACCCCATCAACAGAACAATAGCTTGCTGCACTCTGGCCTTTCATACAAATGCCAGAGGTGCAAGGGAAGTATACAAAGGGGAAGGCAGTTCTGTTGTCCTAAGATATATTTTTCCGTATAATAAAAGAGTCTATCAAATTTTTTGTTAATGAGTTTTTTTAAAAATCAGCGCACCGGTGGTACAACCAAAGCGCGATCCCATGCTGTTCCCCGCTCTCGTTCTACCATCGTGGAAAGTCAAGGACCTGCGGGTCGCAGTAAAGGGACCTGCTCCCAGTTGGTAGAGCGCTATGTTTCTTTAGGAAAAGACGCCTTAAAAGAAGGTGACGGAGTATTGGCAGAAAATTTTTTTCAGCATGCAGAACATTACAGACGCCTTGCCGGCAGCTTTTACCAGGCTCCTGAAGAAGACACCCAAGATCATCACAATCATCCGGCCCACTCCGCTCACGCACCAGGAAATATGACCAAAATTACCGGATCCGGAGCTGCCTCCAGAGGAACTCCCTCAGAAGCAGGTTACGGGAATGAATCACCCCAGCACCCCAGAAAGGCCCCAGGACGCCGGGTACAGTTCAACCGCTCGGTCCCTACTGCTTCTTTTCAGACAGAAATATCTCCTGAAGATTCCTCCTCTTCTGACAAATCTTCAAAGGTAAAAAGCCACAGCGAATCAAAACACTCTGAAGAATCTTGATCGCAAAATTGATATAAGAATAGGCATGATCAAAATCGATCTTCTTCAAGATCATCCCCAAGCTATACCAGCCCTTGCAAGCATTTAGTATGAAGTTTTAGGTAAAATTTGGTTTCCAGAACTTGAAGTGCAAGCCATAGAATCATTAACGCACGATGAGCTTCAATACCCCCATGCAATCACTTCATTCGTTGCACTATATGATGACATTCTGGTAGGATTTTGTACCTTTAAACCTCCGGAAGATGTGCGTCCCGATTTAAGGCCTTGGCTGAGTGATTTAGTAGTGGCCCCCCAATATCAAAAGCAAGGAATCGGTAAAATGTTAATGAATACTGCCATTCAAAAAGCAAGAGAGCTAGGCTTTGCAAAGCTTTATCTTTTCACCTTCCATGCAACCCTAACGCCTTATTATCAAAAACTGGGGTGGAAGCAGATAGGATTCGATGAATTCAAATCTCATCCTGTCACAGTGATGGAAATTGAAATATAGCATCTTGTGATGGTACGCATCGTCTGTTGATCAGAACTCTCTTTGCTAAGAAGACGCGTTAAACGCGCCTTCTTTTTGGTTTTCTACTCTTTTCTTAAAACAACCACTGTATCGTGTACTCTTAAACCATGAGCATGATCTTCATATTTAGATAAAATTTTCCTGCGCTCTTGAAAATCACCTTTATTCCAGCGATCTTCATCCCGTCTTTCCTTGACCCGACGTCCAATACATTTAAAATGATCCGCTTGTAATTCAAATTCTTTTAAAGATTCTGGCAATAACTTCATTTTTAATTGCCAATCTTCATCTTCATAACGCTCTTCTTTTTTTAAACTGTTATATTCCTGGGCTAAACTTTTGTATTTTAAAGGAACAACGTACCATTTTTCGATATCTTCTAAATAACGATTTCCATTGTATAAAAAATTGACCCATAAGACTTCCGAGGCTTTTTTGAGTATTTCTTCAAAAGAAGCGGGAAAGTTATTTTTAACTTCAGGTTTATTATGGATAAACTGAAACGTTTCTAAAGTGACTCCGGTCTCTCTTTTAACCACCTCTTTCAAAGAATCAAAGTAAGCAGGCACCTTTCCTGATAAAGAAAATGATTTTTTTTCATTCAATTGGTAATCCTGGCTCTCTGAAGAAAAATTATTTATAAGAGGATTATCAAAGCCATTTAAAAAGCAAAAAGCACCCCCTTTTTTCAAATAAGAGGCCAGATGCTTAGCCAAATACAAGCACTGTGGCGTATTATAAGGCGCATTTTCTGTCACGATAAGGTCGTATTTTTGATCAGGTACAAATTCCATCACGTCTTCTTTGAAAAAACGAACCCTTCCCTTGGCCTCTTTTTGCAAATCGTCCACATTCTTTTGATTGTACAAGCAAAGATCAACCCCGTCCCAGGAAATGGAGCGCGAATCACTCTTTAAAAGATTCAAAGCACTTTCGCAATGTCCTGGACCAATTTCCAACACATCTAACTTTTTTTCCCCAGGAAAAAGATTTTGAACGATCTGGGTCAGAGTTGGAGGATCCATATGATCTGGGTTTGCATCTTTAAAAGTTTTTTTAGAAACGAGTTTAAGGAGTGTTTTTGGAACACGAATCACACTTTGCACACCACTAGAATTTTGAAAAAGAATTTCAAAATCGGTAGAGTTTTTTTTGGAAGCCCAAGCAGACATTCCCAGAACCCACAACACCAAAAAGAATCTTTTATCACATAACGTTTTAAAAATATTCATCAATAACCTGTATCATTAAAAATTACCTCAGTATAAAGTATTATACTTTTCCTATCTTTTCCACCCCCTATCGTCTTTGTCTGATCCTCTTTAATATAGAAAAAACGATTCCAAATGTTATGATTTTATACGCTGGGGGAAAAGCCAAAGGTGTTTTTACAGAACTTTCTGCGCAATACATTAAAAGACTCCATGAATACTCGGTCCAGCTGATTGAAGTCGAAGAAAAACAATGGGATAAACTTCACAAAAAACCAGGACAACACTGGGTTATGATGGCGGAAAATGGCTTGAATCTTTCCAGCCTTCATTTTCAACAAACACTAGAACAGTACAGAAGCTTTGGAAAAAAAATTTGTTTTTTTATAGGGCAAGCCAATGGTATTCCTGCCCATATCTTTTCCCAGCAAGACAGTTGCTGGTCTATGGGAGCTATGACCTGGCCTCATTTATGGGCCCGAGTCATGCTTTTAGAACAATTATACCGCGCCCAACAAATGACCAAAGGCCATCCCTATAGCTTTATCTGAAATAAATTTTCCATGTTTAAATAAAAAAGAGTCAAAAAACTAAGACCTCCACTGCTCTACAGAAGCCTCTTGGCATCCGATTTCTTTTAAAAACTCCATCTCATGAGAAACGATCATCATCGCTCCTGGATAGCATTGAAGAACCTGAATCACATGGGCTTTGGTTTCTAAATCTAGATTATTTGTGATTTCATCAAGGATAAGAAGTTGGGGAGTCTTGGCAACAATCTGTGCTAAACTCAACCTTACTTTTTCACCGCCAGATAAAGCTTTCACCTGCGCTGTTACTTCTTCATTTTTTCGAAATAAAAAGTCATTAAGATGATTTCTTATTTCAGAGTAAGACCAATGAGGCACGATTTCCGACATCGTCTCAAGCACAGATTTTAAAAGATCCAACGTTCTGTAATGCTGATCTAAGTATCCAATGCCTTCCCTTTTCAATGTATACCAAGCCCCGATCTTATCAATAGACTCATCCCCCAATATAGCCTTGATAAAGGTTGATTTTCCACTTCCATTTTCGCCCATCAGTGCTATACGTTCCCCCGCCAAAAGACTGAAATGGATTCCCGATAGAATGGGTTTATCCACAGAGTATCCCACGGATCCATCTGATATTTGAATAAACATTCGCGCCCTGACTTCAGCGCTCTGGATAGAAAATTTAGGAATAATAACCTGGGGTAAGCGCAGATCTGCTAACTGATGGGTTAGATCGTTTTTTATTTGATCCATAGCTTTTAATTTTTTACCCTGAGATTTTTCAGATTTCATCATTTTAAGGTCGCCTGTCATTTTGGTCCACTTACGATTTTGAACATTTTTCTGCCCCTTGGCTTTGCTTTTAGACGCCCGCTGCTGTTCTTGCATCAGCTCTTGGTATGCGCCTCCTTTTTCTGCCGATTCAAAAGGGTTAACTTGTCTTCAATGGACAAACACTTCCGTTTCGTTTCATGAATATAATCATCGTAGTGCCCGGAAAAAACATGAATGTTTTCCTGTTCAATGTACCACAACGTGTCTGTACAACAACGCAAGAGCTCTATATCGTGGGAAACAACAATCAGCGTACCCGAATAATCTGAAAGCCGCTTCTTCAGCCCTTTACGATTATATTGATCTAAATGATTGGTGGGCTCATCTAACAAAAGAATGTCGGGGTTTTGACTTAAAACTTCAGTCAGAGCCCTATTAAAACGTTCTCCCCCACTTAAATCTGTATCATCTTCGATGATTTGGGGCACATACCCCACAATCATACCGGTGCGGATGACACCCTCAGAAGGCTGAAAATACCCTGCAATCATCTTCAACAGTGTAGACTTAACCTCTCCGTCACGGCCAATAATCGCAATACGGCTGCCATAAGGAATTTGAGTACTAAAATTTTTAAAACACACTTTATGAGGAAACGACAATTCAAGGCCTATAATTTGAATCAAATCAGCAATTCCTTATGATATAACGACCCCTCTGATAGTATAGCCATATTTAAAAAAATCTCTAAAGAGAATTCATATTTAAGATATCTTTTAAAATCTATGAGACTTTTTGGAAAAACCTTAATAGAACCATTTCTGGTCAGTCATGCGCCGTTAGGTTGACTGCTCATTTTCTGAAACCGGACAAACCTCTACCAAAGTAATTTGGTGATGGTGTTTACGTACCACTTTGATTTGAAAACCTCTTATATTTAAAGTGGTCCCAACCTCGGGAATAGAACGGCTGTCATCCAAAATCAACCCCGCAATGGTAGATACAGAACACGTTCCAAAGTCCCAATCATACTGGCGCGCTAAATCCCGCAGTGTTACACAACCCCGAATCAGATACTTGCCCTGAGGCAATACTCGGACCCCAGGCAGATCCACATCATGCTCATCGCGAATTTCTCCTACAATTTCCTCTAGAATATCTTCTAAGGTAATCATCCCCAACAAAGACCCATATTCATCCACAACAAACGCCTGATGAATATGCTTTTCCTTAAATTTTTCCAATTGGTGAAACAAAGTATTGCTGTCAGGAATAAACCAAGGTGTCTTCATCAGCTTACGAATATCCATATTTTCAGAAGGATGTCTTAAAGCTTTCACAAGGTTCTTCATATGAATCACCCCCACGATGTTATCCGGAGTATCTTGCCACAAAGGAACCCGCGTATAGGGTACAGAAAAGATTTTTTCACACAACTCTGAAAAAGGGAGGTCTATATTAAAAGAAACGATATTCTTGCGGTGCAACATAATTTCGGCCACAGAAACAACCGAAAGATCTAAAATGCTTCTAAGCATGCGCTTTTCATTGGATAAAACGCCTCCTACATGCAGGTCAATGGCGCCCCTCAAGTCTTCAGAGGTAAAGGCAGAACGGGTTTCCTGAGGGGAACGGACGCCAAAAATAGCCAAAGAATACTCAGCAATTTTGTTCATAAGAGTCGTAAAAGGAAAAAAGACCCTTTTTAACAGTGTTAAAACAGGCAATAAAAATAATACTGCTTTTTCTGGACAGCCATAAACATAAATTTTAGGCATAACTTCTACGTACAAAACTGTAATAGTGGACATCACAAAAGGTGCCACCGCTACACCAATAGGTCCCATGGAGTTCATAAACAACTGGGTTGCCAAGGAAGTCATAAAATTCAAAAGACAGATATTGGCCAGTAAGATTGAACTAATCAAAATGGGCATATTTTCCTGCAATCCTAGCAGGGTAATAGCTCTGGGATCATTTTTTTTAGCCAGTTGATGCAGACGTAACGGAGAGGCCGCAGTTACGGCCGTCTCGCTGGCAGACAGAAAAGCTGCCAGTACGCCAAAAACGAGAATTACCAGAAAGAAGAATAAATTAGTCATACTTTCCTTTAAGATAAGTACAGAAACTTACTTAGTGCTGTAATAATCTTGGTCAAAGTATCCTCATAACTGGTATCATCGCTCTTAATTTCAATATCTGCCAAACGATAAAAAGGAGAGCGCTGTTGCCAAGTCTTTTTGATATTTTCAAGAATATCTCCTTGGGCTAACTGAGGGCGACTCTGAAGCTTTCTTTGGATCCGTTCGCAGACAATGTCTAGGTTAGTGTTAATAAAAATAGTGATAGCATTTTCTTGCAAAAATTTTCGGGTCTCTTCCTGAGCAAAAGCTCCTTCCCCTGTAGCCAGAACATGAATAGGCTTTTCCCGGAACAAGCGTTTAATCACTTGGTATTCCGCATCGCGAAAAGCTTCTTCTCCCCACTGGTCGTAAATAACAGAAACGCTATTACCTCCAGCAGATTTTTCAACTTCTGTGTCTGAATCTACAAATTCAACCTTAAAAAAATGAGCCAACTGTTTGCCAACAGTTGTTTTGCCCGTCGCAGGCATCCCCACAAGCGCCAGAGTTTTATCTAGCGGAAAAGGTGCCAAAGTGATCAAAGATGATCGGGCAGATGGTGGTGTGCGCATTGATTTTTCCTCCTTACCCAGGTAAGCTAACATAACTACCCTCAATGATCAAGTGGCCTTCACAATGAAGCGGTTTTCCATCAAAATTCTTTTTATCATTGCTGCTGCAGGATTGGGCGGTTTGGGAATTTGGTGGGCAGTGGTTCAACTGAGTCAACAGCCCTCGGTCATACAAAAAAGCTACCCCTTGTCTCAGTTTGTTCAACAAAAAGCTTAACACACACTTTGGATGGCTACAGGCGGGAAAAAATTCTAGCTCTGCATTTAAAGAGAATATTTTTTAAGCCCAAGATATTTTCCCTCAATTAAAAGCAACACACCACGCCTTTGCCCTTACTTTATCAACTCACCATCTAAGTAGGCCTTAAATGCATCGGTGGTTTGAGCATCCCAACGCAGCAGAGCTGGTACTTGATAAGGATGATGTTGCAATAAAAAAGCTTGTAATCTATCTGCTTGAATGTTGGAAGTTTTAATCAAAAGACTGACTTCTGAAGCTTGCTGAATTTCTTGTTCCCACAAATAAAAAGAGTGCATCTTTTCAAAGATATTTACACAAGCAGCCGATTTTGAAGTCAAAATTTTCTGAGACAAGTCTTGGGCCTGTCCAAGATCAGAAACCGTGGTATAAAAAACCGTACAATAGTATGAAGACAAAATTTTAATAAAAAAAACATCATAACCAGAATTCTAAATGAAAAACAGTCAACGTTCAATGCATTTAAAAACAATTTGCAGAGTATAGACACAATAAAAAAACTTTAAATGCGAAACCTGTAATATTTTGGATTAAAGTGGTCATTCATCACCGAAAATGACAAACCTTTTTTTCATGAGACTATTGGTTAAATTTATAAATGCTTCATCAGAATTCCCACCTTTTCAGGTGTGGTATGTTACTTAAAATCAGGGGACCTGATATTTCTTATTTTTACATATTTTTTAACTTCTTGTATTTTTATGCTGATTCAAGAGTATTGGCTACGCTTTCTCTCTTCAAAAACAACTCGGTCTTATGACCCATCCCCCTAAGCGTTACTTATACCCCTGATCAACAAAAAAATTTTGTAGCAGAAGGTTATACGGTAAAAAAACATAGAAAACTGACAAAATCTTTCTTATTCGTGATCATCGGCACCTTAAGACTGACTTGTATTTTGAACCGCTCCAGTTACCTTTTCCCCAGAGCTAAATTTAAGCACTAAAATAAACCGCAAACGATACATTCCAGAATTTTTGGCCTTTCACTCTCATTTTTAAAACATACACTCTACACTTTTTGAAAAATCACTCTTCCTATACCCCATAATCTGAAGGAATATGAGAGCTTTTATGAAACTTTCTAAAAGAAAATCTGGAAATTTATTATTTCAAAATAAAAAAAACTTCCTAAAAATCAAATCTGCCCGTGGTGTATCTTCGTCCCTATGATTAGAAAAAAGTAAAAAGGATCTGTTTTGCATTTTCAACAAAAACAATATTTTTTGAATTGGGCCCCTTAAAAATTGTTCTACCAAACACACCTCTAAAAGCTTTGCTTTTTTTACTACTTCATAATCACCAACGGTCACATAAACCATATCGTCCACAGGATAGACTGGATCCCATTTTAATATATCAAGAGCGCTGCATTAGAAAAAAGAAAAAGAAAAAAAGCTTTCACACAGAACACATTTTAAATAAAAAAGGTTGCCTTTCGACCCCAGATTTTGATGATCACTATAAAATACACCTCTTATAAGCCCTATAGGATTTCTCTAAAAAACAGAATGGCAATATTAAGAATAAAGATTCTATAAAAATAAACTCAACGCTTCTTCAATTTCTTGAGTAACATTCTGTTGCACCATATCATAGGCCATTTGCAAAGCATGAGCAAAACCGACGCTGTCTGTGCCTCCATGGCTCTTGACTGCAACACCATTAATTCCTAACCACAAAGCTCCATTATAACGGCGCGGATCAAATTTATCTTTCATATTTTGTAACACCGGACGCAACACAAGACCTAACAAACGTCCTCTAAAACTGCTTTGTAAAGAACTTTTTAGATTCCCCAGAATCATCTTCATAATCCCTTCCCCAGTCTTCAAAGCAATATTTCCAGAAAAACCATCTGTCACAATGACATCTACGGTTCCTTTTGCAATATCAGTACCTTCAATAAAGCCACTAAAATTTAAGGATTCTCTTTCCTTCAGCATACTGCAAGCAGCCTGCAAACTGTCCGTTCCTTTACCCCCTTCTGACCCTACATTCAATAGGCCAATAGAAGGTCGTTCAATTTTCAAGATTTTTTGGGCAAATAAATTACCCATAATGGCAAAGTTCACCAAATTCTGAGCACTGGCTTCTAGATTCCCCCCCAGATCCAGCATCACACTTTCCCCCCGATCTGTGGGCAGCTGAGAAATAATAGCCGGACGATCAATGCCCACCAAAGTCTTTAAAATCACACGAGACAAAGCCAAATAGGCCCCCGTATTTCCTGCAGAAACAGCCCCTTGGCTTTCACCGCGTGCCACAGAAGATAACGCTACCCACATACTGGAGTTTTCCCGCAACCTCAAGGCAGCAGACGGTTTATCAGTAGGAGAAACAAAAGAAGGGGCAGGACTAATAACAGAAACAGCTCGCAGCTTCTTATCAACAGCCAGCTCTTTTTCAAGCACATCTTGTTGTCCGCACAACAAAAACGTACAAGAAGGATGTTTTTCATAAAACAGACTCACCCCTTGCAGCAACGTGCTGGCAGGTTGGTCGGCTCCCATCACGTCCACTGCAAGTCTCATCACTCTACTCCCGAGCTTTTGCAGCTTCTTTTAAACGAGTCTTTACAGCTTTTGTGACCATAACTTGACGCCCGTTATAAAGCCCACACTCAGGACACATATGGTGAGGTCTGCGAACCCCAGAACACGCCTTATCTTCGCACGTCACTAAATGATCGTAACTTAAATGATGCCCTGAACGGCGCATCCCCACGCGAGACGGAGACGATTTTTTCTTTGGAACTGCCATTTTTCTTTCCTTTTTCCTTTCTGGCATTCTACTCTATTTTCTAAAATGGCGCAAGAAATGGGTTGCACCTTCTGGATTTTTTTGCCAAAATTTAAAGAAACATCGTTATTTTTTTGAATCAAAAATTTTTTACTCTTTTAAAAGTCTTAGGAGCCACTTGTTTCGTCACAGCTTGCCAACATCATGAGACTTTAAAAGGACGCGTCGTGCGAACAGAAGACCTGAAATTATTGAAAGTTGGACTTTGCCGTAAGGAAGAGGTCCACAAGATTTTAGGGGTTCCTTCTTGTGTTTTAAATTACGATCCTTTGGTGTGGTATTACCTAAATTTTTTAAGTAATCAATCTTTGTTTTTTCGTCCTGAAATCAAAGATAATCGATCTTTTGCTCTTTTATTTGATCCCAAAGGTGTTTTACAAAAAATTGTTCTTAGTGAAAACAACTTACCTTTCTATCAAGCTCTAGATTATCAAAAATTACCCTGTGAACATCGAGGCGGTTTCTGGCCCCAATTGTTACGCAACGTAGGACGCTTTTCCAGTAAAACCGGTAAACAGAAAGCACGTTAATTTTTGGGTCAAATGTAGATCCTAACGTATTGGTATCCATGAAAGATTTTGAAAAAGTTATTTCAAGGCCGTAAGGCGAATTCGACAGGGCCCCTTCAAGACCAGGGAATCTTTTTTTAATACAAAGCCTTTACCCCAAAACTGTCCATAAGGGCACCGTCCCCGGACATCTTGCGCACCCGCAACTTTTTTTAAAGTAAAATACATCAGGGCTCCAGGAGTCTGCACATAGTACTGAGCACCATTACTGACTTCAACATTACCCTCTAAAGCAAACACTTTTTCTTTTCCTTCATAAAAGCCATGTTTACCTTTACCATAAAGATCTATATTCTGCTTTCCCTGAACTGCGACAGTAGGAGAAGAAAAATCATATCCCTGATCACATTTTTGCACTACTTTTTCTGCTTTCACACGATAATTCAAGCCCTGAGGACTCACCGAGAAAAACTCGGGTCTTTCAAGAATATTACCAGATATCTGAAAAGACAATTTAGTAAGATGCGACATCGTAAGAAAGTACCGCGCCGACAAAATAAGTCCAACCAGTAAACAGCCCCCCACCATATATCGTATTGTTCTAACAAAAGCATGTGTATACAAAAAACCTAACAGCATAATATCTTTTGTCCTATAAGTACATTGTGTCTTTACTTCTTTGTACATCAAAAAAGTCAAAAAATAAAAAAAAACTCTTATTTAAAAACATAGGCCATCTTCTTTGAAAGTAAACATTCCCTGCTCTACTGGCACTAGGGAGTATTGTTGTTCTTTTTCCCAACGCTGCTGTGCCCCCTGTAACAATTGAAACACCACCTGACTAGCCTCTAATCCCACGGTCTGCAACATCCTTAGGTAAAGACTAATTTCCGTAAAACCTGGAATGGTGTTGAGTTCACTGACGTAGATGTCAAAATTCTTTGAAATTAAAAAATCAACCCGCGCCATTCCAAAACATCCCAAAGCTTGAAAAGCCTTTTTGGAAAGATCCCTGACCAGCTCTTCAATGGGCAGAGGTAAACGGGCGGGCAGATGGAATACAGCGCCTTCAGGATCCAAATACTTGGCATCATAAGAATAAAAATCATGTCGACACTCAATTTCTGCCGGCCTAGAAGCGACCAATTCTTGTCCTTGAAAAACACTGCACTCTACCTCAAAACCTTGGATAAAACGTTCGATCAAAACTTCATCATCATATTTAAAAACTGCCAAAATGGCACGGTCATACTCTTGAGCACTTCTGACTTTAAAAACGCCTACTGAAGATCCTTGGCGACAAGCCTTTACAAACAGAACTGAACTTTTTAAACAAGCACACGCTTCTGAATAAGAAGGAACATCCAAGGGAGTCACGGGCATAAAAGGAAGCACAGGAATATTATGGTAGACCATAATCTCTCGGGCCAAACGTTTATTCATACATAAGGCAGAACTTGACACATTGCATCCTACGTAAGGGACATTTAAAAAATTCAAAAAACCCTGCAAAACGCCATCTTCCCCCATCAATCCGTGGATCACAGGAAAGACCACATCAATAGCAACGGCCTCACCTGTTCTTGCATTTTGTAATACTGCAGAACTTCCTTGACGTGTTAGAAAAGCAGAAGCCAAGTCGTCACCTCCAGTGATTTCAGATAAACGCTCTAAATCTTCTTGCTCTAAGCAATATCCTTCACCCTGGCGGTCAATTCCCCAAACAAACACATCATAACATGTCCGATCAATCAGCTGGGCAATGTGTCGACATGACCTCAGAGAAACCTCATGCTCTACCGAACGCCCACCACACACCAACAGTATTTTTTTTTTCACAATTTTTCCTTACATCCCCTTACTATTAGAATACCCCCGAGGTTTTTCATTCTGCAACCCTTATTTTAAGGAAATGATTCTCTCTTCCTGATCTATTTTATTTCTTTATTGCTGTATTTAGCAAAAAAATCCGGTAGAATAAAATTATCTTTAAAAAAGGTCTTATTCATGAACGCCCAAGTGGCTGGCTCTGAAGCGCACAAAAAAAGAAAAAGTAAAGAAGATACAAATCCCTTACCTCTAGCACACAACTTCCAAGGGTTATGCTTGGGACAAGATCATTTTTTAACTTTATTCCAACAAAGCATTGAAAGTGGAAAAATACCCAATAGCTGGCTTTTTACAGGTCCTTTTGGTATTGGAAAGCGAACTTTATGTTATGCTTTAGCTTGTAAAATCTTTGGTTACAAAGGAACTTTTTCTGGTTCAGATATCCAAACTTTACAACAAAGTGTTCTTTTCAAACAACTTACTGTTGTAGGTCATCCTGATCTTTTGGTTTTTTCATCCCCAGTATACTTAGATCAAATCCGGGATTTACGCCAACGACTTTCTTATACTTCCCTTTCTTCTTCTTGGAAAATTATTACATTCCTAGATATTCACCACATGCGCCCAGAATGTCTGCATGCGCTTTTAAAAGTTATTGAAGAACCTGGACAGCGTACTCTTTTCTTACTGACTTCAGCTCATAAAAATCTTCCCCCAACGATCATCTCTCTGTGCTGTTACCACACACTTTCCCCTTTCTCACAAGAGTCTTTCAACAATCATCTTCCTCAAATTCTTCAATTTAAATCATTGACAATACCTGAAAACACTTCCTTACAAGACCTTTTCTTTTTTTCCCAAGGACGCCTAGGACGAGCAATTCAGTTATTAGAAAATGACTCTTTAGAACAATTTAAAATACTTTGGAAAGGACTAGATAATATTTGGGATCATAAAAAAATTTGCGCACTTTCCGAAATTCTTCAAATATTTACTGGCAATTTACCTTTTTTTGAAGAAATTTTTTCATTCTGGATTTTTGGCAAAAGACAAACGTCTTTTCAAGACAAAGATCGTTTTTTGACCTTAGACTTGATCTGGGAAAAAGTAAGTACCTGGCTTAAAACGGCCCAGACTTACCACGTTGACACGGATTTCATTATTTGCAAATCTCTGTCTTACATTGCTCACTTGTCTTGCCCTTAGAGCTCAAAAGATCTATTTTATCAATCATTTTTAAATCTTTTATGTTCTAAAGATGAACCTTATTTTCTGAACCTCAGATTATCCTAAACAAAGATAAAGCTTATTCAAAATAAGCATAGATAAGACAGGCCTGAAATATTTCTTCAGGCCGCCAAAATATACTTGGATCAAGCTAATGAGAGGCTGCTTTAGATACTTCTTTCAAGTAAACTTCTACACACTTCACCACCAACATCGAGCCTTGCTTATTCAACCACTCTTGAACTAGGACTTCTAACTTTTGGGCTAAAACATCTTGAAGCACTGCAGGCAAATGCTTTTGAAGATATTTTTCCACTTCTTGCTGTAAGACAGGAGAAATCAACCCATGTAAAAACTCCTCTAAGCCCAATGGACCTTGGGCTACTGCTTTTAAAGGTTCAGCACTGCTGCCTTCAAAAACATCTCTAGACGAACGAACGTTCACTTTTTCCTCCTTACCCGGCCTGTTGTGCAGGTGGTGAAAAAAAGAAGACATGGCTCCTACCGCATCTTTAGATGCAGACACATCAGAGTCTTGGCGACCGACAGTCGTGCTTTCAAAGGAACTCTGTATTACAACTTCCTCTTCTGCCACCGGACGATTCAAATCAATAATTGGACTCCGAACAAATGACGCTTCTTCTTTTTCAGAATACACTAAATTCCGGATTGACTTCAAAATATCGTCAATACTTTCTTCACCGCCATCATAATCAGAATGCTTTTCTCTATCTTCTAACACTTCCTGTCTCCTTCATCATAGGGTTACCTTCAAACAACGAAGTCCTTTCCTGACTCTGTCCAAAATTGAAGATACTCGCATCATATTTCTTATAGTACGCTGCGGGATCTAACTCAAGAGGCACACAAATTTTCAACTCTTTTGGTGTCAATATCCCCGTGTGTAATGCTAAAGAAAAAGAGTTCCGAACCAAGTTTATGCTTTCTTCAATATGAGTTGTGGCAGATTCAGTCCAATATTGCAGATACTGCAAAACATCACTAAAACTGCCAAGCCCGATGGTATATTCATTAAATACCGAATCCAAGGCCACAGTACTGTCCCTTAAAGCAGCCCAAGAAGCAGGTGCCCCCACCAGAGAAGCTGAAAAATCTGCGTAAGCAGCACGGCATGCTTCCAAAACTTGACGCTTCGTTCCTTCTAGCTCTAAACGACTGTTTTTAAAAGCTACTTCTGAAGCTCTGACTTCAGGAAAGTGTGCAGCTTGATACAGAGGCATCGTCATCTTGACCATAACACTCATATCCCCATCATACGAACGAGTCGCAGTGTCAAACTGCCGCAAGGATGAGCGTAGATATTCACCCTCATAACGCTTACTAATCTGCCCTTCTGCCGAAACTTGGGGTGCAAAAGCAGACATCCGACGCATCACATCATAACGCGCAGCCTTTACTTTACACATCCCAGAACGAATCAAGGGATGAGACTTCAATGCTTGGGCTTCAATTTTTTTCAGACTTCTTTGATTTTTCTTAAAAAACTGAGGAACCGGGAGATCTTGGGCCACAGACATTCCTGTTAACATCTGTAATTTAGCCCGCGAGGAAGCAACTCTGGCCCTAGTACTGGCCAAACGGCGCACCGCATCTTTATACTTCTGGCGCGCAGCTGCTGCATCCGCCAATTTTTGATCTCCAAGACCATAGCGAAGCGTGGTTTGTTCTAATAATTTCTGGACATAAATTTCAAACATTTTGGCAATTTCAAAATTTTTCTGTGATTTAATGATATCTGTGTAAGACTCTACAATACGAAAAATAACTTCTTGTTCTTTGCCGGCTAAAGAAAAAGTGGCTGAAAAAAACTCTTGCAGAGCCTTTTCAACCTCTGACACAATACGACCCCCGGCAAATAACACTTGCCTTACTGTCAAACCTACAGTTCCTGAATTCCGTCCCTCTGATGTATTATTAGTAATATTAGGAACACCACTGTCATCAAATGTTCTAGGGTTATTACCAGTTTGATTTTGACGTTTACGTCTTCCTGCCGCATCTGCATAAGCTTCTACACTAGGACGCCAAGCCGCTGCTGCTGTAAAAACCGCTTCTGCAGCCATTTTGACTTTATTACGCTCTACTTCCAGGTCTTTATTAGAGACTAACGCTGCCGCACACGCTGTTGATAAAGAATTAATTTCTAAAGGTAATTTACGGCAATCCGTCATTTTTGCCCCCACATATTCAACCTTTAGCTTTCGAAATAATGTTGAGTCTACCCCCTGAGGTAAAACTCCCCCTAAACTCTCGTCCATACCTTGAGGCAAAAGACTATTTTTTGTCTCAAGCTCTTTTGCCAGATTTTTTTCCTCTTCCAATAAACCATCCCCCGTCTTAACATCTACAGAGGTGGAAAATGCCTTTGAACAAAATCCACAAAACAATATCATACAGACAATTTTATTCATTAAAAATACACTCTTAACAGCCCGAACTCATTATGACAGTTTCGTTTATTTTGCCCAGATACCACAAAAAAGACTTCGCTTATCTTGATTAACCATTGCAAAAAAGTCACAAATGATTCATATTTTTTTACGATTTGCTTTACAGTATTTTCATTCTTAAAAAAAACCTTTTTTTGCCTTGTAAACTATTCCAGAAGCCTTTACCTTAAAAGAATCATTTGAAGTTGAGGTAGGATGCAACAAAAAAATCTTTGGAAACACTCTTTTGGATCACCACAAGCTTGGGTGCTTTGGATCCTGACCAGTGCCTTTTATGCTTTTCAATTTTTCCTACGCAGTTGTCCCAACGCCATGGCACCTCAATTGATGGAAGAATTTAATATCGGAGCCCAAGGGCTAGGATATTTCTCTGCCGCTTACTACTGGTTTTATTCTTCTTTACAAATTCCCTTAGGTTTAGCACTGGATGCGTTAGGTCCTAAGCGAGTTTTACGCGTGGGAACGGTAGTCTGTGTTTTAGGAGCATTACTGTTTGGGCTTTCTTCCAGTCTTAGTGTAGCCATTGCAGGACGCTGTTTAATTGGTATCGGAGCAGCTGTGGCTTTTATTGGCAGTACCAAAATGAATGGATTATGGTTTTCGGCAGCCTATATGGCTTTCATCACAGGCCTTCTATCTGCTGCAGGAAAAATTGCCGGAGCTTGTGCCAACGCGTTCCTTCCTAAACTTTTACCTGTTATGTCCTGGCATACTTTAGTCCTCTTACTCAGCGGCGCAGGATTTCTTCTCACTTTACTGATCTGGATTTTTGCCAAAGATGGGCCCGAAGACTGCCATGAACAAAACTCTGATTTTTCAAATTTTAAGGGAATCAAAACAGATTTTTTACAAGTGGCTAAAACAAAAGAGGTTTGGATCTTAGGCTTTTACGGGTATTCTTTATATCTTACCCTTTCCGTGTTCAGTGAAACGTTTTCGATTGGTTTTTTACAAAAGAGCTTTTCTATCGATGCAGAGCAAGCAGGTTATTTAGCAGCCTTAGTTCCTATTGGCTCTTGTATAGGGGCACCCATTCTATCATTTCTTTCTGATTATCTGTGCAAACGCGTGATTTTATTGAAAATTTCTGCTTTTTTTACACTTCTGTGCAGCAGTATCGTGTTTTTTTCTCCCCTCCCCAATCTTGGGACTCTACAGCTCTTTTTGTTTCTTTTTGGCTTTTTCTCTGGAGGTCAAATTCTGGTCTTTATAACAGGGGCTGGCTATTGTGCCAAAAAAATGGTCGGCTCTGCTATGGGAATCGTCAACTCTATCTTGATGTTTGGAGGAGCCGTACACAACCCCTTGGTAGGCACTCTGATGAAGTTTTTTTGGAATGGAAAAATGGTTCATGGGCATCCTTTTTATAGTTTACTTGATTATCGTTTGGGCCTTGCATCCATCTCGGCTTGTTTTTTTCTAGCCTTAGTGCTATCTTTCTTCCTTAAGGAAAACCACCCTTTATCCAAAAAATCCGATGATGCTCCAACTTCCTAAAAATTACCGTGCCCAAAGGATGGCTTCTAAGATCCATGAAATTTTAGCGCGCCTGATTCCAGAGGTTCTTGAAAAAAGAGGTGTTTCAAGGATTCAATACCCCATCATCACCGAAGTTGTTGTGACGCCAGACCTCAGAAAAGCACGTCTTCACTTCAATTGTCTAGATAAAGCTTACGGACCTCTTGTGGAAACGCACCTAAAGGAAGCTTCTATAGAACTGCGCAAGCAAATGGCCAGCACTTTAAAAAGCAAATATGTTCCAGAAATCTGTTTCATTCTAGAAGAAAATCTTTGATTCTAAAAGAAATTTTTAATTTGTATTGATTCAATATATTTTTTATGTTAGGTTCCTGCTGTGAACCTTTTGAGCCGTTGCAATGAAAAAAAAATCTCTCATTAGAGTGTTTTGTAGTTTATTCAGTTATCACCTAACTTTAAGTCCAGTGCATGCCGTAAGCAGTACTCCTTTATTGTCTTTAGAGAGAACTTTTGAACCCAAAAGCTCTTCATCATCAAAAGAAGTCAGTCAAAAAACTGCTGAAAAGGAACAGAAGTCCTCTGAAAATCAAAAAGAAAATTCAAAAGAATCTGATCCAGAGAAAGCCACCCAAGAAGAAAGCGTTTCAGATGGATGGAAATATGATCCTGATGTGGTCCGAGTTTTGATCGATGGTAAAATCAGTACCAGTGCTATTTTTGGTGGCAATAAAGTTAAAGGGCACTACCTGGTTCAAGCTGGTAAAAAGCAAGTCATTGATTTGAAAGGCCTGTTCAAAGATCCAGGGCAATTCATACCTTCCAAGAACATGTACCAGACTTTCAACGTCAATAACTCTCAATTAGGTGTAAGAGGAGAAAAAATATTCCGCTCTCCAAAGTGGGGAGAAGTCCTCACAGCGCTTCAGATCAACATTTCCGGGGACGCCAGCAGCTCTCAACACATTCGTGAGATCTACATCGAAATGAACATCCCTTATTGGGGTTTATTTTTGTTTGGTAACACAAAGGGACCAGAAAACCGTTCCGTCGTAGGCCCTTCAGATTTTATGTGTGGTTCTGGGGGTACAGACGGTAACTTTCGTAACATCATCAACCCTACTACAAGCGCGGATATACGCATCAGCATGCAAGGTGATACGGGTGTGTCTACCAAAGTCAGCTGGTACACTCCCAGGTACAATCTGGCAAAAGGCAAGTTGGGTAGTGTCCAATTAAGCTTATCTTTTGCACCCAACAACAGAAGTCTCGGTGAAGCAGCCATGAACACGGCGGTGGGAAATAAAGATAAAACATGGGACAGTTTTGATCTCCGAAGCTTTGTTCAAGCCGTCAATTACCAGCTTGACCGGGGTTCTGTCTCTTTTGCTTGTTCAGTAGCTCACATCGGTGGGTCAACGCAATCTAACATCCCAGATCAATATTTCTTAGAGCGTAACAACACAAACAGCTGGGATGTGGCCTTTAATACTTCTATCGGTGCTTTAAACTTAGGTTCCGAGTTCATCTGGAACGGAAGAGGAGGAATGTGGAGACGTAACCTTGGGACACCTCAGACCACAGGAAGTTTCATCAAACCTGTGTTTGAAGCTTTAACTCCCACAGATTTTGGTCAATATGCCGGAACTTACGACGCGGTTAGCCAAAAATTCAGCTTTTCTCCAGCTTCTTATGATGCTTCTTTGGCAGGTAAATCTTGGCTTTTAAACTCGGCGGTGGGGTGGATCACCAAAAAGTGGGGTGCAAGCGTTGCGTATTTTTATTCTTCAACCAACACAGGTATCGTGATGGAAAAGTATACTAAAGGAGCAAAAGCCATTGGAAAAGCCGTAGTTGCTTCTTTCGACTGGTATCTTTGGGATGGGTTTACGCCTTACATTGAAGGAGGTATTTTTAAAATGACCAACCCAGCTTGGGCTCACATTTCCGAAACCAACGCTAATTTAACCTATCTTCCTTTTCAAGGTGTTCCTAATAACACCTGTATGGGTGTCTTGACAGGGTTGAAACTGCAATTCTAGAATGTAGAAAATTTAAAAGGGGGATTAAAGTTATGAAGAAGGGTGAGATTGTTTCTTCTATCGCTGAAACAGTGGGAATGAGAAAAAATGATGTAGAAAGTGTTTTGGATGCTTTTGTGGCTCAAGTCACTCAGGAATTAAAAGAGGGACGCTCAGTACGTTTAATTGGATTCGGCACTTTCTTGCCCCGTCTGCGTAGGTCTTTTAAAGCTAGAAATCCAAAAACAGGACAGTCTGTGGATGTTTCAGCGGTTTATGTCCCCACTTTTAAATCAGGAAAGACTTTGAAGGCAGCACTGGCAGAAGTGCCAGTCAATTCTGAGATCGTCAGTGAATGCGAAGACTGAAAAATTTTCCTTAGGGCTTTTTTCTAATTGCCCCACTAAACTTCGTTTATTGAGGGATTGTTTGTTGCAAATTCCTCAATTCGACTTATGCCAAAAGATCATTTGTTTTTCCGATGCGTTGCTTTTAAAAAAACACTGGGAAAGAGGGCATCTTTTTGCGACCATTCAATCTGATGCTCAAGAACTCTTTTTAGATGATTGGGCAAAGACACAAAAATTACCCTCTCCTATATCTTTAGAATCTTTAATCTCTTGGTGTATACATCTTTTTGATGAAGAGTGGATCAGCTTTAAAGGATACCATCTTAACCTCAAGGAAGCGGTCTTGTTCCACTCTCTAGAAGGTCGCATTCTTTTGAGTAAAAAAGAAGCAGCATTAATGCACTGCCTTATGACCAGATCTCAAGCTGCCTCTCGGCGCTTGTTACTGGAAAAGGTATGGAACTATTCAGAAAAAATAGAAACACAAACACTAGAATCCCACCTTGCAAAATTAAGACAAAAACTTATTATTTTCAAAAAATTAGAAATCGTCTTAGGTCCAACTGGATATTTTATAAACCATAAAGACTCTATTACTGATAAAATGTAAGGAATTGTTTTCTAGACGTTGACAGAATGCGTTTTTCTCGTTGACAATAGTGACAATAAATAATCAATGATAACGTTCGTGCGATTTGATGCATAAAGACTTTTTGGAACCCCAAGACCGTATTTTTTTGGGAATAGAGACCAGCTGTGACGAAACAGCAGTCGCTTTGGTGTCAGGAGCATTTAGCAAAAACTCCTATCCTAAGGGACACATCTTGGCTCATAAAATACACAGCCAAGTGGCACTGCATCAATCTTTTGGGGGCGTTGTTCCTCCTGTGGCCGCCAGCTCCCACTCTTTGCAGTTACCTGCCTTAGTCAAGCGTTTATTACAAACAGCTGAAATTAAACCCCATCAGATTGATGGTATCGGAGTCACCGCAGGCCCAGGATTGGCGGGAGGGTTATTGGTGGGTGTCATGTTTGCTAAGGGGCTGTCTATAGCCTTAAAGCGCCCCTTGTGGCCCATTCATCACCTTCAAGCTCATGCTTTGGTTGCCCGTCTCACCCACGAAATTCCTTTTCCTTACTTGGTCCTGTTGCTTTCCGGAGGACATTGCCAACTGGCAGTAGCCAACAGTCCCCGGGACTTTTCATTGATCGGGGAAAGCACCGATGATGCGCCAGGAGAATGTCTAGATAAAGTAGCGCGCTGCTTAGGATATTCTTATCCTGGAGGGCCGTCTATTGAAGCTGCCGCCAAACGAGGGGACCCTTTTTCTATTCCTTTACCCATTGCCGTCAGTGAACATTCCTACAATTTTTCTTTTTCGGGTTTAAAAACGGCTTGCTTACGCTGGATAAAGCAACAGCAAGACCTTTCCTTTGAAAAAAAGGCAGATTTGTGTGCGAGTTTACAAAATACTATTACCTGTTCTCTTGGAAAAAAAGTATCCCAATTCTTAAGTGCCTTACCACCAGCTTCTCGCCCTGCCTTCGCTGTAGTCTGTGGGGGGGTCGCTTCTAATGAATACATTCGTCAAGAATTAGCCCCTTATTTTCAGAATTATGGGGTTAACCTCATTGCTCCTCCTGCCCAGCATTGCACAGATAATGGGGTTATGATTGCCTGGGCCACTTATGAGCAAAGCTTTGCTGGAATGGAAGGGCAATTCGACTTTTCAACCCGGGCCCGATGGCCTATTAACGACCATTCGTTACAAAGGACTAAGTACGGCGGCTAACGGGACCTTCAGCGTCCTGACACCATTATTGCAAGGATCTGACAATGAGAAAAAAAAAATTTACAGCAAAACACCTTAAAAAGACCTACTTCTCTTGGAATCATTCCCAAGGAGGAGGTTATGTATTGAAAAAAATCCTGCCTAGTATGGTCACAGTATGGGCTTTGTGCATGGGTTTAACAGCTCTGTCCTTTGCCTTTGAAAAGATGTGGACTTATGCAGCAGCCAGTGTCTTAATTGCAGGCTTTCTGGACGGTATTGATGGTCCTTTGGCCCGCTATTTCAACACCAGTACAGAATTCGGAGCCGAGCTAGATTCTCTGGCAGATTTCATCAATTTCGGCGTTGCCCCTGCCCTGATATCTTACGTTTTCTGCCTTCAATCTTGGGGCCGGTGGGGTTGGTCTTGCTGTCTGTTTTTTGCCACTTGTTGCGGACTACGTTTGGCCCGCTTTAACATTCAGCGGACACGGCCTTCTCATTTACCACCCTTTTTTTCTATCGGAGTACCAGCCCCTGCTGGTGCCATGATTGCCCTTATGCCCTTAATTTTTTACTTTATATTTGGATATAGTTTTCAAGCATTTCACGCATTCTGTCTCTTGCTATCAGGCACTTTGATGATCAGCCGATACCCTACTTTTGTTCCTAAATACCTTAAAATCCCAAAAAAATTCTGGCGTTTCACTTTGTGGGCTGGTGTCATCTTTGTCATCTTGGCGTTGGTTATTCCTTGGGAGACTTTGTTGGGCTGTACAGTCCTATATTTAGCTTCTTTAACGGTAAGTGGTTGGTACGCGCAAAAATCTCTTAAGGAGGTCACCCAACTATGAAGAGGAATATCATTTTTTTCTGGGCTTTAGGATTAGCAGGATGCACAACACCTCCTCCTGCTCCTTCTTCTTCCCAAAACTCCCCTCAAGAAGAACAGATCATTCATGATCCACTGGAAGAAGTCAATAGAAAGATTTTCAGCTTCAATCAGGTGGTCCAAGACCTCTTTTGGACGCCTCTGATCAACGTTTACCAAACCATGTTTCCGCCTTTCCTGCGAAAAGGAGTTTATAACATAATAAGCACAGCCAACAGTTTATCCAGCGGCATTACGCGCTGTTTGTTCGCAGACTTTCATCAAGGACAAGAGCACTTTGTCCGTTTCCTGTTAAATGCTTCTCTAGGAGTAGGCGGATGGGTTGACGTCTCAGAAGAATTTTCTTTAAAACCTCAACAGTACGATTTTGGAAAAGCTTTGGAAGAAAAAGGAGGTGTAGGCCCAGGTATTTTCTTAAACATTCCCTTTTTAGGTCCTACGACCTCTCGAGATATCTTAGGAACCTTATTATCTGGGGCAGCTTCTTTCTTTTTTCCGTTTCACTGGCTGTTTTACAGCAGCTTTTCCGCAATGGATTTATTCCATCAACAAATACATTATCAAGATGCTCTAGATTATTTGAATTCTAATTTCTATGATCCCTACCGCACCATGCGTCAAACCTATTACCAGTTAAGAGGAGATCTTAAAAAAGAAAATGAAGATTTTTATCAAGACCTTGAGGCTTCAATCTCTCCTTCTGAAAAGATAGAAAAAATTCATAAAAAAAAATAATATCAAAGTTATTTCGTAAAATAAAATACTTTATGATAGAATCAAGTCACAGCGTCCCATTTTTAGGAAAAAGTCCTTTGGGAACTTAACTAGCGGAGGAGCATTATTAATGGTCAAAAAATTTCTGAATTTTGTTTTATTTTCTTTGATTTTTTCAAACTTAGAGGTTGGCCGGGCCCAGGCAACCGTTTCAACCTCCCAAGCCACTCAGGAAGAAAATGCTGTACGTACTTTCAGTCAAAAAGTGATTTCTCTTTTAAAAACATCTTCTTCCTTACCTCAGAAAATCACAGATTTCCAAACCCTTCTCCAGAACTGTTTTGATATCCAAGCCATGGGTAGAAGTGTTTTAGGGCCTCATTGGAACCAGTATCCTGACGCGGAAAAGTCACGTTACCTTGGCTTGTTTTTAAAAGACATAGGAGTCTGCTATTTTAATCTTTTAAAGAAATACTACAATCAGGAAGAAAATCCCGTGACCATTGAAAAGTCTCAGATTTTAAAACAAGAACCAAAGACTGCGCATGTTTGGGCTTCGATTGCCAGGGCGAACGGACAAAAAGTCTCTTTAAAGTTTTTGTTTATTCGTGGAAAGATGATGGAAGTGTTCGTAGAAAATGTCTATCTGATGAACGCTAAAAAAGAAGAATACCGTTCGTTGTGGCGCAAAGTCACTGCCGCTCATCCTGAAAAAACAAATCAACATTTGACGCTCTTCTTGAATAAATTAGAAGAACTGATCCAACAAAGGCCTATTGCAGCTTCCTAGGTTATGAACGCAGAAGCTTGACACACAAAACCTTCTTGCTTTATGGTGGAAAAAAAGTTTTTTCCACCATGCAAACATTTCAAGATCTTTTTTTAACTTTGGAAAGTTTTTGGAAGCAAAACGGTTGCACTATTTTACCTGCCTATGACCGCGCGATGGGGGCTGGCACATTTCATCCAGAAATTATTTTTGGCTCCTTAGGACCTGATCCTTTTCGGGTAGCATTCATCCAACCTTGTCGTCGTCCCGGAGATGGTCGCTATGGAGACAACCCCAACCGACTTCAAAAATTTCATCAGTTTCAAGTACTCTTAAAGCCTGCCCCCAGCAACACCCGAGAGTTGATGTTAGAGAGCTTTCAAACTTTAGGCATCGATCTTGCTAAAAATGATATCCGCTTTGTAGAAGATGATTGGGAAAGCCCCACAATCGGGGCTACTGGTTTGGGATGGGAAGTCTGGCTGAACGGTATGGAAGTACTACAGTTTACTTATTTTCAAAAAATGGGTGGCCTACCCTGCGATCCCGTTTGCGGAGAATTAGCGTACGGTTTAGAGCGCCTGGCATTGGGCATTCAAAAGAAGGATTCTATTTATGACCTTTTATGGTCTGGCGATGTCCGTTATGGGGATTTGTTTAAAAGAGATGAAAAAGAATTTTCCACTTTTTATTTTGAAAAAACAGATCCAGCCTATCTGCAGAATGATTTTCACTGTCTTTTAACTCAAGGTTTTGAGCTCTTAAAGCAGAATCTCACTCGGCCAGCTTATGATTTATGTATCAAAGCCATTGATACTTTTAATCTTTTAGAGGCTCGGGGCGTTTTAAGCGTCAATGAAAGAGCCGGTTATATCACCAAAGTCAGAGAACTGGCTTGTGCCTGTTGTCAGCGTCATGTAGAAACCCTTGTAGATACCCCAAAGGAAGACACAAAAGAAGGCATCGGGGAACAAATCGGATAACAAATGGCAGAGATATTGGGAAAACTGGCCCGGGCTTGAGTCTGTACCCAACAATCTTGCTTATAAAGGCCTAAAGGAAGCACTGGCTGGAAACTTTTTTCCAGCACCAAAAAGCGAGAGTCCCAAAATGTATAAGGTTGCAAACAAGCCTGAGGTAAAATCCTTTTCCATTCACGAAAAATATAGACCTGTCCTCGTTTTTTATAAACCAAACACCCTCCCCCCGTTGCACAGCTCTTTTGATTTAACTGAGTCAATAAATTGATCATCAGAGTTCTTTTACAAGGATGGGCGCAATAACTTTGACTCATCAAACCGTGCAGTAACAACCACTGCTGGTCTTGCAGCATCAGTTCTTGCAAAGCAGAAAAAGGGAAAGTCACGTATCCTGCACCTTGTTCCAAAGGAACCATCGCTTTAATTCGTTCCTCCGCCTCAAGACGTCTGTGCGTATATCCCTTAATCTCTTGTAAAAAAGCTTGTCTTTGCTCTGACGAAAATTCTTGCAATGCTTTTCGTGCCAAGCTCCTTGTATATTTAGGGTGACTATTCGAAGGATCTGTGATAAAAGGTTGCTTCAACTGCTGTAAGGTATCCACCAGTTCTTGCTTGCGCAAAGCAAGCAAAGGCCTGCACAAACGAATACCGTGGTAAAACCCCAGCGATGAAATCCCTGCCAATCCCTTAGGGCCACTGCCTTGTTGTTGACGCATCCATACCGTTTCCAGCAGATCATCTTGATGATGAGCCAAAAAAAGATCTTTTATACCGCGTTGATGACATTGTCCAATCAGTGCTCTGAGGCGGGCTTGACGGGCTTTTTGAGGCGATGCCTGTGCCAACGATAAAGATAATATTTGGCATTCTAGACCCCATTCTTTTAACCATTTAACCACTTTTTGTGCTTCCTGCCCTGACTGAGGACGTAGACCATGATCCACCGTCAAAGCCAAAAGCTCAACACTATTTTCTTCAGCCCAACGGGCTAACCACCAAGTCAGGCATAAACTGTCCGGTCCCCCAGAAACTGCTACCGCCAAACGACGGGGCCAAGGAAATTTAAAATGTTGGGTCATAAACGACCATAAGAAATGCAAGATCTATAAAGTTTTTGTCATAGGACTTATCTTAATAGGATTTCTGCGAATAAAAAAGATTCTAAGGGCCTAAGCCGTACAGGCTAGCCATCAGCAAAACAAATACGATACAGTAAAACCATAGAAGCCACTCGTCGTCCCATGAAAAAGTCTTTTCTGAAAAAATGGACCCTTTGGACAGTCCTTAGTGCCCTCCCTTGCCAAGCCCAGGCCTTTTGGGACAAAATTTTTTCTTTTTTTCAAGTTTCAAAGGTACAAAAAGCAGATCCCAGCCTTGCTGACAAAAAATACTTCTTACAGCAAAACGTGCTGCCCTTAGAGTTTAACGGAGAAAAAGGATTTCAGTGCGCTTTTGGCCCAAAAGAAGCACCTTGCACCCTGGTTATTTATACTTCCCAAGCCTGTCATGGATGTGCCCATGTTCATACCCAATACCTTCCTCGTTTACTAGAAAAGGAATATGTGAAAAAAGGGCTTTTACGCATCATTGTCCGGGACTATCCAGCAGACCCCTTGAGCCTTTATGCCAGTGCTCTTGCTTGGCAATTCCCAGATCAGATCCATAGTATTCAAGATGCTCTTTTTGAATCTGTTTTAAGCTCTACAAGCTGGGTCCCCGATCAAGCTCATCCTAAAACTCTTGAAGATGCTTTAGAAAAAGTCAGGAGAATTATCAAAAAAACAATCCACAAAGAGATCCAAGATTCCAAACCTTCGGATCACCTGATCAAATCTATTTTTGCTATCAAAATGCGGGATAAAGATGGTCTGAATGTACAAGCGACTCCTTATTTCTTTTTGCATCAAAAAGATAAGCCTTTGCAGACTCTAGAGTCAGATATTGGAGTGAACTTATTTTTCAAGTGGCTAGAAGAGCACCTAACACACTAAAGCGCTTTTCTTTTTCTGCCCGAAAGTCTATAATGAAGGTGGATAGATGGCTGAGCGGTCGAAAGCGCCGGTCTTGAAAACCGGAGGACGTGAAAGCGTCCCGTGGGTTCGAATCCCACTCTATCCGTTTTCTTTCTTAAATTTAAAATCATTTTAAAAGTCTAGGCTTCCATAGTGTTCACAAGATCGGACTCCAAAGGCCATCTGAGATAAAAAGGGCCTGAAAGCTGGGCGAGATTTAATCTTTATATACCATTCTTTGGCCATAGGAAAGTTTTTCCACGCAACGTCTCCCAAATAATCAATACAAGAAATATGCGCTGCTGCTGTAATATCTGCCCAAGAAAAATTTTTTCCCGCCAAAAAGTGATGGGTTTCCGCCAGTTGTTCCACATAATCCATGTGTTCATTTAAAAGCGTATATCCTTTTTTTAACACACGAGTATCCGGAGGATTTCCTTTCAATTTGTACTTCAAGACCTTTTCGTAAAATAAACACCAAAACACGTCCTGATAAAAAATTTTATCAAACCAAGACATCAAACGTCGAACCTCACTGCGATAAGCAGGACTTTCCCCCATCAATACAGGGAGTGCGTAAACCTCTTCTAAGTATTCACTGATCACATAGCTGTTGGCACACACCAATTGCTGGTCCACCAACACAGGCAACTCTCCCCAGGGATTTAAGCTCAACAGTCGGGCCGAAGGCGACCCAAGTTCTTCAATCACCTCTTGAAAAGGCAGCTTTTTTTCCCTCATTCCAAAAATAATTTTTCGTGAAAAAGGACAAAATTGTGCGTGATATAAAACTCTGGACATTATTTTTTAACTTAAAGTGCTTTTTATTGTACTCCAGATCTTTGCTACCTCCTACTGCAAATCACACTTGATCAAAAAAACGGCTTTCTTCTGAAATTCCACCTTACTGACAAACTGTTTAGGCAACCTACAGTCCTTTCTGCGTTAATTTTCGAAATTCCTTTTGCATCCAATGCACCATAGGACCAGCAGAAAAAGACCATTTTTGACCTCCCAGCGTGATAGAAGCCACAGGAACAATTTCAATAGCCGTACCGGTTAAAAAGACTTCTTGCATACTGCTTAGATCCTGGATATAAAAATCACCCTCTTGGACAACAATACCGGCATCTTTAGCCAAGTCCATGCAGGTTTGACGTGTAATCCCCTTTAGAAAGCTGTGGGGAAATGGGGTTAACAGAGCGCCATCGCGCACAAAGAAAATATTTGAACTGGTGGCTTCCGCAATGCGGTCCTTATAATCCAGCATCAAGGCGTCATCACATCCCTCTTCTTCCGCCTTTTTTTTACTCATGGATGAGGTCATATACAATCCCGCTGCTTTGCTATGAACCGGAGCTGTCTGGGGATCAGGGCGCTTCCAACACGACCCTGTAAGGTGTAAACCGTTCTGATATTGATCCTGCGTATAAGGAAGAGGCCGGGCAGCCGCATGAACAGCAACCCGTACATTAGAAAGACGATGGGAAACCAGCATACTGGCTTCCCCACACCAAGCAATGGCTCGGATATATCCATCCTTATAAGGCAAGCCTGACACCAGTTCTTGGGTCACGGTCTGCAAGGCCTGAACACTGTAAGGGATGTCAAAATCCAAAAAGCGGGCAGATTGGCCAAACCGTTGATAATGACGGTCGCTTTGAAACACACGACCCTCATAAAAACGCAGCCCCTCGAACACCGCCGTTCCATAATGCAGGCCGTGGGTCATCACCGGTAGGCTTCCCAGCTCTCCGAAGGCTTCTTTTTCAATCCACTGCCCGTCTAACCATAAGGAATATGCCACCTTGGGTTCCTTTTGTTATCATTTTTGTCAGTATAACAGAAATGCCGCTTGTTATATTTTTAGTGGCACAATCCCTAGTTTTCTAATTGACTGTATTGAAAAAATTTTCGAAAGGATTCTCATCTAGAAAACTCTCATCATTATTTTTTTGTGGTTTTATTCTGGATTCCTTTAAATTAAACAATCTTTGATCTGAGATGTTTTTTTTTGGACTCACTTTAGAAGGCTCCTGCTTCTGCTGGGAAGGCTCTGGAATAAAAGCGGAATCCCAAAGCTCAAGATTCTTCTTCCATAAAGGCGAATCCGCTCGCCCTAAGAGCTCTGAAACGTTCGCCAGAATTGTTTTGACCGCTTGCAACGCACTTTCTACCTCCACCACTTTTGCTTCTAAAAGAGGTATCTTAGCCGCAGAGAAGGTTCCTGTTTTAATGCTGCTGATCTTTTGATCTAAGTCCTTTAATCGCATTCCAAGACCGAATTTTGAATCTTCCAGGTTTTTCAAAGAAGTCCCTGTCTTTTGCAAAACCTCTGGATCTACAGAAGATCGGCTGTTTAAAAAATTAAATAACTTTCCAAAAAAGTTATTATCTTTATATTTCTGATTAGCTTTTTGAATATTCATTCTAATAACAGCATAAGCAGCTTCTCTTGCGGTCTTTTTATGAGAGCTACTTCTTACATTGTTGTCCTTCAAGGTGATTTCAGGAACCGAGGCAATTTGGTCCACAAAGAACCGGAACGAAGCCTGTTTTTCCAGATCGTAAGTACGCTTTTTCAAATCTTGAGCTTCAGAATTCAGATTTTGTAAAAAGGAAGCCAGCTGCTCTTCATTAGGTTGGAAGTTGTTCTTCGTTAATAAACTCTTCCAGGCTGTATTTTTGGCCTCTTGGGACCCGGAAATTGCTTGTTGAAGAATAGATTTCAACGACTCTGAATCCAGTTTCAGCGCAGATGGCTTATGCTTGACAACCTTATCAACCATACTAGGATCCTTGATCATCTCGCACAATCCTGTTTCGTTTCTCTTTTTATTAGACTGTCTGCGACCCCGTCCTCTTTTTTTATTTCTTTTATTTTTAGGCTTTTTCTGTTCTTCTTTAACTTCCGTATTTAAAGGCGTCTTCGTCTCGGACTCTGCTTTTAAGGAATCACTGGACAAAAGTAAAGCCAAGACCCAAAAAATATTTTTATTTTGCATGTTTCTTTTTTATAAGATATTCTATATAAAGAATATAATAAATAAAATAAAGTTTCGTAAAAAAATACAATAAAGCATTTTTGCTATAAAAAAAGGAGCCCGCAGGCTCCTGTATAGGGTGTCAAAAAATATTTTTTAGATATCATATTTTCTTTTAAAATCATTCCAAAAAGTTCCATGAAAAATAGTGTCAAGCCCCTCATTTTCAATAGCATTGATAAAGTCAGGACATGTAGGTTTGGCCTGAGCTAGCTCAGCCTTAACAAGATCCATAAACTTGTTAATTAAAGTTTTTGGTGTATCCTGTGGTATACCATCCTTAAGAAAGCGAGCCAATTGTTCAGTAAATTTTTTAGCTTTCTTAAATTTTTTAGCTTTCTTAACTGGAGTTTTAGGGGTTATAGGGATTGGGTTTGTAGGAGTGTTTGGGTTTTTAGGGGTTCCTGCAGTCACCTGAGCTTCAAAAGCAGCCCACTTGGCAGCGTCAAAAAACGCCTTAAGATCTGCATCACTGTTAATTTTAGTCACAAGATCTGCATCAGATATCTTTGGTTCAACAACCTTTTTCATTCTGCTCTTTGCTTGATTTTTGTCTCTGGAACCTAGATTATCAGGTAACATGCCTAACAACTGATCAAGTCTGACATCCACATCGATTTTATCCTTTAAAGCCTGCCACTTTTCTGCATTCATATATTGTAAAATATCTTTTTTGCCTTCAATGTTCGCCACAATAGTAGCGATAGGTGTATTATCATCTGCTGCTATAGCAAAGATATTCCTAATTTTCTGGGCCCAGTTGCCGCTCTTGGTTTGGTCTACTTCCAAAGCATCCAAAACATCGTTCAAATACTCGTTAGAAGATTTTTGCCCAGACTGCACTTCGGATTTTTTATAGGTTTCAAGAATTTTTTGAAGCTTTTCTTGATCTTCCGCTGAAATTCCGGCAGCAAGAACGACTTTTTTGATATTTTTTTCAATAGCATCCAATTCACTAGAAATACCCTTTAAGTCTCCAGAACCTTCCTTATACTCTTTGATCTGGGAAAGAAGTCTGTCTTGCTCACGGATGGCTCTTTTCATTGACTTCAAATCTTGTCCCGCTGGGGCTGCCGAAACATACACCTCTAATAATGCGTTTAAGAATTTTTGTTTCTTTTTATCAGAAATAGAGTCAAATTCCTTTTTAAATTGATCGACCAATTTTGTATATTCTGATTCAATTTCATCAGCATCATAACCGTCTACTTTTGCAGAAAAGTTTTTGAATTTATCATTCATTTCGGCAGCTTTTTCAGCATACAAACTGGTAGCCAAATTAATGTCGTTTTCTGTATAAAAAGCCACTGCTTCCTGATAAGCTTTGAAAATCTTTTCAGCCCATTCTTTCTTCTGCGCATCTGTCTTTCCACTGAAAAGCTTATCTATAGCATCACCAGATCCCGAGCGAGCTTTCAAAAATTCTTTGACTAAACCCTTTACATCAACACTTTTCAGATCTCCTGCCTTCAAATCACCAAAAGTCTTTTTCAGATTCTCTGCTGTAACAAGCTTACTTATTTCTTCCTTAGACAAAGAAACATTTGTATCATCTGAATCTTTTCTACGAGATTTTTTGTTTTTTCTTCTTGCAGCATTCACATCCTGTGTGACCGCTGTGCTTGTGATCCCCAAAAGGGCTAAAAATAGCATTAATTTATTTTTCATGTTTTCAAATTCATTGAATATTATGCTCTTACTGTATCAACAAAAATATAATTTTTAGTTAAATTACTGTATTTAAAAATCAAAATACTTGAGATTATTTTAATAAAATACAATTCTTAATCTGTTGTATAAGAGCCATCCAATCACAAGCCTTCAAACTGGCTTTACCTACCAAAAAACCGGACCAGAGTTGAGACGATAATAGGGGAAATACCGTTGTAGAGTTTACACTCCCCCCATAAAGCAAGGGTAAATGAAGCTTTTGCTTTAAATATTCAGAAACTTTTTTTAAATGCTTCCCATCGGGAGTCTTTCCGCTGCCAATAGCCCAAATAGGCTCATAGGCCACCCAGTAACCTTCAGGGATGTCTTGAAAATAGTGCCCACATTGCTGATCTAACACGTCTAAAACAGAATCTGGATCTTTTTCCCCCACACATACAATGGGAATCATGCCTTCGCCTTGCACTGAAAGAATCTGCTGACGAACCTCCTGAAAAGATTCTTGTCTTTCACCATGTCCTATCAAAACCCATCCACAGCCCACATCTTTCAGCATAGGGGCCGTAATCTGTCCTGTAAAAGAACTTGCTTGACATGTTTGAGCAGCCAAGCCGTAACCTTGGGGTAATAAAAGCTTCATCATGTCTAAATAAGGAAAGGGAGGTGCTAAAATAGGAGTTATCCCGATTGGAACTTTTAAAGACCTAACTTCAGCACAAAAGTCACGGACTTGTTGTAAGGAACCGTTTGCCTTCCAATTGCCCAAAAGAAAAAATGACTTATACATGAGCGGGCCCTGCAGGATTCGAACCTGCGACCACCTGCTTAAAAGGCAGATGCTCTACCAACTGAGCTAAGGGCCCTTTGTCGCGTATTTTTTCAAAACGCTCATGCATTATGCAGGAGCTTGGAGCGAAAGTCAAGTTAAAAAAGACTTTATTTTCAAAAGCTTTGAGCAATGGGCTTCCTTTTATCTGTCCGCATATCTTCTTTTTTAAATACCATTTTTTTTATAAAAAATCAAAAAGAAAACGAAGATGAAATTTAAAGGAAGATATCATAAAGACCTCTTTTCGTCAAAAATAAATTCCTTTAGGCTATTAGAAAAACACTTTCATGGATTTTTCTTTTCCGTCACCCACGGCTTTTTACCTGGGCTCCTATCCTGTACGCTGGTACGGTCTTTCTTATGCGGCAGGGTTATTCTTGGCTTTAGCTTGGAACCGCTATCTTTGCAAAACACGTTTTAATCTCTTTGACCGACAAGATTTTTCTAATTTCTTGACCTATGCCATGATAGGCATCATTTTAGGCGGAAGGTTAGGAGAAGTTTTATTGTTCCAACCTCACTACTATTTCAGCCATCCTGCAGAAATTCTGAAAACTTGGAAAGGAGGAATGTCTTTTCACGGGGGATGTATTGGTCTTGTCCTGAGTGCTTTGTGGTATTGTCGAATCCATCGCCTACCTTTTCTTTTATTTATGGACTGCGTTGCTTGTTGCGCACCATTAGGACTACTTTGTGGACGTATTGCCAATTTTATCAACCAAGAACTCTACGGTATTCCTGCCCCCAGCGACTTTCCTTTAGGCATCGTTTTTCCTACAGTCGATCACACTCTGCGACACCCCAGTCAGTTATACGAAGCCTTTTGGGAAGGCATAGGATTGTTTGTTCTTTTAAATAGTATTGCTTTTTTTACACCTTGGATCCGCTACAAAGGTCGACTTTGCGGACTGTTTTTGCTGGGCTATGGACTGGCGCGATGGGGATGCGAATATTTCAGAGACCCGGGGCAAGATATTTTATTCCTCTTTAACCATATGTTTTCTAAAGGACAAATTTATTGCATTCCCTTTTTTCTAGGAGGGATTTTTTTGCTTTGGGCCTCTGCCAAAATGTTCCAAAATTCTTTCCAACAAAAAGTTCCTGAATCGAAAAATTTCTCATCAAAAAAATAGGTCACAAGAAAAAACCTACGATATTTTTAATTTTTAAAAATCTTCTTCGGGCCATCGACCCAAAATAACTGTCCTCTTGTCTCGACAGGCCTCTATTACAAAAGGCTCCTTAAAAGGCACAAAGTAGCTCTTACCGTTTTTCTGACAATGCAGGTCTAACAGCTCTCCGGCACCGAAATTTTGAATACCTAAAACTCTTCCCCAGGATTGCCCATCAGGCCCTAAGACCTGCATATCGACCAGTTCACTGCAATAAAATTCATCGGATTCCTGCAGGATAGGAAAGTCTTGGATTGAAGCGTACAGTAAGCAACTTTGAAGAACTTTTGCTTCTTCAATCGTCTGAATGCCATCAATACGAACTTCAATTTTGTCCGGTTGTTGCACATACCCCACTTTATGCAAATTGAAAAGAAAGCGATGATGTTCATCATAAAGGTCCAGAGTACAAATAAAAAAAGGATCCTGGGTATAAGAATGAACTTTAAGATGTCCTTTCAAACCTTTTGGCTTTAAAATTTTTCCTACGATACAAAATGACTTGGTATTCATGCCTCACCTTTTTCAGCGGATGAAGGGAATCGAACCCTCGTCTAAAGCTTGGGAAGCTTCCGCTCTACCATTGAGCTACATCCGCATCTTTTTTATTATAACTTTCTTCACACTTTCAAACAAGGCTCTTTTTAAAAAGCAAAGGATTTTGCTTAGATTTTTATCCAAGGCCATTGTTTTTTTAACGCCAAAGCGATAGAATGTCCTCATACGGATGGTCCCCATCGTCTAGCGGTCAGGACACCACCCTTTCAAGGTGGTAACACGGGTTCGATTCCCGTTGGGGACGCGTTTTTTTCGATCCAGGTGAATGAATAAAATTTTTATGCCCAAGGCAACTGCCTTGTGGCTGATTGAGAATACAACGTTGACTTTTCAGCAAATCGCAGATTTTTGCGAGTTGCATATTCTGCAAGTCGAAGCTTTAGCCAATGAGACAGCTTCGATTCAACCGTTAGATCCCATCACATCAGGCCAACTGACAAAGCTAGAAATTCAGCGCTGCGAGTCAAACCCGCAGGCAGTTTTGAATTTGTGTACTGTCGAGCGAAAAGAATTCCGAAAACAAAAAGCCTATGTCCCCTTAGCCAAAAGGAAGGAAATTCCTAATGCGGTTTTGTGGATTGTCAAGCATCACCCTCATGTTTCCGATGTCAGCATTTCAAGACTGTTGGCTACAACCAAAGACACTGTCAAGAAAATTCGGGAAGGAGCCTATTGGGATTATAAAAATCTTTTTCCAAAAGATCCTGTTCTGTTGGCATTGTGCTCTCAGAATGCTTTAGACACTATGCTTGTCTCTTAATATTCCAAGCTGTTTTTGAACTTTTTAAGTTTGATTAAGTTTTTTTATAATCTGATCTATAAGGCAAAATAAAAATTTATTCTTGTCTGAAAAAGAATGAAAATGATCCATTTTAGGATGTTCTATTTTTTTTGTATTCTCTAAAACTTTATTATTTGGATAAAGATAATATTTTTATTAAAAATATTGCAATTTGTTTAAAAAAATATTAAAATAAACTATATTTATTTAACAATTCAAATAATGAAAAAAATATTATTACTAGCTTTCGGTTTATCATGTATTGTGCAAGCAACAAAAGACGAAGATCTATCACGACTTGACAGCATTATGAAAGATGTACAAGCACTTCAGCTTCACTCTCGATACTTCTACAAAAACGCAGACTCTGGTCAATTACAACATTATGTGAAAGAAATGAAAGAAAATATCTCTATACTCTTTTCTGGTATAAAAAATGGGACTTTGATGTCCCTAAATTCCCAGTGGTATGAAGAAAAACAGCAGGATCCCCAGTTTCTTCAGTTAACTCATATAATTCCCAGTCTAAAAAAAATTTTTTTAGAAACAAAAGAGATACAAAATAATTATTTTAAGGACATTCAAAAAAATTTTTTAATCTCTTCTGAGACTAGAGGTTTACTCACTTCATGCATGAGAAACCACGCTCTTGACGCAAGATTCAAAAACAGAAAGGAAATTTTTGAAAAAAAACGTCAAGTTACAGACTATTGCAAAAAAGAAATAGATGAAGAAACCTCTTAAACAAAACTAGCTTTAAATTCACAACACTTATTCTTTAAAATTCCAAAGGATAGGGGAACTTCAGAATTTCATCGCTTTTTAGTTGTCCCTTAAACCAAGTCCGTTGTCGCTTGGCATACTGACGCGTTTGCTGGATAAAAAGCTCTTGAGTTTGAGACCAAGACAGTTCCCCTTTTTGAAATCGTTGCAAAATTTTTAGACCAATAGCTTGAGAAAGAGGAGCTAAGGAAAGAGATTCTTTAGACTCCTCCTGGTACTGGGACACCTCTTGCAATAATCCTTGCTGCAACAGAATATCAAAGCGTTTTCCAATTCTTTTTGTTAAAACGTCTAAGGATGGTAAAATTGCAATTGTAAAAAACTGATAAGGACCACAGGACTGACGAGGTTGTTTTTGCCAAAAAGACAACGGTCGCCCTGTTGTTGTAAAAACTTCTAGGGCACGCTGAATCCGTTGGCGATCCCTGGGATGCAAACGCTGACCCAGCTCAGGATCAACCAGGCACAATCGCTGATACATATCTTTGTCATCAAAAGAAGGATCCCTAGGGATAAAAGGCATCGCAGACAATCCTTGAATTAAGGCTTGCAAATAAAAACCCGTTCCCCCTACCACAAAAGGAACCTGTCCCATACCATGAACTTGATCTATCTGCTGGCAGGCATACTCTCGCCAAGAAGCAGCGTTTAAGCCAGGTGCTGTATTGGGAAACGTTCCATAAAGCTGATGAGGGCATATTGCTCGATCTTCTAACGAGGGTTTAGCTGTTAAAAGATCTAAGCCCTGGTATAATTGCTGGCTATCTGCATTGATAATGACTCCCTGAAGAGTTTCAGCCAAATGCAAAGCTAAAGCTGATTTTCCACTGGCAGTAGGACCCGCAATCACAACAACAGGATGGACCACCTGAGTACAAAAGAGATGGATCTTGCAGCTTAGATCTGACCTGATATCTAGCCTGGTGTCTGACATAAAATTTGCTCTGACCGGGTGAAAACTTCACATCCCTGAGCGTTCACCCCTAACGTATGTTCCCATTGAGCCGACCAACGACCATCCTGAGTCACTACGGTCCAATCATCCGAGAGGACTCGCAGCTTATAGGTTCCCATATTGATCATAGGTTCAATGGTAAAAAACATACCTTCTTGAAGACAAACCCCTTGACCTCTTTGTCCCACATGACACACTTCTGGGGCACCATGTAGCACACGCCCAATGCCATGACCACAAAAATCCCGCACGACAGAAAACCCTTTGGCTTCTGCTATAGATTGAATCGTAAAACCGATATCCCCTAAAAAGACTCCTGGTTTCACCAGGGCAATTGCGGCTTCTAACGCTTGATGACATGTCTGAACCAGCTCTTGGGCTTTGGCTGATGGAGTTCCCACACAGAACATTCGGCATGCATCTCCATACCAGCCCTCTAGCCGCAAAGAGATATCAATACCCACAATGTCCCCGGTTTTTAAAACCTCCTTATCAGGAACTCCATGACAAATAACATGGTTTCGTGAAATACACACAGCTTTTGGAAACCCGACTTCCAAAGGGGCAGGATACCCCCCATGATCTAAAATAAAGCTATGACACAGTTGGTTCAACGCTTCAGTACTAACCCCTTCTTGTACATGCTCCTTTATAAAATCAAACGTCTTGGCCACCAGCTGACCAGCATTACGCATTCCCTGCCAACTTTCAGGATCTTTAAAAAGAGGAATCTTAGACATCGTAGGAAAAGTAAAAGTTGCTTTATTTTAACCTAAAGGAACAACGGTAAGCAAATACCTCGTTTTTCTTTAAAGAAAAGGGCTTTTAAAAAACGCTACAGGTGGACAGCCCCAAAGCTGCCCCCTATTTTTTAGATGTTTTTAATAAAGATTATTGATTTTCGCTGCCTCTTTCCTCAGCGCTGTCCGAAGCACTTCTGTGCGATACACTGCTGCTACTTTCACTTTCGTTATCGCTGTTATTTTCTTCAAAATAGAGCACAGTAATTCCATAATTGTCAAAGATTCTTTCAATAATATCTGCCTCAAGACCTTCCTCATCTGTCCCATTAGAACTGAACGATTCTTCATTGCGCTGAGGTAAATCTGTAGTCCATCTTATTTCAGGAGTATAAGACAAATTACTATCTTCATTGGTATATTCACCCACTTCAAAGGCGTCTTCTGATCTTATATTAATAGTCTGCAAACGGGGGCAATTCCTGTGAAGATCTGCAGCAACGGCTTCAATTTGACGAGGACCAATAATATTAGCAGATAAATCTAATGTTTCTAAATTCCCAGCATTCAAATGGCGCAGCCAGTTTGTATTTCCCCCAATACGCATATAAGGAAATTCAAAGCGTGTGATTCGTGGCCACTCAAGCGCTGTAAACTGGTTCACATCAAAATTTCGTACCCAATTAAAGGCCACTTGTCTTAAAGAAGGAAACAATTGTAAAACGGCTAGATCAATACCCGCTTCGTCATCACAGCGATTTAAGTATTGAAGCCTGGGTAAATCACGATTCACTTCTTCAATGCCTACTGTGCCATGGCTGCCATTCAGCTCTAAACGCGTTATCTGACGTCTAACTTGTGGGCTTAACTGTTCAACATCTGCTCTCCAAGTGTTAAAAGGCCCAAACAAAGATAAAGTTTCCACACCTGTTAGGTTGCAGTCTGGCAAAAACGCCACAGGAATAGCGTCTGTTTCAAATCTTGTTCGTGTTGCAGCTTCTGTAGAAAGAAGATGTGTTCTAAGACCAGACCGCGTGGTAACAGCTTGCACTGTAGAAACAGAGGACACGCAGATGAAAAAAGCCCATAATTTATGCATTAAAAATCCTAAAAAATTCTATTTTTTAGAGTCTACAAATATAAACATTAAATTGCAATAAAAAACAATTTAATGATCCATAAAATAATATTAATGACAGGTTTTTAAAAAGGGAAAAAAATACCTGCACAAAATCTATGAGAATAAAAAATTTTTATTCTCATAAAACAATCCTATTTTAAGGTCAAGAGTCATGCTCCAGGACCAGAAGCTTCATCTGAATGCCGCTCCGTAGAAACACTACTCTGAAATTCAGACTCATCATCATAAAAAATCTCTACTCCCTGATCATAATTTTTCACTTCAACTCTAATCACTGAGATCTTTTCACACAAAAGATTGCGCTCTAAGGCCTGAGAGCTCGCTACACGCGTTTCCAAGTCTTTCAATAAACCTAGATTAAGATCACAAAACCCAGGACAACGTTCTTTCAGATCCTTAACCAGTGCCGGGATCTTATTAAGGTTAAGAATATTATTACTTAAATCTAAAGAGAATAAATCACGAACCTTTAATTTTCCCAACCATTCCATTTTTGGGCCAATATTCATATCGCTAAATTGAAACATTGCAATCTTTCGCCAATCCATTTTTCCAAACTCATTCACATCAAAATTCCGTACTGCAAAAAACCTCAATGTGTCCAAAGAAGGAAATAACTCCAAAACAGATAACTCAGTGGCCGTTTCTTCTGGACAAGAATTTAAATAGGTCTCTCTATCCAAAGTACGCTCTATATCTTCAAACTTGAAAGAACCTTTCTTTTCACAGAGCGATAAGTCCTTAATTTGTGACCTCACTTCTTCACTTAATTTTGAAACCTGCTACCCCCAGGTATCAAAAGAACCAGAAAGGGTGAGGTCTGTAACCCCTTCTAAGTCACACCGTGATAAATGTTCTAAGGGAAGGGCATTAATACCCGATACCTCTTCTAAAAGGCTACTGTAATGTGGATGGTTATTAGAATGCGCTTCAGGCAAAGCTTCCACGAATGTCCTTAAAGAATTAATTTCGGCTGATTCCTCTATGGGTTGTACAAAATACTGCCCAGGAACATAATACTGCTGCTGCAAAGGAAAAAAACACCAATAACCTGCTATAGGTCTCAGAAGCCCCCAAATCAAAGAATACATTCAAAATCCTAAAAAAATGAATATTTTAATTATAAAAATAAATAAAAAGCTAAGAACGTTTTTTTTGTAATAAATCTCTGATCTGTGCTGCTTTTTCAAAATCTAAATCTTCCGCAGCTTTCAACATAGCCGCGTTCAGTTCTGCGAAGCTTTCTTGCACAGTTTCAGAATGATCAGGACGAGCCTCTAAAATCGCCGAAGCTGCCGAATAGGTCCCTTTAGGGGTGATGTGATGTTGTTGATTAAAAGCTTGCTGTAGTGTGCGCCGACGTTCTGTTTCGTCCAAAGCTCCTTTCATGGCAGGTGTGATGGTATCAGCATACAAAATCACCCGCCCCCGCGCATTACGGGCTGCCCGTCCAATGGTTTGGATCAAAGAAGTCTGCGAACGCAGATACCCTTGACGATCCGCATCTAAAATGGCCACCAACTGACATTGCGGAATATCCAGTCCTTCCCTTAAAAGATTAATTCCAATCAACACATCATAAGTCCCTTTACGCAAGTCTTCTAGCAGTCGAATACGTTCCAAAGTCTCGACATCCGAGTGCATATAGCGGGCATTTAAATGTGCTTGATCAAAATAACCACATAAATCTTCTGCCATTTTTTTGGTTAAAGTGGTCACCAAAACCCGCTCGCCTTCCGCCACCACCTTTCGGATTTCCCCAATTAAATCATCCACTTGATTGGCAGTGGGATGGATTGTACAAACTGGATCCAATAAACCTGTAGGACGGATGACCTGCTCGATAACCTCACCACCCGTCTGTTGTAGCTCCCAAGGTCCCGGAGTAGCCGAAACAAAGATCGTACAGGGACGCATCATATCCCATTCTTCAAACTTTAAAGGACGGTTATCAACACAAGAAGGTAAACGAAACCCATATTCAGCCAATGTTTTTTTGCGTACACTGTCTCCCGCCACCATCCCACGGACCTGAGGTACGCTCACATGGCTTTCATCCACGATAAATAAAGCATCTGGAGGCAAGTATTCAAATAAAGTGGGCGGAGCGCAGCCGGCGGGCCGGCCTGTCAAATACCGAGAATAATTCTCAATCCCCGCGCACAAACCTGTGTGCTTCAAACTTTCCAAATCGTAGGTCACGCGTTCTTTTAACCGCTGAGCTTCAATTAACTTGTTTTGTTCCTGAAGATCTTGTACCCGGGTCTCTAATTCTTTTTCGATTCTTATAATTGCTTGAGAGATCGTAGGCCCCGGCGCCACATAATGACTATTGGGAAACAAGGTCACTGAAGCAAGAGAGGAAATGACTTGACCGGTCAGGATGTCTATTTCATGAATAGATTCCACAGTTCGTCCAAAAAAAGAAACACTCCAGGCATGGTTTTCATAGTGACTGGGGAAAATATCGACGCGGTCACCTCGTACTCGAAAGGTTCCTCGCTTTAACTGAATATCATTGCGCTTGTAATGCAATTTAACCAATTCACGCAATAACTCACTTTGCCCATAAGATTGGTCTTTTTTTAACGTAAAAGACATTTCCTGGTAAGCTTCGATGGCTCCTAAACCATAAATGCATGAAACACTGGCGACCACCACCACATCCTGCCGTTCCAACAAGGCCCGGGTGGCACTGTGACGCATCCGTTCAATATTTTCATTGATCATTGATTCTTTTTCAATATACGTATTACTGGAAGGAATATACGCTTCCGGCTGATAATAATCGTAATAAGAAACAAAATATTCTACAGCGTTATAAGGAAAAAAGCACTTCATTTCTCCATACAATTGGGCAGCCAATGTTTTATTAGGAGCCAAAATCAAAGTCGTCTTTTGCACCCTTTCAATCACATTGGCCATGGTAAAAGTTTTTCCTGAACCCGTTACCCCCAAAAGAACTTGATTCTTTTTTTCCGCCAAAACACCGTGAACCAGGTTTTCAATGGCCTTAGGCTGATCTCCGGCAGGCTGAAAAGGACTGCAGAGACGGAAATGACCCGCTCTTCGAGGCGCTTTATTATAGCCTCTGAAAACCGCCAAAGCGTCTTTTCCGCTCAACTCTGGGATCATCTCTTTTGCTCCTGCTTTTATGTGTACTTGTTTTTATTGTTTATTGTTAAAAAAGTCCCACAACTTTTTCCACTTTCCTTTACGTAATTTACGTAAAGCTTTGGATTCAATCTGACGGATACGCTCTCGGGTCACACGAAAGTTACGCCCCACTTCTTCTAACGTACTTTCTTCTCCACTGCCTCCAATCCCAAAACGCATCCGTAAGACACGCTCTTCACGGGCCGTTAGCGTGGATAAGACCTCTGACACCACATCCCTTAAATCATTCATAATGGCCGCATTGATGGGTGAAATAGCATTTTCGTCTTTCAAGAAGTCTCCGATATGACTGTCTTCTTCGTCCCCTACGGGCGTTTCAAGACTGATAGGTTCTTTGGCAATCCGCAGAATTTTTTGAACTTTTTCTACTGGATAACCTGTCCGAGAAGCCAAATCTTCCGGGGATGGCTCCCTTCCCGTTTCATGCACAAAAACTCGGGAAACTTTCAGCAACTTATTGATGGTTTCTATCATATGAACAGGAATACGAATCGTACGAGCCTGATCGGCAATAGAACGAGTAATGGCTTGACGGATCCACCAGGTGGCATAGGTAGAAAATTTATATCCTCTTTTGTATTCAAATTTTTCCACCGCCCTCATCAAACCAATGTTTCCTTCCTGAATAAGGTCCAGAAACTGCAGGCCTCGGTTGGTATACCGTTTGGCAATAGAAATAACCAGACGTAAGTTGGCTTCTATCATTTCTTTTTTAGCTTGCTCAGCGGTGAACTCTCCACTTTGAACCGTTTTAATAATGTCCCGCAAATCATTTAAGGGCAGTTGAGCGTTCAGACTAACGCGCTGGATGAATTCCAGTAATTGATCGACAGAGTCTTTATGATTGGCAACCAGCGCACCCCAAGCTTTTGAAGAAGGAGCTTGGCTCATTTTTTGCCACCACTGTTGGGGGGCGCCACTGTCATAAGAAGCCAAGAAATCTTTTCTAGATACCCCACAGGTTTCGGCTAATTTTAAGATATGAGAATCGTGCTGAAGCAACTCTTTTTGGTACCCATAAATCAGATCAATCAGCTCTTTAACCTTAGGACTTTGTAACTTTAAACTCGCGAACAACTGAGCGACTTCTTCTAAATTATCCTGGCTGATCAAATTTTGACGACCTTTGGCTATAAAAGTATGCAATTTTTCTAGCGTAGCTTCTAAAAAGGCTTTTTCTTTCAAAGATAGTTTTTGTTCTGCGTCTGGTCCTTCTGCGGCGATCACCTCTTCTAGATCTTCAGTGCCCCTGTCTTCTTCTTTGTCTTTCAGTAAATCTTCATCTTCTTCCAGACCGTCTTCAATATAACCTTCTGTATCCAAAAAATTGCGCAAAGACAAAGTCCCTTCGACCAACTTTTGACACCACTCTTCTAATCGATTAAACACTCCCGGACTTTTACACAAGCCATTAATGACCATATCTCGACCTGATTCGATGCGCTGGGCAATCACCACCTCTCCGTTGCGTGACAACAAAGGGACTGAACCAATTTCTTTCAGATAAAGGCGTACCGGATCATCCACACGGGACCATTCTTCTTCAGCACCTTCTTCTGTGGGTTGCTCTGCGGCAAAATCAGCACCTTCCATTCCCGGCATTTCCTCTTCTACCAGAGAAATCCCCGTATCGGAAAAAATCTGAGATAAAATATCCCAAATTTCTTGGTTAATTTCTTTTCCACCAAAAACTTTTTGAACGTGCTTCTGAGTCATAAACCCTTGCTCTTTGCCTTGAATCAACAACTTGGCAATAATCTTTTTAAATTTTTTATCTTGAATATAAGAATCTTCTAATTCTTCCAAAGCTTCTAAAAGATCAGGATCCATCACTTCACTCCGCTCCGAGAGCTCTAAATCAGAGCCCACCAAATCGGGAACTTCCAAGCTGATCCCCACCACATCGTCCTTAAGATCAAAGGATTCCTCTTCCAGCAATACTTCATCTTCTGGACTTGGCGTGATAAGATCGTCTTCCAGCCCCAGCTCTAAGTCTAAAGCAGTGCTTTTATCTTCTGAAAGATCTTTTTTTGAATGATTGGTCATGGAATCGTTGCTCCTTTCAAAGGGTTAAAGGGGTAATGAAGGCTCCAGAGCTTTCTCTTGCCCTGGGTGCAATTCTTTTGGGGGGTAAGGCGAACAAGAAAAACTGAGGGCTTGGTGCTCGTGAAATAGACGCATCCAATACTGGCAACTTTCTTCAAAATTCAATGTCATGGCCGTTCTAAGGTGCAAAAAAGATTTATTCATCACGGCTTCAAAAGCATCTGGATCCTGAGTTTTAATAAAAGAGACAATATCATACTCGTCGCATTGGGCCAGCCCTTTCAGTATGATATCACAAAATCGCCTTAAAAGCGTATCTTGGTCCAAAAAAAGCTGGGCGAGTTCTTCTTGAAAAATATCCACCAAACTCGGCTTATGGATCAAAAAACCCAACAACATATACCCTAAAAAATCTTCTTTGGGGGCAATATGAACAGGCATTAAGGGCGCCTTCTTTTTTTCAAAAAATCGAGGTTTAAAACTGTAAAATTTTTCTTTAAAAAAACTCTGATAAGAAAATCGTACATCAGGATCTTGAATCAACGCGGTATATTCCCTCCAAGTTCTTAAAGCCTTGGCTTTACGCTCGGGTGTTGACACTTGGGAAGATGAAAAAACTTGCTGGTATAAAAATTCGCACAAAGGTTGTGATGTCTTCAGATACTGCTCAAAAACCTCTTTACCTGCAGAATTCATTAAAGAAGCGGGGTCTTGCCCCAAAGGTAAGGTCAGAAAACGAAGGCTAAAACCTGGTTTCAGTAAAGGTAATACCATCAAAGAAGCGCGCTGGGCCGCACTTTGACCTGCTTCATCTCCATCAAAACAGATCACCGGCTCACAAGCACTCTTCCAAATCTTAAACAACTGTTCTGGACTTAAAGCGGTTCCCAAACAAGCAACAGCACTGTAACCCTGACTGATCACAGTCAAAGCATCCATATACCCTTCCACCACAAGACAAGACGTGACTTTTCTTAAACAAGATCCATAAAGATTTTCCCCTTTGACAAAAAGGAGAGTTTCAGGTGAATTCAAGTACTTGGGCATACACCCTTCCAAGGTCCTGGCCCCAAAAGCAATCACTCCTCTTTTATCATCTAAAATGGGAAAAGTGATTCTGCGTTGAAAAAAAACTTGGCCTTTTTCATTCATCAATCCAGATTTTTGAAGTAAAGAAGGCTCACAACCTAAAGACTTCATATGTGCTGCAAACAAGGTGCCTTCCGGAGCCCATCCTAAACGATACTCTTTTTGCAGACTTCTGGATAAACCACGATGGGCTAAATACTCTAAAGCTTTAGAAGACGTCTCTAGTTGAGCCTCAAAGTACCCACACGCTTTTTCTAATACCTCTTTTAAAGATTGTTCTAAAGGATTGGCTTTTTTTTCAAAGTGCTTAGGCAATTCAAGTCCATACTGCTGACATAACAACTCTAGAGCTTGCCCATGAGATACCCCTTCTATGGCAGACACAAAATCCACCACATCACCATGAGCCTTACACCCAAAGCAGTAATAATATCCTTGACGATCATCCACAGAAAAAGAAGAAGATTTTTCATGATGGAAAGGACACAGACCTAAAAAGTTTCGTCCTTTGCGACTTAAAGCCACAAATTTGGAAATAACCTCCGAAAGTAAGACGCGTTCTCTAAGGACCTTATAAACAGACACTGTGATATAAGAAAAAAATACTTTTTCATTTTAACAGAAAAAACAAAAACTCAGTAGGGTCTTTACTGTTTTTGTCTAAATTCATTCTTTTAAAGATCCTTTTTTTCTTTAAAATCAATATTTTTTTGACACCACCCGCCAAAGGATTTAAACTCTTGGAAAACTGTCTGTTTTCCATTCATGCGCTTAAGCTTTTTTTTATGCTTTTTTCTATTACAAGGTTGTTCATTATTAACTTTACCCATTCAAAATAAAGGCGCCGGTGAATTCTGGAACGACAGTAAAATTAGCATGAAAATGACCATGGAACTGATGAAAGATCAGCCCTTAGGACTGAATAGAGTCTATTCTTTAATCCATCGTGGTCGCGTTTTATTGGTAGGCATTGTGCCCAGTCAACACGTCAAAGAGTATGCGGTTTCTATTGTTAAAAAAGTAACCGATGTTAAGGAAGTTATTGATGACATCGTGGTTGGAAAAGAAGGGGTGTGCGATTACCTCTCTGACAGCATCGCTGCTAAGAAGATTTCAACCCAGCTTTTACTACACCCAGACATCCATTCTACCAACTACCAGGTCACCGTTTCAGATCAAACTGCCTACATTCTAGGGGAAGCTCAAAGCTCTAAAGAACTAGAGCGGGTCATCCAGTGTGTGGAAGACGTGAAGGGAATTCACACACTTAAGCATTATATTACCGTTATACCTCCTCAAAAGAAGACCCCCTAGAGGCTTAAGACTTTTTAACATCTTTTTTGTTTAACGTCTGAAAAAAATCTTTCAAAGATCTTCAAAGATATTTTCCGCCTTATTTTGACTTAAATATTTACTTTACTAGCTGCAAGATAAGCTTCTGGAACTCGGAAAGGAGAGCAAGACACCGAATCAATCCCCAGCTGATGAAAAATACGCAGACTATCTTCATCCGCGCCATGCTCTCCGCAAACACTGATATGAATGGAAGGGTTTGTTTCACGAGCCTTGCGACACGCTATTTCCAACAAAGGCACCACACTGAACCGATGCAAAGTTTTAAAAGGATCTTCACTTAAAAAACCTTTCTCTTGGTAACGTTGGAGTAATCCCACTGTGTCATCCCGGGAAAGACCTAAAGTCATTTGAGTTAAATCATTGGTCCCAAAACAGATGAAATCTGCGTCCCTGGCCAAAATATCCGCTTGTAAGGCCGCACTGGGCACTTCAATCATAAGGCCAACATCCCATCGCCCTTGATCTTGAACCCCAGAAGACAAGCCCTTTGAAGAAAAGACTTCTGCAGGTAAAATCTCTTCAGCTATTCTAAAAATACGCTCTTTAAGACTTACAAACTCCAAAGGCACCGTTACAAAAGGAACCATAATCCCCAAGTTGACCGCACAACCTTCTTGAAGAGCCTCCTTCATAGCACAAAACAAGGCCCGAATCTGCAGATCATAAAGAGTAGGATTTAGAAAAGCGACCCGGCACCCCCTTTGTCCCAGCATAGGATTGGTTTCTTTTAAGAAAGAGGCCTGGTTTTTAAGGCTTTCAACATCTTTTTGCATAAAAGATGCCAGTGCTTCCAATTCAGCTTCTGATTTAGGTAAAAATTCATGCAATGGGGGATCTAACAGGCGAACTGTCAAGCGCTGGCCTTTGAGCTCTTTTAAAAGACTTTTATAATCTTGCTTTTGAAGATCTTGGACCACAGAAACGTATTGCTGGTCTCCTAAAATAACACTTTGAAAGAAAGGAAGGTGAGTGGGCTGAAAGAACATATGTTCACTACGACACAGTCCAATCCCCAAAGCTCCAAACTCTTTAGCATTCTTCCACTGTTCAACAGTATCTGCATTGGCAAAAACAGAAAATACAGAACGTTCTTTCGCCCAATTCAAAATATGCCCCAAAACATGCTCACTGGATTGTCTTTCCAATTGCCCTTGACCCAAAAAGATACGTCCTGTTTGTCCTTCCAAACTAATAAACTGCCCAAAAGGAACAAATTGCTGATCAAACCAAGCCCCTTGATCACCCAATTGCAAGCTTTCCACCCCTGTAACGCACGGTTTACCCAAAGAACGAGCCACCACTGCCGCATGACAGGTAGAACCTCCCTTAGCCGTCACAATTCCTTGGGAAACCATCATGGCTTGCACATCTTCACAACTGGTTTCTTTGCAGGCTAAAATCACAGGCTTGCCAGCCTCCGCCATAGCCATACAAACTTCAGTGCTGCCCACCAACAATCCACTAGCCCCGGCGCAAGAAGTGGCTAAACCTGAAGCTAAGTAAGAAAGTGTAGGCCCCAAAATAAGGCTAGGATATAAACTGCTTTGAATATCTTGCGCCTTCAGCTGACTGAGCGCGTGTTCCTTGGACCATATTCCTTCTGATACAAAATCATAAGCCCATTTCAGCGCTGCAACCCCTGTTCGTTGCGCTGAACGGGTTTGCAAAAGCCATAATTTACCTTTCTGAATGGTAAATTCTACATCTTGCACATCTTTAAAATGCTGCTCTAAAAGTAAAGCCCTGTCCTTAAGTTGCAGATACACAGTAGGCATTTCCTGTCTTAAAACACTCAAAGGTAAAGGTGTTTTGGTTCCTGCCACTAGCTCCTCTCCTTGGCATTGAGGTAAATATTCTCCAAATAAACAGTGCTCTCCGCTATCAGGATTGCGGGTAAATAAGACTCCCGTTCCACTATCTTGAAGATCATTTCCAAAAACCATCTTCTGTACAATCACTGCTGGATACAGATCTTTGTGCATCATCTGGTGCCTTTTTCGGTAAGCAATAGCTCGCGCATTGTTCCAACTGGCCAATACGGCCCGAAAACTATTGATTAAAATCTCAAAAGGATCTGAAGGAAATTTTTCCCCTGTTTTTTCAGTAAAAATTTTTTCAAATTCCTGGGCATCTTGAAGACTGCCACAAACCTCAGGAAAACAATAAGCTGGAATATGATGGACAAGACGACTGTAAGCCTTAAAAAACTGCGCATACAGAACCCAACCCAGGGGATGGGCCGCAACGTTATGCTTGTTGATTCCCACATTCAATAAACTATCCATCATCCCAGGCATAGAAACTGGGGCTGTAGAACGCACCGAAACAAACAAAGGATTGTCAGAGCTTCCCAGAGTTTTTTCTTCTTCTTTTTCTAAGCGTTGCAAGGTTTCTTTCAAGTATTCGAATCCAGTCTCACCGTTATAAAGAGACTGACAAACAGACGCTGGTATTACAAAACCACCAGGAACTTCTAGCCCCATCTGAGACATTTCCCACAAATTGGCGCCTTTAGCCCCCATTTCTTGTCGGCGCTGGGCTGAAGTTAAAGAAATAGGATCAGAAAAAAAGATACCAGACATGAAAAAAAGCGCTTTTTTTTCATGATAACGGGAACAACAGGGGAACTCAATAAGAATTAACTTCTAACCTTCCAAAGACCAGGCTTAAAAAAACGCTGAGCAATTAAACACGCAAAATAAAATACACCCATAACGCATACAACTCCGGGCCCCCAAGCAAAACTCCAAAGCTCTGAGCCCACAAGTCCCACAAGAGACGCCCCCAAACTAATCCCCACCGCTATCGCACACATCTTGACTAAGTGGTGACTTAAAAGACGACTGCACAAAGAGGGCAGCATCATAAAACCTAAAGATATAAAGGGGCCCAATATATAAAAAAGAGTTGTAAATTGCACAACGACTATGACCAGAAATAGAACCCGTAACCAAGATGCTTGTCGGCCAGAAAACAAAGGATCAAATGTATCCGTTACCAAAGGTTGGAAAAAAAACACCAAGAAACCTAACACTGTCAGAATGATTCCTGTCACTATCCAAAAATCTTGGGCTGAAAGATTTTGAAGCTGGCCAAAGATTAAATGTTCCAGATGGTGAGGATCTTTAGCAAACAACATCCAACCCAAAGCAGAAGACCCTAAATAAGCTCCTGAAAAACTAGCATCTATTTCCAAAAACCGGTGTTTAGAAGCCCAAAAAGCTAGCGCCATCAATAAACATCCAAATACCCCTCCACAGATAGTGGCCACCAGCGCACAAGGCCCCCAAAAATAGACACTTAAAGCAGCTCCCGGAAGCATTCCATGGGATAACGCATCCCCTATCAACGTCATTCGCCGCAGTAATAAAAAAACACCCAAAGGCGCAGTACACGCAAATAAACCACATAAAACAAAGGCTTTGACCAAAGAAGGGTCCTGAAAAAATGGCATTACGACTCCTTTGATCCAGACAAAACACCAGAGCCCTTCAGTTCCACGTGTTGGACCTGAGCATCAGGAAAAAGATTTTTTACTTCTTGAACCAAAGGATGTTCCAATGCTTTAGATTTTAAAGCTTCTGTTTTTTCTTGCTGCTCTTGAGACCAGGATTTTTGCGTAGAATCTGAAGAAAAATGAACTTGCACTTCTTGTGATAACCATTTTTTCAAAAATTGCCTTAAAGAAGATAACTCTTGCTCTTGCATAGGATGAGGAGCTGTCCAAATTAAATAAAGACCCGTATCATCCCATTTATCAAAGCGGCAACACTGCGTCAGATAAGAAAGCATCAAAGCCTGCCTTTGCTGCTCTAATTCTTTAAGAAGCTCTGTAAAAAGTTCTTTAGAAAAAACCACCAAATCCGCAGAACGCCCTGCCGGCCGCGCCTGGTCAGAGCCTCCTGAGACAAATAAAGTGCCATTTTTCTGCATCGCAATCATTTCCCCTGCATCTGGCAAAGCCCTCATGTGGGAAAGGCGGATAAAAATCATCTCCAAAGACATTAAGGGAAAATTGCTCTGTCCCAACTCTAAAGCGCCTTTGGCCAGCATTTGCCACCAGATCGTTAAGCAAGACAAGGAAAAAGATTCTTTAAAGCGATACCAAAGTGGATCTTGTACCCCAGATTTCTGAGATCCGGAGCCTTGCATTTCAGAAAAATGTTGCAACGAAATCTGATAAATTCCTTTTGAGACCTGATCCAAAAGGATACGCGGGTCTACGCCTCGGTAATAGAGCTGGCGGATTTCCTCTAATAACTCTGCAGTTTTTTGCTCTTGCAACAATCCAAAAATATTCAGGATGCGATCCTGCTCCGCCAGACCCAACATCTGACGCAAAACAGGTTCTTGTAATTCTTGTCCTGAAAGCAAAAGCGCTTGCTCTAAAAGCGACAACGCATCTCGCACACTTCCTTGACCGTGCTCAGCTAACAGTTGACACGCTTGGGTTGAAGCGGTAATCCCTTCTTTTGCGCAGATCCCTTGCAGGTATGTGGTCATGGTGACCAGATCTAAAGCGCGAAGGTAAAATTGTTGACAGCGAGACAAAATAGTCTGAGGGATTTTGTGAATTTCTGTAGTGGCAAAGATAAAAACAGTATGGGCAGGGGGCTCTTCCAGTGTCTTTAAAAGAGCATTAAAAGCACTTTTAGACAACATATGCACTTCATCAATGATATAGACGCGATATCCTGAACCTGAAAGCGGGGCATAATGGCAGCTGTCCAAAATCTGACGGATATCATCTACCCCAGTATGACTGGCTGCATCAATCTCTAAGATATCTAAATGATTACCTCCCTGACAACTTTGGCACGAAGAACACTGACCACACGGTTCCAGATCTGAAGTCCGGGCCTGGCAGTTTAAAAATTTCGCAATCAAACGGGCCAAAGTGGTTTTCCCCACTCCCCGGGTTCCTGTTAGTAAAAAACCATTGGGAACATTGACTCTCTTCAAGGCCCCTTGAATCATGGAAACAAAAGGAACTTGCCCCACAACATCTTTAAAAAACTGCGGTCGATACTTGCGCGCTAGCCCTTTATAACAGGCTGATTCCAAAGAATCTGTGGAAAAAAGCATAGACCTAACAAGAAACAAATTTAACGATATTTTAACATGAAATAAAAAAAAATGTGATCATGTCAGAAAATTTTTCCCAAAACTTCCCATAAGCTTTTGGTGGTAAGGTCTGTTCTTAAAGCAAAATTTTCTATAAAATAAAGCCGCTTTTACAAAGGAGTTCCCATGCGTCTTTCCCACTATTTTCTTCCTCTTTTAAAGGAAGACCCCCGAGAAGCTGAAATCATCAGTCATCGCTTAATGTTGCGTTGTGGCATGATTTGCATGATCGAAAGAGGTATTTACAGCTGGCTTCCTCTGGGATTGCGGGTCTTGCAAAAAATCCAATCTATCATCCATAAATATCAACAAGAAATTGGGGCTCTGCCTATGTTAGCCCCTACTTTACAGCCTGCAGAGCTGTGGAAAGAGAGCGGTCGATTAGATGCCTATGGTAAAGAAATGCTGCGTTTTAAAGACCGCCATCAGCGCGAATTAATTTATGGACCTACCGCCGAAGAAGTTTTAACGGATATAGTCCGAAGGCATGTCAAAAGCTACAAAAACCTCCCTTTGAATTTATATAACATTCAATGGAAAATGAGGGATGAGATTCGACCCCGCTTTGGCGTGATGCGAGGACGAGAATTTTTGATGAAAGATGGTTATTCTTTTGATTTAACCCCCAAAGACGCCCGCATATCTTATGAAAAAGTATTCCAATCTTATCTGAAAACTTTTAAAGCCATGGGCGTTCAAGCTATTCCTTTAAGGGCCGCCACCGGTCCTATTGGGGGCGACCTGAGTCATGAATTCCACATCCTGGCCCAAACTGGGGAAAGTGAATTGTATCTTGACCAAAATCTTTTAGACCAAGAAGGTCTAGAAATGAAAGACTTTGAAAAATTTTATGCCGCCACCGATGAAAAACATGACCCCTCTTCTTGCCCTATCCCTTTGGACCAAGTGTCTTGTTCTAGAGGCATCGAAGTAGGACATATTTTTTATTTTGGCTCTAAGTATTCTGCCGCCATGAATGCTCTGGTGAAAAACGCCGGAGGCCAAGATATTCCTTTAGAAATGGGGTCTTATGGCATTGGGGTTTCCCGGGTTCTGGCCGCCATTATTGAAGCTCACCACGATGAAAAAGGCATCTGCTGGCCTGTGCCGGTGGCTCCTTTTTCCTTGGGCCTACTTTCTTTGGGCAGAAGTTCTGAAGTAGAAAAAACAAGTACAAACTGCTATCAACGCCTTATAGACATGGGGTTTGAGGTTTTGTGGGATGATACAGAAAAAAGCCCTGGGGAAAAACTAGCTTCGATGGATTTATTAGGTCTTCCCTTTCAGCTGATTATAGGGGAACGAAATCTTCAACAAGGCTTGTGTGAGCTTAAAGAGCGAAAAACCTCTAACGTTCAAGTGATTTCCTTGGAAGAAGTATTAAACATCCTAGACACAAATACCGCGCTGCCGCGCTTTAAGGAAGTATTTTAAAATGCAGAAAAATGAAGTCTGTTGGGTTCATGCCTCTTTAACGTGCAAAGCGGTAGTCGTTTTTTTGCATGGCTATGGGGGAAGCGGGGAAAATTTAACCCCCACAGCCCTAGAGTTGTCCCGCTTGCTGCCAGAGGTTTCTTTTGTGCTTCCCAATGGCTTTGAACCTTTTGAACACCAAGATTCTTTTTACAAGGGTTACCAATGGTTTTCTTTAGATAAGGTTCAATTAAATAGCACCCTAAATCTCACGCCCCAGGTATGGGCCACGCATTTAGGAGGCATGCTACGTGTCGCCTGTGGAGAACTTAAAGAATGGGTCCTGGACCAATGTCCCTCAGAAATCCCTATTTTTATCGCAGGGTTTTCTCAAGGGGCGGCCCTGGCTTGTGCTTTTGGTTTATACCATTTCCCTGTGGCCGGCATTGTAAGCTTTTCTGGCTTTTTTTCTATTCAAAATGTACTATGCTTTCGTCCACCGGCTTTTTTGTATCACGGCAGCCGAGATCCGGTTGTTCCCAAGCGTTTTTTCTTGCAAACGCAAAGAGAACTTGAAGAGAACCAAATTGAACTCACCACTTCTGTAGATATGGTGGCGGAACACTGGATTTCGGACAAAGGACTGCGAGATGCAGCCTTATTTATCCGAAAAGCATTAAAAACAGGAAAAGACTAGACAATCGCCCAAAAGCTGCTAGAATGAGAGCTATTGGGGCGTTTAGCTCAGTTGGTAGAGCAGCTGACTCTTAATCAGCGGGTCGCAGGTTCGAATCCTGCAACGCCCACTCTGATGTAATATTTATTTCAAATCTTTGAAGTATTTTTCTTGTGTTTTAAAGGCTAGCACTTCTGTTTCTAAAGAACTCAATTTTTTTGGCAAAGACAAGACACAAGATAACTCTGGCAACTGTTCCAGTACTGGATTTAATTTTTCTGAAGTAAAATTTTTCAAATCCTCATAAGAGATCGCTTTTAATCCTGCCAAAGTGGGGCCCAATTTTAACGGGGTTAAAATATGACTCAAACTCTGCACTGAAGCCCACGCTTTGTCCCGGAGTCCAAAAATTCCCTTTATCGGCAGTGTCCTTTTTTCAAGATAAGATTCAAAAAATTCATCAACCTTCAAAGAAGTTAAACTGTTTAATTCAGCTAATACAAGATTCAACTCCGCCGAACTAGCCGAAAGTCTTCCTTCTATAGAAGTCATTACCTCTTGCATCATCTGAGATTCTATTTCTTGGAGTTTCTTAAAGTTATGATTCTTATGATAATTAGAAAAAATCTTTTTAGTAAAAGAAGGAATATAAAGGGAATCACAAGACTCTTGGACCCTTTTCTCTAGGCTTTTTTCACCTTCTTCAATCACTTTTATAAGCTTAGGATAGGATTTACAAGCCTCTAAAAGGCCCGCAATATACTGCTTTAGATTCCCGTATTTTTTAGCCGAAGAAGCCAGTGGAGTGACACTTCTCAACTCACCCTGAGACTCAAAATTCTTATCAGGGGTTTTATAACCTGATTCCTTGGGAATACTACTTGAAGGAGGTATCGTGGACTTCATTTTTTCAGACAATGCCATAGATCCAAGAAAGGGTTTGTTTTTTCCAGCCCAGAGGTTTTCTACCCCCATAAAACCAAAAAATAGACAAAAAATAACTTTCATTTTAGTAAAAAATTAAACAATAGATAATATTCTATACCAAAACGACTCTTAATGGTCAATAATATATTAAAAATATTTCATATAGGTGGGGCGAACGACCGGAATTGAACCGGCGGCCTCCAGGGCCACAACCTGGCGCTCTAACCATCTGAGCTACGTCCGCCATGAAATAAAATTTTACGCAGACTTTATCTTTTTGTCAATTGAACTCTCTTTGAAGATTTTTCCACCTTGATCAAATATATATTTAAAGATTTTCTTTTAAATCAAATTACAATACATTTATAAAAATTATAAAATGAAAAATAATTGAACGTACTTTTTAACCAGTTTTGTGTTTACTTTTCTGGAACTTGCACAAAACATTTCCGTCCCCTTGGAATGAAGGGGCAAATTATATTGTAAAAACAACCCCAATTTATATGGCAAAAGGAGTGAAAATAGAAAACAGAATTCAGAAGATCTGTTGACCTCTCATCTAAATTGCAAAAGCATAGAAGATCAATTAGACCTACAAAACTCCGTTCAAAATGCGACTAAATTAAAAATCAACCTCCCTAAACCTGTCTTAGATCTTTTTAACAACCTTCTAAGCAGCTTTCATTGGGAAGATATTCCCTTAGCTGTTTTAAGGTGCGATGTCTTTGGCGACACTTTGGACGTCGAACGTGCCATGAAGGATATCTTGCAATGGCCTGCAATGAAAATAACCCAAAGCGATCTGGATAAATCTCTTAAAAATCTGCCTTCGATCAAGGTTGACTATACCAGTGGCGAATCAGCGGCAAAATGTACTGATGACAAATACACAAAAAATATCATCTTCAGTCAATTCCTTCACAATGATAAAACTGTTAATTTTAACACTTCTTTAATTCCTCTAGACACCCTACGTCAGTCTGAATTGGGATGTTTACTGCGAGGTTCCAACCTAGACCCAAGTTATATCCCGTCTTCAGGCCCCATTTACAAAGAAGAGGCTACAAAAAAATGAGCTCAGGTAAATTTAAAAAACGGACTCAGCAAAATTCTGCCTAATAATATAGGTTCTAAAAATTAAAATAAAACAAAAATCAAATACTTTAAAAAAACGACTACCTTGAAAATTAACAGAGTTGCAAAAAAAATAAGCAACCGCTATTTTTAATGCAGTTCTTTTGATCAAAAGTATTTTGAGACTGGTCTTTCATCAACCTGAAATCCCTCAAAACGTCGGCGCTCTGCTGCGCCTCAGTGCGGCTTTTCAGATTCCTATCGATTTTATTGGCCCTTTTTCTTTTATCTGGTCTGATCGTCAATTAAAAAGAGCCAGCCTAGATTACCTGCCTTGGGCTTCTTATAACAAATATACTTCTTTTAATCAGTATCAACACTCTGGAGCATGGCATCAAAGGCGGCATGTTTTTTTAGTTCCCTCCAAAGGGACTCCTTTTTGTGCTTTTGCATTTAGCCCCTCTGACGCGTTAGTATTAGGCTCGGAAAGCTGCGGATTTCCTGCAGAAATCGAAGCCCAAGGGGATCATTTTGTGCATATCCCCATGTTCAAATCTGTTCGATCTTTAAATGTCGCGATGACCGGGGCTATCGTTCTGACGTGGGCTTTGGGAAAACAAAATCATTTTCAAGATCTTTAGGAAAACAATTTTTTAAAAATAGCTTTAGATTTTCAAGAAACATGTTACTCTGAAATCAAAAATAGATTTAGAGGAAAACGTGTCTAAAACACTGCACATCAAAACATTTGGCTGTCAGATGAATGTGTATGATTCAAAAAAGATAGAAGATATGCTGGGGGCTTTGGGGTATACCAGTACACCAGAACTAACTGCAGATGTGGTGCTTTTAAACACATGTCATATCCGAGAAAAAGCCGAGGACAAACTTTTTTCTGATTTAGGACGTTTTCACTTGCTGAAAAAGGAACGTCAAAACAACGGCCAAGACATGGTGATTGTCGTAGCTGGGTGTTCAGCCCAAGCCTTAGGAGCCCACATTCTGAAACGAGCCCCCTACGTGGATATGGTTGTAGGGCCCCAAACTTATTATCACCTTCCCCAGATGTTGGCCATGCTGCAACGGCGCAAAGACGAGCAGGTAGAAGGAGAAAACAAACCCTTTAAAGGTGTACTGGAAACAGGGTTTCCCAAAATATCCAAATTTGACCAACTCCCCCAGACTTCTTTAACCGGCCCTGTCAGTGCTTTTTTATCCATCCAAGAAGGGTGTGATAAATTTTGTACTTACTGTGTAGTACCTTACACCCGAGGCGCAGAATACTCTCGCGATGTAGAATCTATTATCCAGGAAGCAAGAATCCTTTTGGAAAAAGGAGTAAAGGAAATCACTCTTTTAGGACAAAATGTTAATGCTTACCACGGCAAAAATGCCAATGGTCACGTTGTAGGATTATCCTTCTTGCTTCAACGTTTAGCTGAGCTCCCAGATCTTAAACGCTTGCGCTATACAACCTCCCACCCCCGAGATATGACCGATGATCTGATCCAAGCCCACGGCCAGATCGATATTTTAATGCCTTTTTTGCACTTGCCGGTTCAATCCGGTTCTGATAAAATACTCGCGCACATGAATAGGCAACACACGACAGAGTTTTATTTGGAAAAAATTAATGCTTTAAAAAATGCGCGTCCTGAGATCGCATTTTCTTCTGATTTTATTGTGGGCTATCCCGGGGAGACTCAGGAAGACTTTCAAAAAACCTGCGACCTTGTGGAAAAAGTTCAGTTTGCTCAAGCTTATTCCTTTATGTACAGCCCTCGGCCTGGAACTCCTGCGGCTATCCAAGATCAAATCCCTGGGGAAGTAAAAGCTGAAAGGTTACAAATTTTGCAGGCTCTTTTACGCCAACATCAGCTGGCCTTTAATCGCAGCATGGAAGGAAAAGTTTTACCGATTTTACTAGAAAAAAAGGGCCAGAGGCCAGGACAAATTTTAGGACGGTCCCCTTTTATGCAATCGGTTTATTTATCCCAGGGCGCCCTAGGGCAAGAGATCAACGTGCAGATTACCTCAGGTTTTTTAAATAGTTTAAAAGGAGAAGTGGTGGACCATGTTTAAGTGTTCTATCAAGAATTCTGTCTTGGGGGAGAAAATTTTGGGCAAAGAATTTTTAAATCTAGCTTCTGAAACACAACTCTCGGGTCTAGAGCTTTTACAGAAAACAGATCTGATGAATGATCAGATTGTAGCCCTAAAAGTAAACGGGGAAGTCTGGGACCTGTCCCGATTATTACCCTCAGAAGCCACAGTTGAAGTCGTTACTGCGGGCAGTACTGCAGGCCTAGAAGTGCTGCGACACAGTGCCGCCCATATCTTGGCCCAGGCTGTGTTAGAGCTCTATCCGGAAGTGCAAGTGACAATTGGTCCTGTGATTGAAAATGGTTTTTATTACGATTTCTTGGCCCCTTTTTCTTTTAATCCTCAAAATTTAGAGCAAATTGAAGGTAAGATGCAAGAAATTATTGCCCGAGACTTACCCATTGAACGCATGGAATGGTCGCGGGAAAAAGCCATCGCTTACTTTAACAAGATCGGGCAACCGTTCAAAGCCAAGATTATTGAAGACCTTGATCCCCAAGATATCTTGTCAGTGTACCAGCAAGGAGACTTCATGGATCTGTGCCGAGGGCCTCATGTGCCTTCTACAGGAAAAGTGGGTCAAGGTTTTAAGCTGACCAAGGTTTCAGGATCTTATTGGAGGGGAGATGCTAAAGGGCAACCCCTTCAAAGAATTTATGGTTTGGCCTTCAATACCACCCAAGCCCTGGAAGAGCACTTGCATTATGTGCAAGAAGCAGAAAGGCGAGATCATCGTAAAGTAGGACAGGCCATGGAGCTGTTTCACTTTCAGCCTATTGCTCCGGGCAGTGTCTTTTGGCATCCCGAAGGATGGACCCTATACAGGCTTTTGCAAGAATATGTCCGACAGAAAGTGTCTAGCGCAGGCTATCAAGAAGTCAACACACCTCAGCTGGTTTCCAATGAACTTTGGCAAGCTTCTGGTCACGCCAGTAAGTACAGCGACAACATGTTTTCTTTTGAGCAAGCAGGGCGTCACTTATCCTTAAAACCCATGAATTGCCCTTGCCATGTGCAGATCTTCAACCAAGGCCTGAAGAGCTATAAGGAGCTCCCTTTACGCCTAGCAGAATTTGGCAGCTGTATGCGCAAAGAAGCCTCTGGTGCCTTGTCTGGATTGATGCGGGTCTACAGCTTTACCCAAGATGATGGCCATATTTTTTGCAGACCTCAGCAGATTTTTGACGAAATGCAAGCTTTTTGCCGCCTGTTGTACGAGATGTATCAAGATTTTGGGCTGCAAGACGTTACAGTCTATTTGGCTACCCGGCCCAAAGAACGCTTTGGCAGCGATGAGGTCTGGGATCAGGCAGAACAAGCTCTGTCCCAAGGAATGCAAGCCTTGGGAATTGATTATGAACTTTGCCCCGGGGACGGCGCTTTTTACGGACCTAAGATCGAATTTCGATTCACCGACTGTTTAAAACGTCCTTGGACTTTGGGAACACTGCAAGTGGATTTTGTGTTGCCAACACGTCTGGAAGCCACTTATGTGGATGAACAAGGGCAAACACAGCATCCTGTCATGCTGCACCGGGCTATTTTAGGGTCTTTTGAACGCTTTATGGGCATTCTGTTAGAGCATTATGATGGCCGCCTTCCTTTTTGGTTGGCCCCCACTCAGGGAGTTGTGACCAGCATCAGCGAAAAGACCCAGGCTTATGGAAAAAGTCTTGTAGATCTTTTGGTTTCTAAAGGGTTTCGTATCAAAAGTGATTTTCGCAATGAAAAACTGGGATACAAAATCCGCGAGCACACTCTGCGCAAAGTGCCCTGCATTTTGGTGGTCGGTGAAAAAGAACAAGAACGGAGCCAAGTCATGTTGCGCTGTGGATCAGCACAAAAAGCTTTAACTTTTCCAGAACTAGAGCAGATTCTTTCCCAAGCTCAGGAAAAGAAAGTTATTTTAACCATTTAACCAAGGAGTAACCCGTGGATCATTATCCTTCTTCAAGGCCCTACAATAGAAATTACCAAGGTACTCGCTACCAAGATGACCGTCCTGCCCGCGTGCGGCTGATTGATGAAACAGGACAGATGTTGGGCGTCATGCCTTTTAAAGAGGCGCTACAGCTTTCTTATGATAAAAGTTTAGACCTGGTAGAAGTATCACCCGATGCCAGTCCTCCGGTCTATAAGTTGTGTGACTATAATCGCTTAAAATTTCTGGAAAAGAAGAAAAAAGATGCTCAGAGAAAACCAAGAATTGTGGTCAAAGAAGTCCAGATCCGACCCACCATTCAAGAAAATGATTTCCAGGTTAAGGTGTCTAATGCCCGTAAATTTTTAAAAGAGCAAGACAAAGTTAAGGTTGTCATGCAATTCCGTGGTCGAGAGCTGAGCTTTGCGGATATAGGTAAAAGCGTGATTGCCCGATTTATTCAAGCCGTAGAAGACTTAGGAAAGCCTGAATCCAACCCTAAGTTGGAAGGTAAGCGTATGATTATGGTTTTGGCCCCGCTGAAAGCTTCCGAGATTGCTGAAAGAGAAGCCAAAGAAGGAACCATGGAAGCACCCCCAGTTGTTCCTTCACAAACCCTAGAAAAAGAAGATTAACTTCCGCTTCTTATAAAAAAAGCCCCTTTAAAGGGGCTTTTTTTTGAGGAGAAATACAAAAAGTCTAAATCAAGCTCATATTATAAAAATATGATCAAGGCAGTGAAGCAATGGCATTAATGTTTTTCCTTATTATTGAAAGGTTTTTTCTCTAAAAATTCCTATTCGTCTTTCTTAGAAGATAAAAAGCGAGGCCTTTCTTCCAAATAACCCCTCATACAAGTAAGCTCTTCTGTCACTTCAAAACCTAACTTCGGATAAACTTTTCCCATAACATCCTGTCCATTAATTTCAGCTACATCATGTAAAGTCCAGCGTTTCATCTGAGGAAAAAGGGTAGGATTACTTTGAAAAAACAACAATAAAGTATTCAAAGCGGCAAGGCCACATGCCTTTTCTTTTTCCCAATCAGGAATTTGATTCAAATAATAGGCATTCCCTAATAAATCTTTAGCAAAGTAAATCTCCGCTAGGTTAATAGTTTCCTCTTTATTTCCGCCAAATCTAAGTTGAATATGTCCTGCTTTTTGCGCCTGATATTCTTTTTCTATAAAACATTCTAAATCGCATACAAAGATCACTATTTCTTTATCGCACTTATAGATGTTGTGTAAAACAGAATAATTAATATAATTTTTTGAATCCACCAAAGAAGAATCCCCCCACTTTAAAAAGACATTTCTTTTTACATGCGGCAGTTTATAAATGGGATCTTTTTTCCTTGATTACACAGCTTTTCCCCGTATCCCACTTTTAGAAGCTCATCCAATATGCCTCGTCTACTCAAACCGCGAGAGGAAATGACATCGACTGGATGTAAAGCAGTCACTTTTTTGCCCGAAACATCATTTTCCTGCAATTCTTTTAAAGAAGTATACACAGGTAAAATTTGTTGGTATGCTTCTTCTGTAGTCAAGCACCTTTCTGCCACTGGAAAAGCTCCCCATATTTTTAAAGGAGATCCTACCTGTTTGCCACGCAGTACATTGATTTGATCTAAAATTTCTTTGGGAAAGGTTTTATTATTGGTGTAAAAAATACGTCCATCTTGCAAAATTTTGAAATTTTTGAAGCGGTTTACTTTAAAAAATTCTTTCATATCTTTGGAAACATCAAAAAAAATGCAAGAAATATCGCTTTTACCCGCCCAATCTTTTAAACCACACTCTAAAATCAGCTGTACTTTAACTTCGGTAGGTAAATAGGCCAACTTTCTGTTATTCATCTTGATATGGAGTGCTTTGAGATCTTCCCCAAAAGCCCCTTTAAAAGATTTAATCTTTTGGGAGGCTAGATATTGTGCCGGTAGAATGCTTTCTTGGACAACATTTTTAGAAGAATTATATTCTCTTTCGACTTTTTCTTGGACAACTTTCTGGTTCTTAGATCGCAACCACAGTTCAGAAGTCTTCACGTCCAAGATAGAACCCGCCAAAAAGACCATCCATACTACTTTTACTTTTTTTATGCGCTATACTGTAAATAATCTCACAATGATAACATAAAAATTTCGAAACGAACAAAAAAAGATTAAAAACGACGATCTTTGATCCAATCAAAAATATCGTAAACCCGGGGTTTTTGTTTCAACAACCATAAGGCTCCTTGCAACGCATTTTGTGCAAAAGCTTCTAAGTTCAAAACTTGGTGAGAAGCAGTTATCATTTCCCCCGGACCACAAAAAGTCACCGTATTAATCACTGCCCCTTGACCGGCGCGAATAGAAGAATAGTTGATCCTATCCTTAAGCCATACACAGTGATCCTGCAGCTTTTTTCCTATTAACAACGCGGTGCCCGAAGGAGCATCTTTCTTGGCGCGATGGTGATGATCAGAAATATGCACGTCCCACTGGGGCCCTAACTGCTGAGCTAACTGAACACAGGTTTGAATAAAACAAGCTACAGAAAATAAAACATTGGGGGCTAATAAAATAGGACAAGAAACTTCAGAATAAGATATTTTTATGGTTTCCAAATTATAGCCCGTGGTCCCTAAAAGTAAGGGTACTTTGAAGCGACTGGCCCAATCACAGTGATCTTTGGAAGCACTACCCAAAGAAAAGTCAATCACCACATCGCTGTGAGCAAATACTTTTTCCAAGGTATCTGATGAAGAGTTGCCTTGGGCATCATAAGAAGCAGAGACAGTAAAGATTTCGCTTTTTTCAGCTGCTTTAACTACAAGGTTGCCAATGCGGCCTACAGCCCCCAGGACCCCTAACCTCTTAGGATTCATTTTTTTGTTGCTCAGCTAAAAAATCTTCTAACCAACGGATATGAAAGTCACCTTTTTGGATATCTGGCTGTTGGCACAAAGACAAATGCAAAGGAATCAAGGTCTTAACGCCATCAATCGCATACTCGTGTAATGCCCGATCTAGCCGGGCCAAACATTCTTGTCGTGTACTGCCATAAACAATCAATTTAGAAATCAAACTGTCATAGTAGGGGGGAATACGATACCCCGAAAATAATGCACTATCTACCCTTACAAAAGGACCTCCAGGCGCCGAATAGGCTTGAATCGTTCCAGGACTAGGGGCAAACGTTTTAGGATTTTCAGCGTTAATCCGGCATTCAATAGCATGTCCTTTAAAAGAAAGTTCTTCTTGTTTAAAAGGTAACGGAAAGCCTTGAGCAATAGTAATTTGGGTTTTGACCAAATCAACCCCAAAAATCATTTCTGTTACGGGATGTTCAACCTGGATTCGGGTGTTCATTTCAATGAAATAAAATTCCCCATTTTCGTACAGAAATTCTAAAGTCCCCACGCTTTTATACCCAAAGCGCGTCATGGCTTGAATGACCATATTTTGCATTTGATCACGCTGTTGAGCAGATAATGCGATACAAGGAGCCTCCTCCCATACTTTTTGATGCCTTCTTTGTAAAGAGCAGTCGCGCTCGCCCATACAGACGACGTGTCCAAAAGCATCTCCTACGACCTGGAATTCTACGTGCCGAGGGTGGGACAAAAACTTTTCAATATAGACCCCATCATGACCAAAACTGGCTTTGGCTTCCGATGATGCCCAGGACAACTGACTTTCCAGAGATACTTCGTCATGACAAACCCGCATTCCCTTGCCGCCACCTCCGGCGCTGGCTTTGATTAACAGAGGATACCCAATGCGCCTTCCCAACTCCCGGGCTTGATCCAAATTTTCAATCTCTCCCTCAGATCCAGGAACCACTTTAAGACCCAAAGCAATGGCTGCTTTTTTGGCTGCCACTTTGTCTCCCATCACTTGAATGTGCTCGGGACTAGGGCCTACAAAAACCATACCATGCTCGGTTACAACCTTGGCAAAATCTGCATTCTCCGACAAAAATCCAAAGCCTGGATGAATCGCTTGGGCATCAGTCAGTTCAGCAGCCGCAATGATATTAGAAACACTCAGGTAGCTCTGGGAAGACGGAGCAGGCCCTATGCAGACGCTTTCATCTGCCAAACGCACATGCATGGCCTCTTGATCTGCTGTGGAGTGTACCGCCACCGTTTTAATACCCAACTCTCGACAAGCTCTTAAAATTCTTAAAGCAATCTCGCCCCGGTTGGCAATGAGCAACTTTTGAAACATCAGCCATTTTATTGATCCCGCTTAAGAAAAAGTTTAGGTCCTTTACTGACCCCTTGGCAAGCACTTGGTAAGCACATCTAGAATAAGTGAAAAAATTTTCAGATGAGTCTTGTCAAAAACACCTGCCCAGGTTAGACTGAAAAAACTTTCACCGATATTTTTGCCCAAAGGGGTAGGGGTTTTTCTAACCCGTTAATCAGTTGATTTTTTCCTTATGATATATCTTTCAGAACTCCGGAGAAGAACTCCCGATGAGTTGCGTGCTTTTGCTCATTCTATTGGCGTTGATACCGCCGGTTTAAAAAAAGAAAAACTTATCTTTGATATTTTTAAACAACTCACTGTTCAAGGACATTCTATTTGTGCAGAAGGTGTTGTAGAAGTTTTATCGGACGGTTTTGGATTTTTACGGTATCACCAGTCTAATTATCTACCCAGCCCTTCGGATATTTATATCGCGCCTTCCTACATTCAAAATCATCGGTTGTTGACCGGAAGTGTTTTGTCTGGTGTCATTTCGGCACCCACGAATGAAGAAACGCACTTTTCTTTAGAAAAAATATTATCTATTAATTTGACCCCGGGTGACCAAGGCGTCCGAGCCATTCCCTTTGAAAGTCTAACTCCCCTCTTTCCCACCCGTCGAATTCATTTAGAACTTCCTTTGGAAACAGGAAATGTCACTTCTGTAGCCAGCAGAAAACACAGCAGCGCTTTAACCAACCAATCTTTAATTTTACGCTCTATTGACCTTATCGCTCCTTTAGGATTCGGTCAAAGAGCCTTGATTGTTGCTCCTCCTAGAACCGGAAAAACGGTTATTATGCAGGCCCTGATCAAAGCCATTCAGGTCAATCATCCTCAGGCTTTTATCATGGTCTTGTTGATTGATGAACGTCCCGAAGAAGTCACCGAAATGGAAAGATTTGTAAAAGGGGAAGTGATTGCCTCAACTTTTGATGAGCCAGCAGAACGTCATATTCAAGTAGCTGAAATGGTTATTGAAAAAGCCAAACGTTTGGTGGAAGCCAAGAAAGATGTGGTGATTTTTTTAGATTCTATCACTCGGCTGGCCCGAGCCTACAATACCGTGGTCCCTTCTTCGGGAAAAACGCTAACTGGAGGAGTCGATTCAGGAGCCCTGCAAAAACCAAAGCGTCTTTTCGGGGCAGCCCGTAATGTAGAAGAAGGAGGTTCTTTAACCATTATTGGGACAGCATTGGTTGAAACCGGATCTCGCATGGAAGAAGTCATTTTTGAAGAATTTAAAGGAACAGGAAACTCGGAAATTCATCTAGATCGTAAACTGGCAGAACGGCGTATTTTTCCTGCTATTGATGTAGGACGTTCCGGAACCCGCAAAGAAGAGCTTTTAGTAGAAGAAGAAACCATTAAAAAACGCTGGGTTTTAAGGCGAGTTTTGGGTTCTATGGGTCAAAGCGAATCCGCAGAGTTCTTATTAGATAAGTTGCGTCAGACAAAAACCAACGGGGATCTTTTTGACGTTATGAATAAACCGTTGGGACAAGTGGTCTAAAGCCTTGTTTTTTGTTAATCTACCATAAAATATATCCTAAAGGTCTTGCACGATGAAGCTATTCATAAACGCCCTGGGAACTGCCTTGGCCATTGCAGCTCCTGTAGGGCCCGTCTCTTTTATCTTTTTAAGAAACATCTTGAGTGCAGAGGCCAAAAGGGTTCCTCTTATGTCTTTATGGATTGGGGTGGTAAGCGTCATCTTTTTTGCAGCTTTGCAATGGAAGCCTATAGCAGGATTTTTGGTCAATTACCAGCTTATTCTGTACGCCGTAGGGGGGGGCGCTTTAATACACAGCGCCTATTCCCTTGCAAGTGCACCAGCCTTTGATCAAAAAAAAGCGTTTACAAAAACCTCTACTGCTTTAATGAAAGATTTGTTCTATATCGTTCTTTTTACAGTAACCAGCCCTGCCGTCATCGCCCTTTTAATGCATTTAACCAACCCTACAGCGTCGTTGGCAGACCTCATAGTGCAAGGTTTAGGCCTCTTTACCGGAGAATTCCTGTGGTGGATAGGACTGGGGTGGACTTTTTTAAGCGTGCAAAAAAAAATATCTCCTGGGTGGTTAAACAGAATACAAAAAGGTTCAGCTCTCTTTCTACTTGTCATGGGACTTTACTTTTTATATTTAGCCATCATGGGGACTATCCATGGTCTTTGAATTATCCAGAGGATTTTGGAAAAAACGGATCAAAAGGCTGGACATGAGTTTGCTTTTCTTGTACAATATTTTTGCTTTCCTCGGTAGCTCAGTGGTAGAGCAAGCGGCTGTTAACCGCTTGGTCGCTGGTTCGAATCCGGCCCGGGGAGCACTTTGATGCTATTTATCATTTTCTGCGTTTTATTAGCTGGATGTGGCGTTGATGTCAGCCCTAAAGTAAGACAGGAATTTTCCAAAATAGAAGTTGCATCTATCCCAGAAAAAATAGGTTGGCAGATGAAAGATTATTTATCTTATCGCTTAAAACCGTCTTGTCCTACCTATCGCCTAGAGATCACATTAGAACAGAAAGATTATACCCTGAAAATGGGACGGGATGCGCGATCAGTGATGGTTCATTTTGTGACCATCGCGAAGTATACTTTAAAAAATATCTTAACCCAAAAAATCATGACCTCAGGAAAGTGCAGCACCCACAATGCCCGTCTTTTAACCCCTTCCTTTTACTCCCAGACGGTAGCGGACAGAAAAATTAAAGAAGATAATGCACTACGTTTGGCAGACTTTATTATAAGAGATTTAGAGCATTTTTTTCTCTCTCCATCTTGGGCCATCCAAAACATGCCCAAAACAACGGCTTTAGGATAAGGGCCCACAGGAACAAAAAAATGGCTTTAAGACAGCGTTTAAAAACCACTTTCATTTTGATGACCACCGCTGCCCTTCTAGCTTTGCTCATCGCCTTTACAGATAGTTCAGTAAAAATTTGGCCTTTTTTAATCTTAACAGCAATCGGTTTTGCCGCAGGATGGGAATGGCTGAAGGCCTGTTCTTATCACTTTTTAAGTCCTATCTTGTGGGCTGGTTGGGGCTTTCTAGGAGCCGGTATTTGGGGCTTTGGAAAAGTTTTTTTAGCTCAGGGGTGGCAGGGGTGGTTTATTATTGTTGCCCTAGCTGCGACCGCTGATACAGCAGCTTATGCAGTAGGCAGCTTTCTAAAAGGACCCAAATTATGTCCCGCGATCAGCCCTGGAAAAACCTGGTCAGGTTTTTTAGGAGCCTTACTATCTGGCATTTGCATCTCAGCTTCCATCAATCACTTTTTCCCCCATTTTTTCCCCAACACATCGATCAGCTTTCTTTTAGCTTTATCTGCTCAGTTGGGGGATCTGATAGAGTCGTTTTTAAAACGCCGTCTGAACATTAAAGATACAGGGACTTTTTTACCAGGCCATGGCGGCATTTTGGATCGGATTGATAGTTGGCTTTTAACGGGATTTGTTTATGGTCTGTGGCTATGAAAGACGTTTTATGCAAGAAGCATTGGCCCAGGCCCATAAAGCCTTTTTAGAAAATGAAACCCCCGTAGGCGCCGTCATAGTTTATCAAGACCGTATCTTGTGTAGGGCTTATAATCAGATGCAACAGCAAAAAAAATCTTGGGCTCATGCAGAATTTTTAATTCTAGAACACGCTCACAGCCTTTTAAAAACGCCTTATCTTTCTGAGTGTTTTTTATATGTTACACTGGAACCTTGTCTTCTATGTTCTGCCTTACTGCATACGTGCCGTATCGGTGGAATCTTCTTTGGTGCCTATAATCCCAAAAAAGGTGGCTTGGCCCATGGCCCCTGCTTTTTTCAAAAAAGCTATACACCGGCCCCTATCGTCATCGGAGGTATTTTGCAAAGTGAGTGTGAAAAAGTGCTGGATCTTTTTTTCAAAACACTGCGCTAATGGATAAAATTTTTTGGATATTTTTTATTTTCCTGATCCCCCTCAGCCTTTACGACATCAAAACCCATCTTATCCATAAAAATATTTTCTATACGTTAATATTGTGTAGTTTTTTATTATGTCCTATTGTTTTATGGCCTTATTATATCATAATTACAGGGGTTAGTTTTACAAGTATTGGAGGAATAAAACTTTTATTAGAACGATATCGTGGTCACCACATTTTTGGCTGGGGAGATGTTAAGTTGCTGTCGATTTGCCTAGCTTTTTGTTCTAACCCTCCTTTATTATTAATCATTTCAGGTCTTTTAGGAGTCATTTTTTTACTTTTGACACACTGTAAAAGCATTCCTTTTGCACCTTTCCTGTTATTAGCCTGGATACTTGTCAAAGGTTTATCTTATGCATATCAATTGGGTATCTAGGTTCTTTTTGAAGTATTGTATCCAGGTTTTTTATGATAAGCTGGATCGACTTTCAGTCCTTCTTTATGATTGATGCAAAAACATGTTTCTTTTCAAGAATTTGAACCCCGTTTAAAAGGGTGCTGGGATGAATTTTTTCGCCACGACGTGTCCTTAAAAAAACCACCGTACACTATTATGATGCCCCCCCCGAATGTAACGGGCTCTTTACATCTTGGGCATGCTTTATCTTCTACGCTTCAAGATATTTTGATACGTTTCCATAAAACCAAGGGTTTTGATGTGTTTTGGCTTCCCGGTACCGATCACGCCAGCATTGCCACTCAGATGATGGTGGAAAAAAAGCTAGGTGCTGAGGGAAAGACCAAAGAAGACCTAGGAAGGGAACCATTTCTAGAAGAAATGATGGCCTGGACTAAGGATTGCCAGCAACGTATTTTATCGCAGATGAAGCACCTGGGGTTTGCTGCCGATTGGCAGTCTTTGACTTTTACTCTGGACCCCCATATCTGCAAGGCCGTCAACCACGCTTTTATCCATCTTTACCAAAAAGGACTGATTCAAAAATCCTTGCGTCTTACCAACTGGGACCCCATTTTAAAAACCGTTGTTTCAGACTTGGAAGTGGACTTAATAGAAAGGACAGATCCTTTTTGGACTCTTGGATATGAAACGGAAAAAGGTGGCATATTAGCCGTGGCCACCACGCGCCCTGAAACCTTGTTTGGTGATGTAGCCGTAGCCGTTCACCCCCACGATCCCCGGTATCAAGATTTAATCGGAACTCAGGTTCGTGTTCCTTTGGCTTGTCGCTGGATTCCGGTTATTGCCGATGAAGCCGTCAGTATGGAAAAGGGAACTGGGGCAGTCAAAATTACGCCAGCTCATGACTTTTTAGATTTTGAAATCGCCCAGCGCCATCAGCTCCAAGCGCTTACTGTCCTAGATCAAGAAGGTTGCTTGAATGAGTTAGCCGGGGCAGATTTTGCAGGAATGAAAGCCCAACAAGCCAGAATAAAAGTGATCCAAGCTTTAGGAGAAGCCGTTTTAGAGTGCAAAGAAATCATTCATGCGGTTCCTTGCAGCCAGCGCTCGGGGGCGGTTTTAGAACCTTATCTAACCCACCAGTGGTTTTTAGATGTCAATGATATGGCCGCTAAAGCAGTAGCATCCATTTCCAGAAATTCTTGTTCTTTTGTCCCAAAAGAATGGGAAAACACTTTTTTTGAATGGATGCGTCAGATTCGTCCTTGGTGCCTTTCACGTCAATTGTGGTGGGGCCATCGCATTCCTGCTTGGTATGATGAAGAAGGCAACATCTTTGTGGCCCTTGATAAAGCTCAAGCCTTGGAACAAGCCCGTCAACGTTGGGGAAAAGAAGTTTCTCTAACACAAGATCCTGATGTTTTAGACACTTGGTTTTCTTCGGGTTTATGGCCTTTTGCCACGTTAGGGTGGCCCGATCAAACACCTGATTTTGATCACTATTACCCCACCTCGGTTCTGGTCACAGGCTTTGATATTATTTTTTTCTGGGTATGTCGGATGCTGATGTTGGGGCTAGAGTTAACAGGAAAAGAACCCTTCAAGCACATTGTCATCCATCCCTTGATCTGCGATGAAAAAGGGCAAAAAATGTCTAAAACCAAAGGAAATGTGATTGATCCTATGGAAGTCTGTCAACAGTATGGAACGGATGCTTTACGATTTGCCCTTACTTTGGCCGCCACGCCCTCTCGTTATACGTCTTTTGGTCTTAAGAATGTGGAAACCTGTCGAAATTTTATGACCAAAATTTGGAACAGTGCGCGCTTGTTAAAAGCTTATCATGTGACAGGAATATTAAAACAACCATCTTGTACCTTAGCCATGAATGGTTGGATGATTGAAAAAATCAAAGAACTCAGTCAAAAAGTAGAAGGGAGCCTTCAAAATTATGCCTTCCACCAAGCTGCCACCAGTCTTTATCACGGCATTTGGAATTTATTTTGTGATTGGTATTTAGAATGGGCTAAGGAACGTTGGATGTCTGACCCTCAGGAATCCGAAACAAAAGAAGTCTGTGGCTGGGTGTTCAATCAGATCCTGATTTTACTTCAACCCTTTGCACCCTATATCACTCAAGAACTCTGGCAGACCTTTAATCCCAGTGCTTGCAACCTTCTTTGCCAGCTCTCTTGGCCTGTTATAGAAACTGCTTTTGGGTCCCAGGCTCATTGGATTGATGGAATGATAGAAGCCGTCAGCAGTTTAAGAAGTGTGAAAGCTGAATTAGGGCTAACCCATTGGGCAGTGGTTGTCCATGGAGTAAGCGAAGAAGAATTGTTCTTTCAACAAAACAACTCTTTTATAACAAAAACTCTTTCCTTAGCTTCATTTCAAATACAAAAAGGACTTCCTGTTCAAAATAAAGGATGGCTGATTTTACCGGCAGGTCCTTGGATCTGTTCCATTCCTTTAACATCTATTGCAGATGTTGCGGGTCAAATACAAAAACTAACCCAGCGTCTGGAAAAAGAAACGAGTTTGCTGAAAAAATGGCAGGACCTTTTAACGTGTCCTCATTTTATGGCTAAGGCCAGCCCCGAAGTTATACAGCAAACACAACAACGCTGCCAAAACCAAACCCTCCTTTTAGAACGCTTGCAGCTTTACGTTAACAGCCTGCAAAACATGGCCCATGATCCCAGGAACTGCCTATGAGCACCGAGTCTACTCAAACCTCAGAACAGTTTTTTAAAAGATATTTTCAAGCAGGGTATCTTTTCACAGGGGGAATATTCCTATTTTTTCTAGGCCTCTTTGCCTTCAGTCCTGGTTTTTTTATTTTAAACGAATGCACTTTAGACTTTATCCAGCAAAGTCCAGAAAAATGTTCTTTGCAAAAAGTATTCTTTGGTTCATCGCAGCTTCCAGAGCCCCAGGGCCCTTTGAGCGGCATAGGTGCTTTTATCATCAGCACAGATCAGCCCAGTGCTCAGCTCTTAGAAAAAAATCTACCGTCTTTTCAAATACCTTTTCAACAGTTAACAAAGATAACGGATGCAGACATTGCAAAACAGGGCTCTGTTATCCACGTTCTGCACAGTCCTTCAAAAGAAAACCCAGATTATTTCAAACAGTTTATCCAACACGTTCAAGCTTGGCGCACTTTTTTAGCTTCATCCTATCAGTGGGGATTGATTTTAGAAGACAATCTGCATTATTTGACTTTTCCTGCGCGTTCACAGTCACCTTTTCCTTATTCTTATCACCCTTCTGTAAAAGACTTAGATCAGATACGGGCCAAAAAAGAACTTTATTCAGCTGATCAAAAGTTAAAAGTATTAACCCAAAGTCATTGCGCAGACATCTTTTTTTTATCCGCCAATAGACAGTCTGTCTATTTAAAAATGATCAAAAATTCCCCAGCCCCCGTTGGAATTATCTTGGGTGGCATACCTAGCAGTGGCGCTTATCTGATCAATCGATACGGCGCAAAACAATTGTTACAAAAGGCTCATTTATATCTGGTGCCCTTAGAACACTATTTTTCCAGATTCTGGGAGTTTAATATGAGGGCTGGTCGACCACTATTTTGTGACTTTGATAGATCTGCAGACAACCTGGAAATGCCTGATTTAAAGTATCCTTTTTGCGAAAACACATCTGCCTTATTATTAAAACTTCAAAGGCAAATTTTTAACCTAAAAAAAGCTTTAGCTGAATTTTTTTACCGCATTAAAGTTCAGTGGAAATGAAGCAATTTGCCCCCATCATGCATCATTTTTTTCTAACCTTTGCAGCTGGCATTTACGCAGGCCTTTTAAAAATTCATCGATTTTTGCGATCTTTTTACAGGCCCATCCACCTTCCTTATCCTGTGATTAGTATTGGGGGACTGAGCCTGGGAGGAGACGGCAAAACCCCCGTTGTTCAATACCTAGCCCAATACCTCAATCAAAAGGGTTATAAGGTCGTGGTGTTAACCCGAGGCTATAAAGGACAACAAAAAGGCCCTTTATGGGTGCAAGAAAACGACACCGCCCAGCAGGTCGGGGACGAAGCGCTGATGTTATATAGAAGCCTAAAAGAACGGCACATCCCGGTTTGCATAAGTCAAAATCTCTTTAAACTTCCCGCTTTTTTTAAGGCCCATCCTCTTCCTTCCAATACCATTATTTTATGGGACAATGGACATCAAAATCCTTATTTACATAAAAATCTTCGGGTATTGGTGGTCAATAATACTTATGGTTTTGGGAACAAACACCTCTTTCCCGCAGGCCCCTTGAAACAGTCTCTAAAAACCGGACTCAGCCAAACAGATCTAATACTTTGCCTTAAAAATCCTTCAGATAGTTTGCATCCTGACATCCCTTCCCACCTTCCTCGTGTTTTCATGACTCCCCAAGAGACTTGCCCTTTGCCCACAGGAACGGAAGTATATGCTTTTTGCGGTCTAGGACGCCCCCAGGCTTTTTATCAAAGCCTTCAAAATTACGGATATATTTTAAAAGAATGTCGTTCTTTTTCTGATCATCATCCCTACACCCTAGAAGATGAACAAGAACTTCTAAAGCAGGCCTTTCTTTTACAAGTTCCTTTGATCACCACACTGAAAGATGAAGTAAAACTTTCTGACGCGTTCAAAAAAAAAGTGACACTCTTTCAACGAAACCTCCATTGGACTGATCTCAAAAACGAAGAAATATTTTGTAATATTTTAAAATCTCTTGTATCTTTTAAAAAAAGACATTAAAATTTACTTGTTTTTTAAATAAAAAAAGATGATCCAGATTCTATCCCCTCAACTTATTAACCAAATTGCTGCCGGCGAAGTGGTCGAACGTCCCGCTTCTGTGGTCAAAGAGCTTTTAGAAAATGCGTTGGATGCAGGAGCCAAGACGATCCATCTAAGCCTGCGAAACGGAGGCCAAAGTTTGATTCGCGTCCAAGACGATGGCGTAGGGATGAATGAACAAGACCTTAAGCTTTCAGTTCAAAGACATGCAACCTCCAAACTGCCTTCTGCAGACTTATGGAATATTCAGACCTTTGGCTTTCGAGGGGAAGCCTTGGCCGCCATTTCTTCTATTGCGCGGCTCAGTATCACCAGTCGCTGTGCCCAACAAGACCACGGTTGGACTTTTAGCCTGGAAGCAGGCCAAGAATCCTGCTGGACCCCAAGTCCTTGTGCGGTAGGAACAGTGATTGAAGTGAAAGATTTGTTTTTTGCAACCCCAGCCCGACTAAAATTTATGCGCAGCCCCCTTTACGAACAAGAGGCCGTCTGGGGAGTTGTGGAAAAAATGATGCTGGCTCATCCAGAAGTATCGTTTTACATCAATATTTCTGTCAGCAATCCCAAAGTATTTCCAGCAACCTCTTTAATTCATCGCATCCAAGACGTTTTAAAAAAGGATTTTTTAGCCCACAGCTTTGAAATCAACGAAAGCTTAAAAGACTACACATTAACAGGTTGGGTAGGACTTCCCAGTTTTAACCGCTACACTTCGGATCATATTTTTCTTTTTGTAAATAAACGTCCCGTCCGGGATAAACTTCTTTTGGCTAGTTTTAGACAGGGATTTTCAGATCTTTTACCCAAAGATCGCCATCCGTGTGGGGTGCTTTTTTTATCTCTTCCCTACCACGAGGTCGATGTCAATGTACATCCGGCAAAAACAGAAGTACGCTTTAAAGACCCCTCGTTGGTAAGACAGTTTTTAATCAGCAGTCTAAAAAAGGGACTTATGTGCCAGGGCCAGAGAATCGTGCATCAACCTTTAGAGCCTGAGACCACTTTGAAGCCGTCCTTCACCCCTCCCCCTGCATATCCCTCCTCTTCTTTCACTGGCTTCCATTCTTTACCTTCTTCTTTTTCTTTACCCCCCCTGCAGGAAACTGATGGTTGGAAAGGGCAAGAAATTTCAGGATCTTCTTTTTCTTCTTATCCTATAGACCATGAAAGATCCTCTTCCTTGTTTGAAGAAAAGATTTCACAAGGTAAGACGGAAGCAAAAACTCCCTTAGATTTAGGGCGACTAGATTTAGGACGGCCTCTGGGTCAAATTCATCGGCGTTATATTATCTGTGAAAATGCTCAAGGTTTAATATGCGTCGATCCTCATGGAGCTCATGAACGGTTGTTGTATGAAGAGATGAAAAAGAAGTGGGTTTTAGGAGATTCAGTGCTTCTTCTTCACCCCATAGATTTAAAGATCACCTTTAGTCAAAAGACTCTTTTACAGCGTCTACAGGCTCAACTTAAGGTTTTAGGAGTCTTTTATGATATACAAGAAGAACAAGTATCCCTAAAAGGTATCCCGTGTATTTTTGAAAGCCAAGATCCTGCGTTTTTTGCTCAAGAATTTATTGCCTCTTTACAAGAAATCCCAGGACCCACAGAAGGTTTAGAACAAGAAAATTTAGAAATCTTAAAAAACAAAGTTTTGGGTCATTGGGCTTGTAAAAGGGCCCTATTTTTAGGGACTCAACTGACTTTAGAAGAAATGGATTCTTTGTTGCGTCAGATGGAAGCTTGTCCTGTCAGCGGATATTGCAACCACGGCCGTCGCGTCTATTATCAACTTTCTATCCAAGAACTGTCCAAGTTATTTGACCGACGTTAGGCTAAAAGATCAACCTAAACACAGATAAAAGAATGCAAAGTGGGCCTGGCCGGATTCGAACCGGCGACAGCACCGTTATGAGCGGTGAGTTCTAACCCCTGAACTACAGGCCCAAAAAGATCATAGCGCAGGCGCCCCCAAAAATCAAGAAACAAAGGATGCCGCGCCTTCAATGCCTGACATTGAACCTGGCATGAATTTTAAAGCTCTAAACTTTTTTCTTCCTCTTCCAACCATTGCAAAGCCACAGAGACTTGGCTGGAAAAACTGCCTTTGACTAAAATAACATCCCCCTTACAAAGCGTTTGCAAAAAATTTTTCTTCAGCTCTTTAACAGAAGGAGCAAAAGTAGTCGGCGTTTTAAGTCTTTGAGCGACACCTTCAAAGGCAGGACCAATTAAAAATGTATGAGCTGGTTGAATAGAGGTCATAGGCTCTATCAGGCTGTTATGCAAGGCCTGCGAATGATCTCCCAACTCTCCCATCTGTCCCAAAAAAAGAATTTTACGCCCTGGTTCCTTTTCAAAGGCTTTTAGACACGCCAACATGGCTCCAGGAGCCGCATTATAAGATTCATCCACCACCCATACGCCTTTCTTGAGAAAGAAGCGCCGCAAACCCCGGCCCTTTAAAGGAAAAAAAGTCTCTAGACGTTGACTGAGGCGCGCAACTTCTAAAGGATCTTGAAATAACCCATACAGGGTTGCCACTAAGATCAAACTATTGGCCACCCAATGAGGAGCACAAGAGGTCAAAGAATAGCTGAAGGTCAGATCATACATTTGACATAAAACCTGACATCCTTCATTCAGGGGAATGACTTCTTGAATCTGAATAGGCGTTTGAGGACCATAAAACAAAATATTTTGGCAATTCCTATCTATCCAATAAGGATCCATTACTTTTTTATAATCTTCAGATAAGACCCCCAAAGAAGCATTTTGAAAGATAAAACTTTTTTCTTTTTCAATAGCCTGCATGTTGCCAAAGTGGCCTATATGTGCAGGACTCAAAGCCGTTAAGATGCTGACTTGGGGCTTTAAAAGACTGACCAAATCTAAGATTTCCCCGGGATGATTGGTACCTAACTCAAAGATACCAAAAGTGCTTTCTAAAGGAAGATTGGTCAAACTTAGGGGAAGGCCCAAATGGTTGTTAAAACTGGCGGCACTGGCGTAGGCTCCTTTTTCAGCCAAAAGATGCCTCAACCCTTCTTTAACAGTCGTTTTTCCCATACTACCCGTCACGCCCAACACAGTGCCACAAAACTGCTTTCGACGATAAGCAGCCAACTGTCTTAAAGCTTGCATAGGATCTGGAACTTTGATCAAAGGTAATGGGAAGGAACAAACCGTATCTAATGGGCACAGTGCCGCACTGGCACCTTTTTCAAAAGCGTGCTTCAGAAATTGTACACCATGCACATGCTCTCCGGGTAACGCAACAAAGATCTCTCCTGCCTTCAAAGAACGCGAATCAATAGAAAATCCAGTGCCATCTGAACCTGTGTAAAAAAGATTTAACGCTTCACTGATATCTTGTGCCCGCCACATAGCTGTCCCTTTCTAAAAGTCTCTACCTCTATCATCCTAGATTGAAACCCGTTTGGGTAGAGTCAAAATGTGTCAGGCGGTTTTCAACCAATAAAAAATACCTTTTATTAGGTCGTGATTTCTTTTATTCAGGTTAAGAATAATGAGGCTCTTGACCTCGCGACCCTTGACCCAAATTGAAAAGAATAAAAACCAAAGCCACTGCTGCCAAAATGTAACAATAATAGACATGAGGCACAATGGCAAACGGAGAAATCTTAGCCAGAGAACTGATCAGTAAGAGTTGAGCACCGTAGGGAATAAGCCCCTGAAACACACAAGAAAATGTATCCAACCAAGTCGCCACTCTGGCTGAGGAAATCTGGCATTGCTGACGAATTTGCGTACTGGTTTCCGAGCTCATTAGAATCGCAATCACATTGTTAGCCAAAAGAAGGTCCATCACACTGACGATAAAGCCAATATATAACTGTCCTAAGATGGAATTTGTCGTCTTCATCGTCCAGGACTTTGTGAAAAAACTGCTTTGCAACAACCCTGCCAAACCTCCAATAGCTAGCGAAAGAATTAAAATCTCATGCATATCTCCAAAACCTTTTGCCAAGGATTGACAAAGCGTTACAATAGAAAAATGGTGTCCAATGCCAACAAACACTGCAATAACAAGACTGATTAAAAGACTGCTAAAAACCTCTATCTGACACAAGGCTAAAGTAAAAAGTGCAACATACGGAATTAAAAGACTCCAAGAAAAAACTTTTGCGCTATCCACCTCATAAGCCGTGTAAGAGTATTGCCCCAAAACAAAAATAGTTAACATAGCGGCAGCCAAGGCAACTTTAATATTTAAACGTAATTTTTCATGCGCAGAAGCCTTTTGTGAATTAACAGCAGCAATGGTCGTATCTGAAATGAAAGAAAGGTTGTCCCCAAACATAGCGCCTCCTACCACGGTTGCGCTCACCAATACTTTTGAAAGAGATGCCTGTTGCCCTAAAGCCAAGGCCATAGGCCCTACAGCAGCAATGGTCCCCATAGATGTTCCAATAAAGGTTGAGATCAACGCTGCGATAATAAAAATCGTAATTAATAAAAAGCGTCCTGGAATAGCCCACAAACAAACATCTACCACCGCCTGGATGCTGCCTATGGTTTTTGTAATCGCTCCGAAAGCCCCAGCAAGCAAAAAGATAAAGCACATTGCCATGATATCCCCATGACCCGCTCCTTTTAAAAAATTTTCTAGCTTATTTTTTCCACTTAAAAAAAGACCTAAGCCGATAGCTGGTAAAATAGCAACCAAAGGAGAAATTTGGTAAAAAGCGTTAGAAATACCTTGAACCGAAAAATACACACCACTGCCTAAAAAAATACTTGCAAAAACACCCAAAGGTAAAAGGGATTTCCAATTCATTTAGAAAAAAACAAAATTCTAAAAGAGACTGTTAAAATCTTAGACATAAATGACTTGCAAAAGCAAGAAGTGACAAAAATCTCTTCCAATACTGCTCTTTTAAAGAGCAGGAGCTACGGGTTGAGGTTCAAAGCCTTTTTCTTTTAAATTAGCAGGTGGTTCTTGCAAAATATAACCTCTACCCCAAATGGTTTCAATGTAGTGACGTCCCCCTGCCACAAACTCATCTAGCTTTCGACGAATTTTACATACAAAAACATCAATAATTTTTTCTTCTGGCTCATCAATGCCACTGTAAAGTTTATCCAAAAAAGCTGTTTTTGTTACAATTACCCCTTTGCGCTGCATCAACAATTCGATGATCTTATATTCTTTACTGGTTAATTGCACAGGTACTCCCCCTGCTTCCAAAGTACCGCGGTCCAAATTCAAAGTTAGATCACCGACTTTGATAATAGAACACGCGTTTCCTTCACTGCGTCTTACAAGAGCCTTAATGCGCGCGACCAGTTCTTCTCCACTAAAAGGTTTTGTCATGTAATCATCTGCTCCAAACCCTAAAGTTTTCACCTTGTCAGAAACCTCTTTTTGGGCAGATAGTATAAGAATAGGAGCATTAGAAAAACTACGTATTTTAGTCAAAACTTCAAAACCGTTCATATCTGGTAACATCAGATCGATGATGACCAGGTCATAACGGCAAAACTGACTGGTCTGGAGAGCAGACTCTCCTCCATCACAGATATCACAATGCATTGCGGAACCCGCAGTATTACTTTCCAGCAAATCACGGATGGCTAGGGCTGTAGGTTGGTGATCTTCGATCAATAAAACTTTCATGACTAGAGATGAATTTTTGGTCATTGTTAACCATTTTTCACAAAATGTCAATTCTTTTTTTGTTTAGATGAATATTTTTTTAAACTTTTTTCCCTAACTCAGTTTTTTAAACAATATTTAGGTTTTTACATTACGGATATTTATTTGTACAATCATTAAAAAATACAAGGACTCTTGATGGACTTTTCCCTTTTTTTATTATGTTTAATCCAAGGTATAACCGAAGCTTTTCCCGTCAGCTCTTCGGGGCATTTAGCTTTTTTAACTCTTTTTTTAAAAGTAGACCCAACCCTTTTTGATACAGCACTGCATGCAGGAACTTTGTTAGCGTTCATGACCTCGTTTCCTGGGCAAGTTCAACAATTGTTTATAGGTGGGTATGATATTATGTGTGGGAAGATTCATACACTGCCAGCTCAAAAATGGATCTTTTTAGCCTTAGCAACCACCCCAGCTATACTGATCGGAGCCCTACTGCACATCTTTCATCTGCGTTCTGCCAGTCTTTTTTGGATGGGCTTTAACAGCATTATTTTTGGATTTTTTATGGGATGGGCAGATCGTTACCCCGGAATTTTTCATCCTGGAACCCTTGGCTCTGGGACACACGGCTCTCAAAGATGGTGGCACAGTTTGGTATTAGGGGTAGGACAAGTGTTCGCCTTTTTTCCCGGAGCCAGCCGTATGGGAACCTGTTTAACAGCTGCTCGATGTTTAGGATATAGCCGTCCTAAAGCTTTTGAGGCCAGCTTTTTAATGGGTATTGCTTGTATCAGCAGTGCTCTGGTTTTAAAAGTCAAAGATATCGCAGCAATAGGATGGAAAAATTTTATCCTTACCACTCTGTTATCCTTTGTGATATGTTTTCCTTTGGTCAAAGGCGTCATCGCATTCAGCAAGAAGTATTCCTTGATTCCTTTCGTGCTTTATCGCTTGGGGCTAGGAATACTCATACTGTGGGCCCTTTACAAAGGATGGTTCTAAATTTGCAGAAAAACGTTAGAAGCTCCTTAACACTCTATTTCTTGAAAATAATGAGGCTTTAAATAAACAACGGTGTCAAAAGCCTGCTTATAGACTCCAGCCAAAAGATATTTCGGGTCGGACAAAAAACCCTGAAATTCTTTGATGGGAATCCACTTCCATTCTGCCACACTGGGATCTTTCAAGCTGCACTGATCGGTTGAAATCTCTGAAAAACTAACATAAATATCATTAAACTGACGGTCTATATAACAGGGGTTTAAAATAGCTTGGCGTCGATAGGAAAACAAGAATTCAGGCTTTAACACGTTTGGACTTATTCCCATCTCTTCAGAAATCTCGCGCTCACAAGCGTCAAAACTGGATTCTCCAGCTTTGACATGCCCCACCACTGCAATGGACCAGAGGTCTTTCGCATGATCCACTTGGGAACTGCGTTTTTGCATCAAAATGTGTTGCTGGCTGTTAAAAACATAACAATGAATAGCTCGGTGCCACAAACCGTGTTGATGCACCATGGCGCGGTCCTTAGATAGCCCTGTAAAAGACCCATCTTCATTTAAGACATCTAACAGTTCTTTGTTCATCACTTTTCCTTTTAACTTTTGAAGCAAGGTACTAAATTTTTGGCAGTTAGAAAGGAAATACGATGCTTGCACGTTGACACTGATTAAACACATCAAAAAAAGGTATTTGTTCATAACGTGGCCTCATTAGAATAGATACATGCTTTATTCCCTACGGAACGGATCGTTATATTTTTTTCTTCGTAATCATGCAAAATTTCTTTTGGGATATAAATAAAATGATAAAATGCTCGATTGAATTCTATGGAAGGTAAAAAATAAGGCTCATGAGACAGAGCAAAACCCGTGTAGCTATCGATCAAAAAAACGGGTTGATGATGAGATAAGTCTTCTAGCAACTTTTGAGGCAGCCCTTCAGAAGAAAAATCATCCCTAAAAAAGAACTTAGGATCTTGTCTTAATTCCTTAAAATTGATAGGCCCTATATCCCAAACTCCCCACGAAAAAGGCGTTTCGTAAAGGGGCTGCCCCTGATTACAATGTTCTAAAGAAGAGTACGGTTTATCAGATGGACAAGGCCTAAATTGTAAAACAGTTAGCGGTTTAATGGCTCTAGACTTCCAAAATCCTTCCATATTCCAAGTTATGGCCCCAAAAGTCTGATCTAAATTTTTACAAAAATTTTGCAGCTGCTGCCCAATTTTAAAAAGATCGCTTTCTTGAAAAAAATAAGGAACGTTTTCTTGATTAAGTTTCTGAACATAAGAACGCTTTAAATTTTTCCCCTCAAAACATGTATAAAAACGACCCTGAGAAATATCAGGTTCCCATAAAGCTTCTATCTCAAAACGATGCCCGTTAAACACAGCATGAAATAAAAAACCTTCTGATTGATTTATTTTTTCTTGCAAAATAACCTTAGAACACAAAGTTGGTTTTTTCTTAAAAAGTTCTGATACTTTTTCTTTTAACTCTGGAACAGACATGTCTTTTGTAGAAAAGCGTCGCCCCCTAGAACTGTTAGAACCTCTTTGCCCTGACCCAACAAAATCTTCCCCTCTCAGACTATGCTTCACAAAAAACTCTTTATTAAGCAAAGAAGAAAAATCTAGCTCCGTTTCTAAGACGTAATACGGTGCAACCTGAACCTTTTCAGGGTCACATAACGTCTTTACAATACTTTGACCATATATCCAGTCACCTTCAGACCACAACATCTTAGAATCAAATTTTTTTGAAAAATCAAAAGGATACGAAACCATGAATGAAGCGACTTTTTGCACTCCAAAGGATTTATAAAATTCTTCCATTTCAGATTCACAGGCCAAAGATAGTTTAGAAATACCCGATTTACTCATATCAGTCATGGCTTTTTGAACAAGCATCGTACCTATCCCCAGTTTTTGGTATTCAGGAATAACAACAAGATCAGTGAAATAAGCTGTTTTTTCCATTCCTGTAGGTCGTAGATTTTCCAAAATATTAACAGAAATGGATCCTATCACTTTATCAGAACGAAAATGGTCACAAGCCACCCACACTTTAAGGCAAGACGGTAACTTTGCAGGCATAATACCTTGGGCCCTAGAGGTCAAATGAACGAGAACTTTTTGAATATCTGCTATATCTGAATTTTGTCCCTGACGTATAAAAAAGCGCTCTATATCCGGAGTTAAAGCACAAAAACGGATTAAGGCTTGTGGGGAACTTAGAATCTTTTTGCAATCTGTGGTCACGCACGGTAATGCTTGATCGTACAATTCCCATAAACGCTTCAAACTTTGAAGAGGTGTGGCTGTACACGCCACAATTTGGCCTACATTCCAATGACCTGAGGTAGATGCATCAAAAGCAAAAGGACATTCATCCCACAAATCTGCCCAACTGCTGCTTGTGATGTAATTTTCTTGGTTGGCCCATTCAATAACTTTCAATGGCTTTTCCAAGAACTGATCAGAATGAAAAGACCCATCATAGGTTGTCACGCAAAGCTGGGCCAAAGCACACTGAGCTGGGACTTCGTTTACAAACGGTTTAGCTGGTAATCCTGCAAATAATGCCAGCTGAGCCTGAACCAGGTCTACACCCCAAATTTTTTTATGCCACTGGGCGATATACATTCCTCCAGGCCGTCCGTTCAATTCAATAAGCTCTATTTGTCCATTAGGCTGAACCATGAGCTCAATATGTAACACTCCATAGATATACCCTAAACTTTGAGCCACTTTTAAGGCATAATCTAAAGCCTCTTTTTGCACATCATCTGATAAAATAGAGGGAGACAGTTGTCCTGTTTCTAATGCAAAAGGATGAAAAATAGGAAAATTATCACTTATTTTGCCATAAAGCATTTCGCCTTTTTCGCTCACAATATCTGCGTCCACTTCGTGACCTTTTAAAATTTCTTCTAAAATAAAAAATTTATCTTTGTTGGAATTTTTTAAGATCCCATCTGTGTAGTTCTCTAAAGAGGACTCATCTTGAACAAAACGGCTCCATTCAGACCGAATGCCACTGCAAGGCTTCACAAAAAAAGGATACCCAAAAGCAACAGCATTTTCTTTCAAATCTAATAAAGAACTTTTTTGGACGCGACAAGAAGAAAGCCCTTGTTCCTTAAGAATAGACCGAGCCCTAAATTTATCTTGAGAATTTTGATAGGCTTGAACAGGATGATGCGAAAGATTTAAAAATTCCGCTAATAAAGAAGTAATTTGCAACCATTCTTCCCTGACAGTAAAAATAACATCGGGCTCTAAACCCTGTTCTTGTAAATTTTTTAATAAAGTACCCTTTGCTAGATTAACGTCATCAACAGTCTTTTCTTCAAAGAAAAGAATTTGATCGATAAGACCCTGCTTTTGGAGGTCCGGAATTAAAGGATTAGGAGGCGATTCGACTAAAACAACTCTTTGAGCATGCCCCCTCAGTTCTTTAAAAACATCAATTTTATATTCCTTACCATGAGAACTGCCCGCACCCAAAACCAACAAGGTTTTCAAATCCATACCTGCAAAAATCTCTTTCCCAGATAGCAACAGAATCATTAATAGGAATTTACGCTTCACTTATATAAATTGCTAAAATATTAACTTTATTTTCAATATCACTCTTGATAAAAAATAGCAACCTATTCAAAAAAATTGCTGCAAGTTATAAATTGTTGCAGGGTATAAATTGCTGCAAGATCTTGAGTTCGTAAGAAATCTTGCAACAATTCACCAACGTTAAAAAATTAGCAGCAATCGCAACCAACTTTTACGGTTTCCACATATTTTGTGCAAACGCCACAAGAGGTGCAGCTCACCTTTTCTTGAGTTTTGATATCATCGCCACAACAATTTGCGAAAGCAGACGCCCCACAAGCAAAAAAGCCTAACAGAAAAGCTACGATCTTCATGTTTTTTCTCCAAAATGTTTTTATAACAGTATCATAACAGCAGAGAATGAATATATATCTAATAAAATACTAAAAAAATTTTTCTATTCATCTGAATAAGAATTAAATTTATTGTTTTCTTCCTGACGCCATGCTTGTTCTTTATTCAGCTTTTGTCGCAGATCTCCTTTTGTAAAAGCCACCTCTACACCGCGACTGGCCCACAACAAAGAATAGACCATCTTAGAAACCGCACTCAAAGCCTCATTAATTTCTTTGGTAAGAATAGGCTCTATATTCAAGTGATTGGCCTGGTTGTATTCCAAAAAAGTCTTTAAAACAAGTTCTTGCATACAAAAAGTATACGTCATCACATAAATCAAATTCCCGTCGGGATCCGAGGGAGATTGGGTAAGGGCTCCGATTAAAACATCTTTGCAAGAAAGATGCAGAGGTGTCTTTCCTACAAAAGGCTTTAATGGTAAAGGAGGAATCACTTCTGACATGTTTTCTTGTGAAAACACCATATCTTCAGCCATCACACAAACGGGCCATAAAATCAAAGCAGCAAAAAAACGCCAGCTAAAATGGTACAGAAAATTATACAAGGGAACAAAATCTCTTTTACTCAGAGCGCCTCCTAGGGGAATCGAACCCCTGTTGCCGCCGTGAGAGGGCGATGTCCTGACCGCTAGACGAAGGAGGCAATACTCTATATCATTATAACTTTTTTACCCTATAAATCAAGGGACTTGATCATAAACAAGGTGCAAGGGTTTGGACCAATCTAAGGCGCATTTTTCTAGACGCTTTTGCACATAAGAACTAGGGTTTAAGGCCACAATTTCCAAAGCATTCTGCCACACCGCGAAGTCTTGAGTACTGTCCCCAAGATAAGTAAAAGGTTGACCTCGACTTAAAATCAGATCTGCCTTTTTCTGCCCCACAAGATGACATTCCCTTGTGCTGCCAAAAACATCCTGAAAGCAACCTAAAAAAGTGTTCACCTTTTGAGCTACAGATCTATGGGCTCCGGTGGCAAGAAAACAAGGAATATGATGGGTCCGACACAAATTAATAAACTCTAACACAACCGGGCGGTAAGGCCAGGTTTGAGCCTGAAAGGAAACCCGAGTACTGATGTATTCTTTAAAGCAAGACCAAGAATATGAAGGCGTTTCCCATATCCAAAAGGGTAGGTATTTTAAAGCTTGCGGGAAAAAAAAGTAAAGCGAGCTGGTGCGCAGTAAGGTAAAATCCAAGTCAATGTAAACAGGTCTAGGATTTTGAACAAGTTGCAAATCCTGAAAAAGAGTACCGGCTTGGTAGTGAAGAATAGACATAGAAAAAAAACAACAACCTACCCTTATTATAAAAGCACCTCACTTGAAAAGAAAATGGGGGCATTTTAAAAATATTCAATTCAATAGATTGAATAAGGTCCGAATTATTTATTTATTTTTATTGATCAAGATGATTGTATTTTATTATTTTTTTGATTTTTTATATATTTTTATTAAAAAGATCTTGCAAAAATGGCTTCATTTTTCCAATAATAAAAGAAAGATCATAAAAACTCGCATGCTATATAGTTCCGCCATTTACGAAGTATGTATCTTATTACTAGGGAGCTTGGTTGCTTTTTTGGTCTGTCGTCCTTTAAAAATAAACCTTTTCTTGGGCTATCTGGGTTTAGGCATGGTCTTGGGACCCAGCGGCCTGGGCATTTTAAAAGGAAGCTCTTTGATGCACTATTTCGGCGAACTAGGAGTCCTGTTCTTTTTGTTTGCGGTAGGCTTAGAAGTCCCTTGGCACCGCTTATTGGCTCTGCGATATTATATTTTTGGTTTAGGAGCTTGCCAAGTCATCACCTCATCCCTAGCCCTGTGGGGCTTAGGTGCTTTAGGAATCCAACCCACCGGAGTGGCATTTTTAATGTCTTTGGCCTTATCTTTTTCTTCCACCGCAGTCATTTTGCAGTTGCTTGCGGAACGTTTCGAACTGACCACCTTAGTAGGGCGTGTTTCTTTAAGTATTTTACTGTTCCAAGATTTAGTAGCCGTTGCTTTATTTGCCAGCTTAGGGGTCTTATCCGGGCCTTACACCCAAGGAGCTTGGGGGACGTTAGGCTGGCTTGCTTTGGGGGTTGTCTTGACAGTGCCTGTCCTTAAAATTCTGGCTTTTGTCGTAGAAAAATTATTTCGTTTGTATCAAAAAGGTGACTTTGTTCTGCCGTGTATCGTTTTGATGGTCATTGGAATGGGCTTGTGGGGGGAGTACTGGGGCTTATCTGCCGAAGCAGGTCCTTTCGTGCTAGGCATGATGCTGGCAGGTACTCCATGGCGTCATCAGATGGCAGGGGAAATTCATTCTTTGCGTACTTTCTTTATGGCCACTTTTTTTATGGCAGTAGGACTGCAAGTGGATCTGGCGATGTGTTTGAAGTTTTTGCCAACCATTTTGAAAGGATGGGCCCTTTTAACAGGTGTAAAATGGGTGTTGATGCTGGGTATCAGTTTCATCTGGCGACTATCCTGGACTTCAGGGGTTCAAATTGCCTGTTTGCTGTCGGGAACCAGTGAATTTCTGTTGATTTTCCTAGGCCAAGAATATATACAAAAGCTTTTAGGGCCTCAGTACGTCCAAATCTTTTTAGGAATCAACTTTCTGTCCATGAGTGCTACGCCTTTGGCATTTTGGGGAGTCCGTTTTTTATTAGATTTAATAAAAAGAAAATGGTCTTTTCAAGGCACCAGAGAAAGCCTGCAAGAAAAACATGACATTATCATTGCCGGATTCGGTCATGTAGGACAAACAGTAGCTCGTATCTTAGAACACAACTTGTTATCTTTTTTGGTGGTTGATTATGATGTCCTGCGTGTTGAAAAAGCCCGTAAGCAAGGGTACGCAGCCCTGCAAGGAGATGCACGAGACTTAGAATTCTTGAAAAAAATTGGTATTGCTCATGCAAAGCTTTTCTTGTTAACTTATGGCCATCAAAAAGCTTGTGTGGAATTGGTAAGAACCGTGGGTAAAAAATTCCCTCATGTCTATACCTGTGTACAGGTCCAAAACCATCAACAAGCCATCTTATTTGCAGGACTAGGAGCTCATATTATCATCCCACAGGCCGTAGAAGCAGGCATTCAAATGGCTGCCACAGGTTTAGAATGTCTGGGATTTTCACCAGAGCATGCTCAGCAAATGACGTGCTTGTCTCAATCTTCTCTCCCTGGTGCTCTGGGAGGAACTCATGCAAATTAACTTTTTACGCTCTGCCTTTTGGGTCAGTGCTCTAACCATCCTATCCCGGTTAACAGGTTATTTAAGAGATTATTTTATCTTGAACCTGCTAGGAGTAGGGATTGCCAGCGATGCTTTGGCTTTGGCTTTAAAAGTCCCTGCTTTTTTCAGGCGGGTCTTTTCTGAAGGCGCCTTTCAAGCTGCTTTTGTGCCTGCCTTTACACATATCAGAGATCAGAAAGGTTCAACAGAAGCCTTAGCATTTGCCTCTCGGGTTTTATTGTGTTTACTGGGAATGTTGCTGCTTTTGGTAGCTGTGGGAGAATTCTACTTCCAACCTTTAACAAAATTCCTATTTCCTGCCAAACCTCAAACTCAACAGCTTTTTTTCGAATTAGGATGCATCACCTTTCCCTATATTATCTTGATTTCTTTGGGGGCTTTTTGGTCTGGAATTGCTGGAGTTTATGGACGATTCGGATGGGTAACCTTTTCTTGTACCCTGGGCAACCTCTTTATTGTGGCATGGGTTCTGTCGATGCGTTGGATCAAAGGCAGCCAGTTGCCTATGGTCTATGCCCATTGGTTTGCTTGGGCTGTCCTCTTGTCAGGCATTTTACAGTGGCTCTGGACTCTGTGGGGATGTTGGCGTTTGAGCATTTGGGTTCCTTTTAAAAAACCTCAATGGGACTCAGCTTTAAAAAAATTTTTCAGGCGTTTTTTTGCTTCTTTTTTAAGTGTAGGAGTCATGCAAGTCAACGCTTTGATTGGTCTTATCATCTCTGCACGCTTTCTTTCTGTAGGAGGTATCACTTACTTAAACTATGCAGATCGTCTGAATCAATTACCTGCCAGTTTGATTGGTGTTTCTTTAAGTACAGTCCTTCTACCCGTATTGTCTCATCATATGGCTTCTGGAGCGTGGGAAAAAGCCTGGCGCAGTGAAAACTATACTTTACGCTTGGGTTTGATATTAAGCACTCTGACGGCAGTTGTCATGTATTTTTTTGCTCTGCCTATCGTTGTCACCTTATTTGGCCATTTAGTGGGCAAACTATCCTTTACAGACCTCCAACAAATGGCTCTGACTTTAAAAATTCTTTCTCTGGGTCTTCCTGCCTATATTTTAATTAAAATTTTAAATACGAAGCTTTTTGCCAGCGGGTTTAATAACGCCGCCTTTTATGGCTCCATCATGAACGTGATCAGTGACATCATTTTCAGCTTCGCTTTGGTCAACTCTTGGCAGCATCTAGGTTTGGCTACTGCCATCACTTTAGCCGCTTGGACCAACGTTACTTTTATCATGTGGTATTTAGTATCACGAAAAAACTGGCGTTTACTACCTTCAACCGGACGCTTTGTAGGGCGCTTATTGCAAGTCACTGGCATACTTTCAGGGTTATCTTTTTTGGTGGCCAAAGGTTTATCTATCTTCCAAGAGGCTCATTTTGTCATCAAATTAGGAACTTTAATAGGGGGATTAATCTTTATAGCTCTCCTTGGGTGCTTTTTGATGTTGCAAAGACGTGCTCTGAGTTGGGCTCATTTTCGTTTACTTCAAAAACATTTTTTTCAAAAAGCCAATAAAAAATAATAGATCTTATTTATTTTGCGTTTTATTGAATGTTATAAGTTATATTGTTCAAAATATAACTTTATTAAAACGTGTTTTTTTTACTTTTGATACTTTCTATGACCCCTCCTTTATGGGCCCGCCCCGGCGATATTCATACGATAACGAACATGCTCAACGCCCGTCCTCCTTATCCAGATCCTTTGGTACAATCTGCCGGAGGCTTTTCAGACCCCTTCAACTTAACCCCTTATCCATCCAAAATGCTATACGCCTCTGCTTCTGCTGTCAAAGCTCTGGAAGCAGGTCAAGGATCACAAGTTACTCCGGTTTCCAGTCTACCCAAATACAAAGAAAGAATTATAGGACAACCCCCTAAAGGATCTTACTCTGTCACTGTTTTGCTAAGCTAAACAGCCATACCCTAAAAAAATATTAGAAAATTTTCAGACAGAAAAATTCTACAATTAAATTTTTACTATTTTTTATCTATTTTTTTCTAGTATTTTTATGTGAAGTTTTTTAAAAATAAAAATGTTTAAATTTTTTTTATGTTTTGTTCTCTTGAACGTTCCTGGTTTTGCTAAGAATTGTTCAGAGCCTAACAGATGTCCAAAGTCTGGATGTCCCGTCACCTCTAAACAATCCATTCTCGAAAAAGATTCTGCAGAAGACTCAGAAGATGAAATAGAAAATGGCGTTTTGGAACAGGTGGGCAGCCTTTTAAAAAATTGGTGGGAAAAAACCAAACAACAGTCTTCTCAAACCCTAGAATCAGCCCTAGACTCCGCTTATGATTGGGGAGAAAAAGGCCTGGGAAGATTTCAAGAGTATGTTATTCCTGTGTTTTCAGGCGGCTTTTCTGCCCTGCAGCAAACAGCGCAGGATCTTTTCCAAAGGACTCAAGAAGATTTTACTCAGAAACCAAAAAAACAAAAATCCCAGTCTATTCGTACTATCCATAAATGGTCTGAAGGAAACAACCACAACGTCAGTATTCATCAAGAGGAAAGATCATCAGACGGTGGTCTAAAAATCATTGATGTGACAAAAAACTTTAAAGAACCAGAGATTACGATAAAGGAGTTAGACAATGAAGAGAAAGACGTTCCGGAAGCAACAAGCGAGTTGGAAGATTCTTGAAGATCGCTTTTTTGCGAGTTTTTTAGAGGAAAGCAACACTTTTACCTCACAAGAAAGCTTTTTTGAGCTTGAAAGACCTTTATTTTGCCCCAATAAGCTATTATAATAAAAAATAGTTGCCGGGTTAGCTCAGTTGGTAGAGCGGCTGATTTGTAATCAGTAGGTCGTTGGTTCAAATCCGATACCCGGCACTGTCAAATTATTTTTTTGGGATATTTTTAAGTCAATGACGATAGATCCAGTAGTGGTGATTGGAGCAGGACCAGTAGGGCTTTTTTCAGTATTTGCCTGTGGCATGTTGGGCATTCCCTGTTATGTGATAGACACCCTGAAAGAAGCCGGAGGCCAGTGCATGGCGTTATATCCTGAAAAGCCTATCTTTGATATTCCAGCTTATCCCGCCATCACCGGCAAGAACTTGATTGAACAATTAAAAGAACAAGCTGCTCCTTTTAAGCCGCGCTATTTTTTTCAAAAAGAAGTTCAAAAACTCCTACCTCAAAAAGATGGGGGTTTTTTGGTCCAATTATCAGACCAAGAATCTCTTCAAGCCAGTGCTGTTTTGATCTGTACCGGCGGGGGGCAATTTACCCCTAAGCGTCCTCCTTTAAAAGAAATTGAAGACTTTGAAGGATCGAGTATTTTTTATCATATTACTGATCCAGCGCTTTTTCGCAATAAACGCGTTCTTATTGCCGGAGGAGGAGATTCGGCCTTAGATTGGGCCTTAGAGCTCAGCACCAGTGCTGAAGTCACTTTAATTCACCGTCGCCACCAGTTTAAGGGGCAGGACCACAGTCAAGAAAAGTTGCAGGATGCCATTGCAGAAGGACGCATACGGTTAATGGTCCCTTTTCAACTGGCGGGCCTAAAGGGACAACAGGGACAACTTAGAGCCGTTCTTCTTGTGGACGACCAAGAGGCTGTTGTAGAGATAGAGACTGATTATTTACTGCCCTTCTTTGGTCTGGACATCCAAAAAAGTCCTTTTCAAGATTGGGGACTAGACGTTGAAAAGGGTACTTTAAAAATTGATCCTGCCACCGGTCAGACCAACATTCCAGGTATTTATGGAGCAGGGGACTGTGTCACTTACCCTCATAAACTCAAGCTCATCCTCACAGGATTTGCCGAAGCCTGTCAGGCTGCTCATTTCATCAAAAAGACCTCGGGACAACCTTATAAGTTTCAGCATTCCACTAGTAAAGGGGTCTTAGGTTTTTAAAAAAAGTCTTTTTAAGGATCTGGCTTTACAAACATAACATTCCAATTTAAAGTTCTGGAAGTTCAATATGAACACAGGTGTATTCATTTTCTTGGGATAATTGAATCTTGCCTTCATGGTCGTAAATGATTTTTTGGACGATAGCCAGTCCCAAACCAGTGCCTCGCTCTTTGGTGGTGACATAGGGATCCCATAGAAAAAGAAGAGGATCTTGAGGGAGCCCAATACCGTTATCTTTAATAAAAATTTGCAAAGAACTGGCTTGTTTTATAATAGAAAAAGTAATGATTCCCCGGTATGAATCTTGCGACTGATCTTTTTTTTCCGTAATCGCTTCCACAGCATTTTTGATAACATTTGAAAAAACCTGTTCCAGTTGTCCTTCATCACACTTCCATAAGGTTTGGGCGCTCATGTTGTGAGTATGTAGCTCAAAGGTTACCCAAGGATAGGCTTCTTTTTGAAACGTGATCATACGCTGAATCATTTTCATCACAGCGCTGGGATGAAAAACAGGGTTAGGCATACGGGCAAAAGAAGAAAATTCTGAAATCAACTGACCAATATATTCAACTTGCTGAATAATGGTTTCAATGCACTCTTCAAAGGTCTGAGGATCTTTCTGAATCAAGGGCAAATAACGTCTTTTTAATCTTTGAGCAGAAAGCACAATAGGGGTCAGGGGGTTTTTCACCTCATGAGCCACCCGCCGGGCTACATCCTGCCAAACTGCTTTTTTTTGGGCTAAGATTAAGTTGGTAATGTCATCAAAAGTGACAATCACACTATCTAAATCTGCAGAAGCTGTCGCATAGAAATAAAAAATTCGGGGATGTCCGCCATGGGAAAGGGTCAGTTGCGCTTCATGAGCTCGCTCGGGCTGGGCTAATGCTTTCTCAAACAGAGGCTGACACTGAGGAAAAAGCGCGGTGAGTGTGGTCTGAGGACTTTTTAAAGGGAGCAGACTTTCAGCCTTATTGTTAAAAAGTAAAATCTGTCCCTGTTTATTCAGGCTCAAAACCCCGGAAGAAACGCCCGCTAAAACATTTTTAATGAATTGATGACGTTCTTTAAGGTGTTGGTTGGTAATGGTCAAACGTTGTTCTTTCAAACTCATTTCCATAACCATGGCATTAAAGGTACGAATTAAGCTGGTCAGTTCTTGAAAAGAAGTTAAACCTTTCTGATCAACTTGTTCCAGACGTCCTTGACGAATGGCTTGCGCCGCATTCAAAAGACGACTGATGGGCACTGTTAACCCTTCCGAAAAGCGAAATCCTCCATAAATAGCTGTCAGTAACAGGCATATACTGAATAAAATAAACAGAATAATAAACTGAGTCGTAAACTTTCGTTGCTGGAAAAAAAGATTTTGGTAAGCATCTATAGCTTCATTGGCATGCGTAATGCCGTCGATCACCGTCTTATCAATGTCTTTGGCCATCAATAAATACGTGTTTCGAAAATGCTCGGGATCAGAAAATTCTAAAGATACTACGGCAAAAGTGCGACCATCGGTCGGTTCAGAAAAAAAGCAAGCGCCTTTCATGCGTGCTGTTTTCAGTTGTTCTTGAGTCAACAAATCTAGGCGAAAAAGTAAAGGAGCCGCCAATTGAGAACGCGCCAAAACTTCTTTGTTGACTCGAAAAATCCATCCCTTTGACGTGAGGTGAGGCACTTCTTTAAAAATGACAATCTCGGATTGGGCAATCTTTTCAAAAAAACTCAGAAAATACTGGACTCGATCTTTATAAAGGCTGAAAAAATCGTCCGAAGAATGCGGAACCTGGGAAGCCGCCAGTTCGGCGCTGAAAATATTCAAAGACGTCACGACGGACTCGGTAGTGTACTCTAAAACTTTTGTGTGTTCCTTTAAATATCCTTGAGCCACGCTACGGGCCCGATCCAGAGCTGTACGAACGCGATCATGAAACCAAGCTTGCAAACCGAGCTCTAGAAAAATCAAAGAAAAAAGCGCCATAATCAAGCATGGAACAATGACAAAGCTTGCAAATACGCTGATGACTTTTAATCGAAAAGGATTGCGCTGACTCTGTCGGTGATAAGAAAAAATCTTATAAACCAAAAAACCATTTAAGACCAACAAACCAAACCCCATCAAGAAAAAAATGGGCAAATGCGCGCTGTTAAAAAAACCCAAAATCATCAGGCTTAAAAAAATACCCCCAACTAAAGGAATATATTTTTTTTTCATACAACCTCTGCAGAACACGTTTGGTCCACAGATATGGGGCCTGCTTCATGCCAACGAGAATAAAAGTCTTCAATCAATGCTTGAACTTGGTGGGAACAATCACTGGCAAAGACCTCCTTACGAAACGTACTGCCCATAGGAATACCCTTACTGTACCAACCTAGGTGCTTACGAGCAATTTTCAATCCATGCTCTTTGCCATAATGGGCCAAGGTTTCAGTAAAGTGTTGTTGAACAATGGCTTTTTGCTGTAGGGCCGAAGGTTCGGGCAAAATAGTCTGATCTTTCAAAAAAGTGGCGATCTGAGATAAAAACCAAGGTCTACCGTAGGTTCCCCGTCCTACCATCACGCCTTGCACTCCGCTCTGAAGACAGTCCTGGGCTTTTTGAACTCGGGTGATATCTCCGTTTCCAATGACCGGCAAAGGGCAGCTTTTTTGAAATTGCCCAATAAAATTCCAGTCTGCTTGTCCTGTAAACAATTGACAGCGTGTACGGCCATGTAAAGTGACCCAAGCCAAACCTTCTTGATGGGCAATGTGGGCGATCTTTAAAGCATTCAGGTGATGATGGTCCCACCCCATGCGCATTTTGACGGTAACAGGCACCTTCACAGCGCCCGCTACTTTTTTGAAAATCTCTACGACCAGTTTTTCATTTTGCATTAAGGCTGCCCCTGCATAACTGTTCACAGCAATTTTTTTGGCAGGACATCCCATATTAATATCAATCAAGCAAGCCCCTAAATCTTCTGCTAATTTTGCAGCTTGGGCCATCATTTCCGGATCATTTCCCACAATTTGCATAGCCTGAGGCCCCAGGTTATGATCTAGGCTGGCTCTTTGAAGAGTTTTTTTAGCCTGGTGAATAATAGCCCAGCTGGCCAACATTTCACAAAAGACCAAATCAACCCCAGGAAAACTTTGCACCATCTTGCGAAAAGGAAGATCGGTCACCCCTGCCATAGGGGCAAGAGCAATCAACGGAACAGAAAAAGGGGCCATTATCTAGGAATTTTTTAAGCACTCTTCTACAGTATGAAGAAAAGAAGATAAAAAGAAAATAGATTGATTAAAAGTCAATCAGTAAACAAAATGTGTCATTATCGTCAGAAAAGAGCGGACACAACTTCAGATGTCTCTTACACCCCTTTCTATTCATGCTCATAGGATAAGAGCTCTTAAATTTTGTCTTTTTAAGGCCTACTAAATGGTATATTGATTTTCAGATTTTATAAGAAAAACTGAAAAACTCTAAAAGGATTCATTGCAGACTGATTTTAGTGTGCTTAAGGCTCCCTTCGAAAAATCGCACCAAAGCATTTTCCTGTAAAATGGAAAACACATAAAGATCTTTGTTGTTTTCTTCTGCTAAAGCAAAAGCCACCTGATCCATAACCTCTAGTTTTTTTTCTAAAACTTCAGAATATCGAATCTGGGGATAAAAGACGGCTTCAGGATTTTTAAAAGGATCCTGATCGTACACACCATCGACTGAACTGGCCTTTAAAACAGAAGAACATTCTAGCTCGCAAGCTCGAACAACCGTAGCTGTATCGGTGGTCACAAACCCTGAACCGGTTCCCCCCACACAAATAACCACCTCTCTTTGGTCTAAAGCACGCCAAGCTTTTTGCGCAGAGTAAGGCTCTCCAACCCCCTGACAAGGCCCACAAGATAGCACGCTGCTACGCCCCCCTTGCCGTTTCAAAGCCGCCTGTAAAGCCAGCCCATTCATAGCCGTAGCCAACATGCCAATCTGATCTGCAACCACCCGGGGGCACCATTCTTGATGTGCACCCCTAAAAAAATTACCCCCTCCGGGGACAATCACCCATTGATAATCCGCCAACTGAACCAGTTGCTGACAGATGCTTTCCAGTAAATCAGGGCACAAACCTTGTCCACGCCCCAAAGCCTCACCGGAAAGTTTTAAAAGAATACGACTGCCTTTGGCGATCATACACTTTGTCCTAAAGCCAAACGTCGTACTGCTGCCAAACGTATTGCACTTCCCATCTCTTTTTCTGCATCTTTCAGCACATCTTGCACAGTCTTAGAAGGATCGCACACAAAAGGCTGCTGCTCTAAAACACATTCCTCAAAAAATTTCCGCAAACGTCCTTGAATCATTTTCTCAACAATTTCCTGAGGTTTCCCGCTTTCTTGCAACTGCGCCCTTAAAATATCCTCTTCTTTTTTAACAACATCCTCAGGAACTTCTGAAATCTGACAATAGGCCGGATTGATGGCAGCTACGTGCATAGCAATTTTTTTACCCAGTTCCATTAATTGAGCTTCGTCAGCCCCTTCTGATTCCAAAGCGACCAAAACAGCTATTTTGCCCATCCCTGGCCCTGCGGCACCATGAACATAGCTGGCAACCACGCCAGAGGGAACTTCTAACCCATCCAGATGCGTACACACAACGTTTTCCCCTATTCTAGCAACAGCTTCTAGAATTTTTTCTCTTACGCCTTTTTCATGAAAAACCTCCAAAGAAACCGGAAAGAGCTCATGGGCCTGTTCCAATAACTCTTTGACCAAAGACTGAAAAAATTCATTCCTAGCCACAAAATCTGTCTCGCAGTTGACTTCTAAAAGAACTCCCTTAGATCCCTTGGAAAATGCTGCTACCACACCTTGACCAGTCTGACGGTCTTGTTTCTTGACTGCACTGGCAACGCCATGCTTGCGCAGCCATTCCACGGCTTTTTCAATATCGCCATCGCATTCTTGCAAAGCTTTACGACAATCCAATATTTTAGCCCCAGTTGTCTCTCTTAATTGCTTAATTCCTTCATGAATAGAACTCATTGCTCCCTCCTTTTAAACATCATAAAAGGAGCGTTTCTTCAACGCTCCACTTTTTTTAGGCCGATTCTTTTTTGACCGAAGCTGTAAATTTTTCGGCCAATTCATCCAGTAAATTCTGGTTCATGGCTCCGGCATCTTTATAAGGCTCTTCGATTTTCACTTCTTTGCCTTGTTTTTCCATTTCAGCTTGAAGACCAGCTACTGCCGCATTACTGACAGCTTCTATGTACAATTTAATAGCATCTACCGAATCATCGTTTCCTGGAATGACGTAATCAATAAAGTCTGGATCTCCGTTCGTATCCACCACACCTACAATAGGAATGCCCAATTTTTTCGCTTCTAACACGGCCGTCCTTTCATGGTAAACGTCCAGGATAAAAACCATATCGGGAAGATCGCCCATAGAACGAATACCACCCAGAGCTTTTTCTAACTTGTCGCGTTTACGGGAAAACTGCAACTGTTCTTTTTTGGTATAGTTAACAAAATCAGGAGACTCAATCCTCTCATCCAGCTCAGTCAAACGATCAATAGAAGCGGACACAGTGCGCCAGTTGGTAAGAGTTCCACCCAGCCAGCGATGATTGACGTAATATTGACCACATTTTTCAGCCTCTTGACGAATAATGTCTTTAGCTTGATTTTTGGTTCCCACAAAAAGAAGACGCCCTCCGTTTTGGATGGTTTCAAAAACTGCCCCCAGGGCTTTTTTCAAACAAGCCACTGTCTTGGGTAAATCAATAATATGCACTCCATCATGGACCATAAAAGTATACTGGGCCATCTTGGGGTTCCAACGGCAAGACTTGTGGCCAAAGTGCACACCGCGTTTTAAAAGATCTTTTAAATTAAATTCAGGGGGAGTATAAACCATTTGATTCCTTCCAGTTTCCTTTGACGTGAAAAAGCTACAACAGCACCGGAATACTTTCCCACGAGCAAAAATTATTTATGAACCTGTATTCTAACCTCTTTTACGGCACATTTTCAACCCAAAACCTTTTCTTTAAAGCATAAAGATCCTTTTGTTGGCGCAAAAGGAAGAGCAACAGGAAGGTAGAATTTTTAAGAGTTACCCCTCTATCATAACAACAGGTCCTTAAAAAGTTGAATCCATTATGCAAGCGCACTATGCCCGCTATTACGTCAAGCAACTTCGAGGCTTTTATCAAGAAATAATCATTTTTTTTATCACCGGCTTTGTATCTTTTTTTTCTATTTTACCTCCAGTGACTTTTTCAATTCTTCTACTAATAGGTTGGGGAATTTTCTTATGGAAGCGCTCTGCCCCTTTACATATTGCGGCTCACTTAAAAATAGTGCTGGGCAAAACAAGCCAGCATTGGGAAAAGCACTACCAAAAAATAATTCCAACTTCTTTGCACCCACATCATCAGGAGGATTCTTATGACAAATCTTAAAGCCTTTAAAAGATCAGAAAGAAAATTGTTTTATCAAGATGCCCTTGTCTATTTTGGAGGTTTTTTGATGTTGGGGCTGGGGATGAGCCACATGCATCCCAGTGGGATGGGTACTTTTTTATGGGCATTGTGGGGAATAACTCTGTTTAGAAGATATTTTTCTATTTCAAATTCTTCCTTAGAGTCCTGGATTAAAAATAAACTCCAACACTTGGATTCCTGGGAACAACACCACGTGGAAAAATTGACTAACGATCAGGAATGGCCTTTTAAAAACAAGGTTCCTCTTGAAGGAAGTAAAGACTCCAAGTAACCTGCTTAAAAAGAAAAGGAGAAAACGGTGAAATGTTTTTCTAAAAGTTGGGGCACCCTGATGTGGGTTTTGGCCGCCACTTTTTACTTTATCGAAATTATCGTCAGAGCTTCTCTGGGCGTCATTTCTGAAAATTTATCAGCGGAGTTTCTGCTTACTGCCACTCAGCTGGGATCCTTGGCAGCCGTCTATAATTACGCCTACTCTCCGTTACAAATCCCTTTTGGCCTTCTTGTAGATCGTTGGGGACCCAGAAAGCTATTGGCCACCTGCTGTGGTTTATTTGGGGCTGCTACTTTTTTATTTGCATTAGCACCCCATTATTACGTGGCTTTAATCGCCCGTTTTTTTATCGGAGCAGGATCAGCCTGCGCCTTCATTGGATGTATACGTTTGGTCGTAGAGTGGTTTCCCCCTACTTTTTTCCCCTTTATGGTAGGGCTGACCAACGCCATTGGGTGCCTTGCAGGTATGGTTGCGGAATATCCTTTGGCAAAAGCTGTTTCTTTACAAGGGTGGCGCCATCCTTTTCTTCTCTTAGGGGGCGGAGGACTTGCGTTAGCTTTTCTAATTTGGGCTGTGGTCCGCGATCATCCCTGCCGCTCTACCAATATCTCAGAAGAGGTAGAGGCCCCTCAATCCGTAGGCTATAGTTTATGGCTTGTCATCAAAAATCCCCAAATTTGGCTTTCAGGTATTGTGGGGGGTGTTTTGTATCTACCTTTAATTGCTTTTGCCGAACTGTGGGCTATCCCTTTTATTCAAAGTGCCTACGGTATTTCCCATGAACAAGCAGCTTTAAGTGCCACAGCCATTTATGTCAGTTTTGCCGTTGGAAGCCTATGCATGCCTTTTGTGTGTAAAAGGCTAAAAAGTTATAAAAAGACTATCTTCTTAGGAGGTTGCATCGCAGCTTTCAGTATGAGCCTTTTATGTTTTTCAAAACATATTCCCTTTTATTTGGGAGTTTGCCTATGTAGCATCACAGGTCTGGCTATTGGAGTTCAAGTGTTAGTCTTTACCTTGACCAATGATCATGTAGACAAAAGCGTCAGTGGAATTGCCAGCGCTTTTACCAATTGCTTAATTATGTTTATTGCAGGTTTCAGCCAGCATTTTTTGGGACACATCATCGACAAAAATCTGTCTACCCCCGGCCAATATACTTATGGTGACTATCAAAAAGCCATCGCTTTGATTCCGTTAGCAATTTTAGCGAGTTTTTTCTTTCTGTTTTGGGTTAAAGATACGTATCAAAATCAGACGTCCTCTTCTGAAGCCCCATAAGCAGCAGACATCAAACCATGCCAGCGGTCCAAGGCACCTTGTAAAATCACCGCTGCTGCGTGATGATCGATTTGATCATCTTTATGCCCCCCTCTTAAAGCTTGTACAGCTCCAGAACTTAACCGTTCATCCCACAATGCTAAAGGCCAGGGGCTGAAAGCAGCCATCCGTAGAACAAATTGCTGAACTTTTTGACAGTTTTTACCTTCTGTGCTATCCAACAGTAAAGGCCACCCCACAACAATCCCTACACATTTATAGTCTTGATAAACATCTTTAATTTGTTCAAAAACCCATCTATCGGATTTTCTTTCTAGAACTTTTAGGGGAAGTGCGATCTTTTTTTCATCATCCGAGACCGCCAGACCCAATCTTTTCTTCCCCCAATCAAGTCCTATACATGCTCCCTTCTGTTGACAGCCAGGAATGCTTATCCACCGCTCCAGAGCAAAATTTTGAAAAGAAAACTCGCTCACACTTTATACTCAACTGAGCGAATGAAATAGGATTTTTCCCCTCCCGGAGTGCTAAATTCAAAGCGGGCTCCTAGCTCTTTACCAATTAAAGCCCTAGCCAGACGAGATTCAATGGACAACTTCTGCTGTTGCACATCTGCCTCATCACTGCCTACAATTTGGTAACAAACTTCCTTATCTTCATCTTCATCTACCAAAATAACTGTTGCCCCAAAACAAATTTTTGTTCCGGACAACGTCGCAACATCTACAATATGGGCCCGAGACAACTTATCTTCCAGCTCGCGAATGCGTTTTTCCAGCTGGTACTGTTTTTCTTTGGCTGCCTGATATTCTGCGTTTTCTGAAAGATCTCCGTAACTGCGCGCCCGCGCAATTTCTGCGGCCACATCTAAACGTTTGTTGGTCATAAGGTCTTTAAGCTCTCTTTGAAGCTTTTCATACCCATAAGTTGTCATAGGGAGCGTGTGTGTCATCTTCTATACCCTCTGTGCAAACATAGGCTTGGAGTATATCCAAAAAACACAAAAAAAACAACACGCTTCCTGTCTTTAGGGATAAAATCGCGAAGACCGCCGTCTCCCCAAGGTTTCCGCCCTCCCGTCATCCTTATGCCCAGTTTTGACCTTACTCGAAGACCTGTTTGGTGAACCGGGCCCAATATACTGGCCTATCTGCTCTCCTTTTGTAGGATACCTGGGACGATGATTTTCAAAATGATAAGCCCGTCCTGCAATACTTCCGGGGTCAACGGCGTTCACATAGTAACCCGGTTGGTACAAGTTTGAAACAAAAAGATCCCAGTCTTTTAAAGGTTTGGCCGAAGATGTTGGACTGTCCACGGACTTTTCTGTGTCTGTTTTTACGGATTTTTTTTGAGATTTATAAGCCTGCAAATTTTTAAAAAGTGTCTTGAAGCTAAAATCAACAGGTAAATTTCTTAGAATTTCTTGCAAAAATTCCTTGCGATCAGAAGACAAGTATGTGGCATTGAGTTTCTTAAACAATTTGTTATCCAAATTTTTTATCTGAAAGTAGTTCATTAAGAGTTTTTTCAACACAGGTCCAGCTTTTTTATCATCTGCCAAAAAATCAGAAATCTTCCTAATCCAGTTCTGTTGAATTTTTAGTTTAGAATTTTTTATCCTGCGGGATCTTCTTTTTTTAGGAATAGGTTGGGCATCAACGACACAGCTGCATGCCAGCACTATTCCTAAAACTAATTTTCTGATGCGCACGGCGTCCTCCTTTTGAAAACTATATAAGTATGTTATAAAATGATTAAACTTTTCGTTTACTTTTATCACTTTTTTTTTGGGAATTTCAAGGTTTGAGCAAAAAATCGTTTGACTTGATGGGGTTGCTTCGATCTATTTTGAATGTGGTTTTACCACTGACTTGCGCTTACTGTCATAAAGTCCTAGAAAGCAGGGGGTTGTGCAGTCATTGCTGGAAGCGATTTGTCTATTTAACAGGCTCTTTGTGTCAACGCTGTGGTGAACCTTTGGATCCTTTTACACAACACGCTTTGTGCGCTCAGTGTACCCTCTCACCTCCTTTTTTTCACAAGCATCGATCTGTATGGACCTACAATACCTACAGCAAATATCTGATTATGCAGTTTAAACACGGGCACCAACAATGGCTGATTCCCTTTTTGGGCCAAATGATGCTAAGTCCGTTATGGCAACTGTCCGTCCCTTATAATGGAATTGTTCCTGTTCCCTTACATTGGAAAAAATTGGCTCAGAGAGGCTTTAATCAAGCTGCTCTTTTGGCTTGTTGGTTAGGCCGCCATACGGGAATTCCTGTTTTTGTAGATGGGCTGATACGTATTCGCCAAACACCCTCACAAGGCATTCAAAGCCGAAAAAAACGTACAGCTAATGTACAAAATGCTTTTGAATTAGGCTCTTTGCCCATCACAGTAGGCTCTAAAATTCTTTTGATCGATGATGTTTTTACCACTGGAGCCACCCTAAATGCCTGCAGCCAAACTTTATTTCAGGCTGGGGTTAAAGAAATTGGAGCCCTTACTTTAGCCAAAGTTCTTATACCTGAAACTTCACCCTCTTTTTGACTCTTGTAAAAACGATCATTTTTTATCTCCAGATTCCAAATCTAGGATCCCCGAACCATTTTTAAAACGCCCTTCATCCCGTCAATGATAAATCAAACCTTAAAATCTATTGAAAGAGCTCATCTACACAAAAATAATATTTGAAAAGAGTCACTTTTTAAATTTTAAAAATGTTATGTTCAAAACCAAATAATATGGGAAAAGCCCTAAAATCAGGCCAATATTTGAAAATTTTTAGCTATTCAAAAGAACAAAAATTTTTGGACAATACTCTTATTCACATATAAAAAAAGGGAGGCTTAGCACCCCCCTTTTTTCTGGACAGCCCCATCACTCCTTAGAGCGTTGAGCTAGGCCCTGCTTCTGCTTCAGCCGCCTGCAAGCGTTTTGTATAGTCTTCAGACAAAGACTTTACAGCCCAAAGCCACCAAAAGGTGATTCCCACCAATATCGCTCCCAAGATGGGAACGTTAAGCTGAGGCATTGAAATGGTTTTTGTCACCAATTGAGACACAATCTGAATGACACTGCCTCCCGACTTTCCGGCACGTCCACCCAGAACGTCCACCGCCGCTTTACCTTTAACTTTTTCTTCTTCGTTCCCGACAATGAAGGCCATTTCTTTTGTAGGATCAAACAAAGAGTATTTAGTTCCTTTACTGAGAACGTTTTGAATCAATCCTAAGATGACTGCGACTTCCAAAGCGCTGCTGCCGATGATCTGACAAAAACCAGCTAGATGATCTTGGAAAACCATGAATGCAAAGAAGCCCGCCCCGGTAATCATAACAACCCAGGGTGTTAAACTGGCCGCAAACAACCAACCCACTTTTAAAAGGTTTTTACTGACTAAAATCAACAGCATAGTCGCCAAACCTGTCCCAATAAAGCTCTTTCCTATAAAAGAACTATAGGCGCCAGGATCTTTTTTCCCCGTCGCAGGATCAATAAAGTACAAGCTAACACTTTCCTTCCATAATACTTCCACGATATTAATGGTGATCCCATAAGCCAATACCAGCACCATGATGTACCAAAGGTAACGAGACTTCATTAAAAATAAAGCACTGTCTTTTAGGCTCATTTTTACTTTTTCTTTTTTCGCTTTCCCAGCGCCAAATTTTTGTTCCTCAGTCAGTACATTGCCTTTATGCATCCACCAATACATGAGTCCAATCAAGAGGCAGCCCAAAACCACACACCCTGTATAGACCTGCACCTGAGTTGTAAAATCTTTCTCTCCGGTCGGTAAACGAACTTCTTTAAATAACTTGTCTCCAAAACCTGTCAGAACACCCGCAGCCACCAATCCTAAATTGGCATAAAAGCCGTACATAGGGTAGAATCGCTTGGCTTGTGAAGTGGGCGTAATTTGATTAGCAAACTGCCAAAACAACAAAGCCACAGCCACGTTGCCCCACAACTCCGCCATCAGATAAAATAAACTAAACAACCAATACCCTACCGCCGGAATAGCAGGAGCTAGTTTTGGGTAAGCCAACATAGTGGCCTCAATCCACTCCGGCGACGCATTTAAGTAGGCCCTTGCAGGGTAAAATACAAAAGCAAACAAAAGAAAAAAAGCTGCAAAAGGAAACAGCGTACTGTAATAAAGCTTTTGCCTAGAAAGCACATTGCTGAGCTTAGCATACCCAATTACCGTGAAAATTGCACACGGCGTTACAAGCCCCATCTTCACCCAAGGAAGAGTAAAACTCCCAGAATGGGGAGCGTTGACTAACAAAGAATCCTTCAAGTTCCGGACAGTGGTATAGTTAAACAACACCCAAAACATGATAACAACCATCGGCAAAAAGATTTTAACTTCGTCCGAAAATACCGGCCACAATCGCTCTCGCCATTTACCCATCGCAGGGGTTTGTGAATTTAGCATTTTTCCTCTAGCTACGAGGCCTCTGCAGCCTCAAAAAAACTAATTTCATTATAGCTTTTATGCCTTTGTGATTACTAGAGGTATTTATTCACAACTTGGTTTGCGTGTGTTTGCATTTTTTTCGTTTTTTGACTTTTAAAGCTTTAGAAAACAGGCGCGTCCAGAAAAAATTCTCTAGATTTCATTGATTTTTTTTAGCAAACCGATTTAAATAAAAGAAAAACTGGGGTATATCTTGGGAAAACCAGATCATTCAAATACTTCAGATAAAAAACCCCACTATCTGGGCCATCGTTCTCGTTTGAAAGAGCGCTTTCAAAGTGCTCCTGGGGCCCTTCCTGACTATGAACTTTTAGAACTTTTTTTAGGGTGGCTTTATCCCCGCAAAGATGTTAAGCCTTTGGCCAAAGAGCTGTTGGAAGAGTACGGCTCTTTATGGTCGGTGTTTCACAATCCCAAAAACAGCCCCTGTGCTGTGGGTTTTTTGTGCGTGCGCGAGCTGTGCCGCCGTCTGATCATCAAAGAAATTCAGGGTCGTCCTTTACTGAATTCCCTCAGTAAAGTTTTGGAATACTGTCATTTAACGATGGGGCATTTAACCTATGAAACGTTTCACCTCTTTTTTTTAGATCGCAAAAATTTTCTGATTCAAGAAGAAAGTTTTCAAAAAGGCACTCTGGACGAAGTGGCTCTTTACCCCCGCAATGTGATGGCTCGGGCGCTAGAAGTCAATGCAGCCGGCCTTATTTTGGTCCACAACCATCCCTCGGGGGATCCTACCCCTTCCAAATCAGATGTTTTGCTGACGCAACATCTTGTAGAAGTTCTGGGGCCTTTTAAAATTCAAGTTCTAGACCACCTTATTATTGGAAAATATGCCCACTTTTCTTTTCGCGAGCAAAATATTTTGTTTAAAAAAACGAACCCATAATTTCTTTTAACGGTTTCTTTTTATTTTTTTAATACTGTGAATTATTATGAAAAACAAATAAAAATATTGAAATTGTGTTTTGTGTCTTTTATGATCTGACCATGGGCTTAGAGCAAACAGTGCACTAAGCGACCGATAACTTGGAGGACGAAATGAATAAATTACACACCTTATTACTGGCATTCAGTGCTATGACATCTGCAAAAATCTGGGCCGATGGGCCAGCGTTGCAAGGGGCTGCATTGCAAGCTCCAGCACTGACCACATCCTCAGAGGCTAAAGAATCTCCATTCAAGAAACTGATAGAGCTCTTAGCAAAGGCAAAGCAGAAACAATCTTCTGCGGCCCAAGAATCCTCTGCATTACAAGGGATTGCACAGCCCAGTATCAGTTCGGCAGAAGATCTTGTCTCTCTGGTCAAATCTCAAAACCTCAGCTTTAAAGATGCCTTAGAAAAAATGGGGGTTAATGTCGCTAAACGTTTTTCTAAAAGACTCAACGGTAAAAAAGGACAAAAATTCTTTTTAAACAGAATTAAAAAAGAAGGCCTGTCTTGGCAAGCTGCTGCCGCTTCTTTAAAGCCTGCAACCCCAGCAGACATCGCACCTGCCAACAAAACCCCCGTTGGTGATCTTTGGAGCGACTTTACAAAATATCTTCAAGACAATTTCCCCGCTGATAACGCTGGTCTTTTGATGTCTACGTTATTGAACAGCTGGCAAAGTATTATGGGAGATATTTCTAATTCAGATCTTTTAGAAGCTTTTGCGAACTGTGTCTTAAATATGGAAGATCAGCTTTCTGGCTCTGTCTTTTCAGCTTTTAAAACAAAATACAAAAGTATTTTAGAAAACCGCGCCTTAGATAATTTGGTGAATTTCCAAAAATCCCTGTTCTTAAAAGATCCCAGTAAGACCATCGAAGAGACATCTGCTGTCATCACCAATGTCTTTAATGTGATTAAAAACAACACCGATGACCTTTCCAAAGAACTGAAAAAAACCTTAACGGGCAATTTCGAAAAAGCCTACCGATTGATTGAAAACAGTCTGTCCCGCAATTCTTTTGACAACGCGGATACCCTAAACCCAACCAATCCTTTGACAGCAGCAACCTACACAGGACTAACAACCCTGGGAACAGCTCAAGCAGGTGCCCTGCAACTGTTGCAAGAGGCCTTGGATTACAAAATGGATCGCCAAGGATTGGGACGTTTGATTTACGGAGGTAAAACCATCGCTGCTTTGGCTGCGCATCCCACCACAAATGCTATAACAAGTGATAACAACTTCCAATTCGCCTGCCAAAAACTGGATAATACTGGCGCTGTTGTCGTTGATCTGGATAAAAGAACGCAATATGAAACGCTGATTGACAACATTTTAACAAAAGTACCAGCTATCTTTAGAGCAACAGACTCCGTGATAGCAGAACCTAGAAATTACGCAGTCACTGCTAACACAAAAAACCAGAGCCTTACATTACAACTTTTGGCCGCCGCCAGCTGTGATCCTATTGAAGATCACTACGAACTGACGGCCGCAGAAAAACCAGGCGCCTACTACATGCGTCAGCTGCTAAACGGAGGAGCACCTAGCGATACCTGGTTGGCACGTACAAATGCTCGAATCTACGCCCCAGAACAAGAAGGTGAAGACGGCGAAGGCAGAAGAAACCACATGGACGAAGGTCAGGAAAACAGATCTGAATCCAGAAGCGCCCGCCAAAACAATAGAAATGATATCGTCTGGGGAAACTAATCGATAAAAATTTCTGAAACCTAAGTTCTGAATTCTTTTACGAGTTCTATTTCTAGACTTTCAGGTTTAACGAAGCCCAGGGGATTTTCCCTTGGGCTTTTTTATTGCAAATTAAAAGATTCTGGAAGGTTAAAGGAGCCTGGAAACCCCCAGAAAGAAAGACCAAGGCAAAAAACTTGGATCAAAGGGAACTTGCCCCCGTCAGCTGCTCTTGGTTAGGTACCTTGGATCATATGCCTTGAAACACACCTGAACCAAATGGTTCAGTATCCCAGTAAGACCCTCCCCTAATCTACTGCCTCTTAAAGCTTGCAGCGTATACTGCCCCTCGCACAGTTCTTGTAAGGGCTTGGGAAATTGCTGCCCGGCTTGGCGATTGCGGGAACTGGCTGCGTAACAAGTCAGAATAAAATCTCCAAGTCCCCCATACCCCAAGCTGGTCTGCTCATCTAAAGGCTTTTGTAAAATCTGCTGCATAAAACCCCGCATTTCCCCAAAAGCTTTGGTCATGAAGAGGGCTTTGGCATTTTCACTGGGGCCAAAGTGATGCGGGGCTTGGTTATAAGACCCAGGATCACCGGCTCTTGGGTTATCAGGTTTTGCATTACAAAATTCTGGGTTATCAAAGCTCAAAGGATCCAATTTTGATTGCATCAACAAACCAAAACCAAAGGCCATCACATTTTTAAGGGCCCCATACCATTCCACTTCATCAGGAAAGGCGCTTTCCTGCAGGTCCAACAAGGGCCGTTTTTGCAACAACTCTTTAACCTGAGCAGCCATCTTCTTACATTCACTGGCCACCACCATACCGCAGGGATGGCCCGCCAAAACTTCTGCCGCAAGGTTCGGTCCTGCCAAAACTCCCGTTCTGGCCTCAGGGAAAAACTCGGCGATGATCTGCCTAACCCGCAGGCCGGTGCCCACTTCAATCCCTTTTCCCAAGCTCAACACCCAGGCAGGCGCAGGAATAGAGCTCAAATCTATGGAAGCCAACACCCCCCGCACACTTTGAACGGGACAGCCTAAAATCCAATAAGGGAACTGCTGCAAGGCCCAGGTCAAATCGGTGGTTTGAACAGCCTGGGGATTGTCCGCCGAAAAATCGTGGCGAAAGGATTCTTGACTGCGTCCCCATACGGCCACAGGAACCCCCACCATACAGGAGGCAACCGCCGCTGAAAAACGTCCTGGCCCTAAAAAAACAACGCCTGGTACTTTTTCTGTCATTTCTTCTGGTACTGCTCCTGTGGTTTTAAACATGACTTTCTGGGGCATGACGTTTGGGGGCAAGCTCTTTTTGATCATGCTCTGCTTTTAAAAACGCATCAAATTCTTTTAAAACGCTGCGATAGACTTCTTTCTTACTGAAAGGGCATTCTTGAAGCAGCTTTTCAGGAGAAGTCCACTTCCAAGCTTCAAATTCAGGAAAAAGACTCGCCTTTAAGTTAATATCTTGGTCTATCCCTTGAAATGAAAATAAAAACCACTTGTGTTTTTGGCCCTTAAAACGCAAACGCCACAAAGTAAAACATCCCTTAGGAAAGTTGTAGGCATAAAACCCCTGACTTTGGTTCACCAACAGAGCCTTGCGGGTCCCTATTTCTTCTTCCATTTCCCGCCAAGCGGCTTGCGTAAATCCTTCGGGGCTGCCTTGTTCTTGATGATCAATACCGCCTTGAGGCATCTGCCACTCGGGACGACCAAAGCGTTGTCCCACAAAAATCTGATTTTTGGAATTCACAAGCATCATTCCCACACCTAAGCGATATCGATCCCCATCCCCCACAGAACCAAAAAAACCTTTCCAGCACTCTAAAAACCACTCTAACAGCTTTTTCATCCTGCCCCCTTAAACAGTCCTTAGTGCTTGAGACAAAAGAATGTATCCAGGGATAGAGCCAGCCATAAAAGCATTTTTCTTTTCAAAAGGGGCCTTGTGACTAACTTGTCCCCCCGCCTCTTTAACCAACAGCATCCCCGCTGCCACGTCCCAGGGGTTGGGATTCCACTCTAAAACGCCATCAAATCGCCCAGCAGCTACGTAAGCCAAGGCCAAAGATGTCACCCCAAAAGAACGCACCTTAGCTTCGATCCGACGCAGTGCTTTCAATTCGGAATCTTGATCTCTTCTTAAATTCATACTGAACATAGGTTGGCAAGACAATTTGGGACTATTCAAACGTAACCGAGTCCTATTCAAAAAGGCCCCCATCCCCTTATGGGCCCAAAAAACTTCATTTTTCAAAGGATCGTAAACGACCGCCGCCACCAGCTCTCCGGCTTCTTGTACCGCCACAGAAATGGCAAAATGAGGAATGCCCCGAAAAAAATTAGAACTGCCATCCAAAGGATCCACAATCAACCAGGATTCTAATCCTGGAGACGCTTCAATGCGCCCCGCTTCTTCCATCAAAAAATTGTGCCTAGGAAAATGTTCTTTTAACACGCGGTAAATGGCGGATTCTGCCCGTTTATCTGTCTTAGCAACAAAACTACCCAGCCCTTTTTCAGAAGACTGTAAAAATCCCACTTCTCCAAAATCTCGCACCAAGACTTTAGAAGCTGAAGAGACCGCCTTTAAAATAATATTTACCAAAGGGGCATGGGTCGACAAAATAAACAAGGGAAAAACATGAACCGAAACCTCTTATAAGGTTAAGGCCTGCCCTTTTAATTTGCAACCAGTCTGCAAACAGACCCAAATTTTCGTTCTTTTAGTTTAATGGTAATGACTATTAATTTTCTCTTTTAAGACTTTGGATGCGCGAAAACTAATGCTTCTTCTAGGCAAAATAATTTTTTCCTCTTTTGTCCTAGGATTGCGTCCTATTCGTTCCTTTTTATAGTGCACTAAAAAAGTCCCAAAAGAAAAAATTTTAACGCTTTTTTCTTCCTCAATTAAACTTTCTTTTAAGGTTTCCAGCAAAACTTCCAGGATGTTTTTGGCTTTGCGGACAGAAATCTGCATTTTTTCTTGAAAAATTTTTTGTAATTCCCCACGGGTCAAAACATCTTTCATCATTAATTTCATAGTTTTTAACTGTTAAGATATTATACAAATTGAAAGTTAAAATACTACGTAACCGAGTACTTAAAAGAAGGACTAAAAGGGTTTTTGGTTGTTTTAAGGCCTTAATTGTGTCAGAATAAACCAGCTTATCTGGTTACAGGATCCTGATGGTCTATGTCTCGCGTTGGAAATTGATCTCTTTTTTTTTACTGGTGTGTTTCAGCACCTTACTGTTATTGCCCAATTTTGTGGCAAAAGATCAATGGCCTTCTTGGCTTTTTTATCGACCCATTGCTTTGGGTTTGGATTTAAGGGGCGGAGTGGACCTTTCCCTAGAAGCTGATTTTAATAGCTTCTTTTCCGACCAATATACACAAATCGCCAATAATTTACGCAAACAAATCCGTGAAAAAAAGTGGTCCTATACCCGCATCACCGCCACAGCCGAGGACGTTAACTTTATATTGCCCACGGGCGTCAGCCAAACCCAGGTCTCTGAGGTGTTATCTCAGATTGATCCGGCTCTGGTTGTCGCGTTTTCTTCAGAGGCCGCAGGACAAACAAAAGAACGGATGAAGGCAACAATCTCTTTCCACCCAAGGGCTGTCATCACTTTAAAAAAGAAAACATTGGATCGCTCTATTGAAGTCATTCGCCGCCGTATTGATACCCAAGGCACTTTAGACCCCTACATCCAAACTCAAGGAGATAACCGGATTATCATTCAGGTCCCCGGGTTCCACGATCCCCAAATGGTCAAAAATCTTCTGGGAAAAACCGCTAAGTTAACGTTTCAATGGGTCTGGAACAAAGAAAGCGAAGGACAGAAAGTGACTTTAAAAGACAAGGAAAACAGAGATTATCCCTTAGAAAATGAGGCACTGTTAACCGGTGAAGACGTGACGGGAGCCAAAGCCGGTTACCACACCAACGCTCAGACAGGAGCCCAAGAAGCGGGAGTATTTTTAGAATTTGGCAGCAAAGGGGCCCGGTATTTTTCTGATCTTACACGAAAAGGGGCTGCTTCTTTTGAAAAAGGAGACCCCAGGTACATCGCAATTGTGTTGGATCAGACCGTCCTCAGTGCTCCTTTGATCAAACATCAGATCAATGATGGCCATGCCGTCATCACAGGCGAAACTTCTATTGAAAAGGCTCAGGAACTGGCAGCGCTCGTGCGTTCCGGATCCTTGCCAGCCCCCTTAAATATTTTAGAGGAAAAAGTTGTGGGACCTGGTCTAGGGGAAGACTCTATTCGCTACGGAACTTGGGCCACTTTGTGGGCCGTTTTGGGTGTTTGTGTTTTTATGATCTTGTCCTACTCCTTTTTCGGGCTTCTATCTGTGATTGGAGTTGTTTTTAACTTATTGTTTTTGATGGCGGCTCTCAGTGCTCTGGGGGCGACTCTGACGCTTCCTGGCATTGCAGGAATTGCCTTAACCATTGGCATGGCCGTAGATGCTAATGTTTTAATTAACGAGCGTATCAAAGAAGAGCTCCGCCTAGGCCGTAAAGTCATCACTGCCGTTCATTCAGGTTACCGCAGAGCCATGAATTCCATTGTCGATTCTAACCTCACCACCCTTATTGGAACCGCATTGCTGTATGGCTTTGGGGCAGGTCCGGTACGAGGCTTGGCTATCACAATGGCCTTAGGCATTGTAATTTCAATGTTTACGGCTTTGTCTTTAACGCATAATTTAGCTAACTTCTGGCTGCAAAAATATCCAAGAAAAACCTTACCTCTTTAAGGAGACTAAACATGGGCTTATTATCTTTTCGTCACACACCAAACATTTCCTTTACACGCTTTAAAATGCTGCCCATTTTGTTGTTGGTAAGCATGTTTTTAATGGCAGGGTTGGGGTATGTTTTCAAAGGGCTAAACGTAGGCATTGATTTTAAAGGAGGCATCCTAGTGGAAGCTCAGCTCTTAAAAGCTCCCGACCTTTCAAAATTACGCAGCGACCTCAAAGAATCCCTTAAGCAAGAGGTCACTTTGCAACAAATTTCAAAGCCTGAAAACACTCTGATGATTCGCCTGGAATCTTCTCAAAAATCTGAAGAATCCATTACAACTTTGAAAAAAGTGTTAGGGGAAGGAACAGTCTATCGTAAAATAGATTCTATTGGTCCTAAAGTTGGCCAGGAATTAATCAACAGCAGTGCATGGGCAACTTTTTGGGCTATGATCGCTATTTTTGCCTATGTATGGTTTCGTTTCGAGTGGTCTTTCGCGCTCTCTGCTTTGCTATCCCTTTTACACGATTGTGCTGGGATCTTAGCCTTTTTCTGTTTTTTCGGCATGGAATTTAATGAAGGGGCTATTATCTCTTTCTTGATTACTATTTCCTATTCTATTAACGATACTGTGGTCATTTTTGATCGTCTGAGAGAAAACAAAGGATATCGCAAGACACTTAGCTGGAGCGAACTGATTAATTTGAGCATCAACGAAACTCTTTCCAGGACGATCCTGACTTCTGCCACAACTTTGCTGGCTTTAGGATTGCTATATCTTTTAGGAGGAGAAGTGATTGCCGCTTACAGTCTACCTTTATTTGTCGGCATCATCATAGGAACTTATTCGTCTATTATGATTTCTGCCCCTCTTTTAAGTTGGTTTCATACAAAAGCCCCCGGAAAGCACGTTATAAAATAATTTCTAGAATCTTTTAGAAAACAATGGCACATTTTGCAGAATCTCCAGGCTTTCAAAACAACTCTGGTGTCTTTTTTTCCTTAACAAGTTCTGTAGGGAACCTGTTAAATGCTTTAACCTATTATTCAAATCCTTTTTTTTATCCAATGAGGTCAGCTGATTTGATGCAGAAAAAAACCTGTCTTATACTAGGATAAATCTGAACGAATTCTTTTGATGCATATTACCATCTTGACCCTCTTTCCTGATTTTTTTCAGCCTTTGTTTCTTTCTTTGTTGGGAAAAGCTTTAGAAAAAGGACTCTGGTCTTTAGAAGTGGTATGTCTGCGAGATTACGGCATTGGACAAAGAAAAACTGTTGACGCTCCTTGTTATGGTGGAGGAGCAGGAATGCTGTTGAGACCAGACGTCATTCATCATGCTCTTGATGATAAAATTGGAAAGATAGATCCAAAGCCTTTATGTTTGTATCTTTCTGCTAAAGGAACTGCAGTGCAGCAACAACATTTAGAGCAATGGTCTGCGCAACAACATTTGGTGCTTCTGTGTGGGCGATACGAAGGAGTAGATCAAAGAGTATTAGATTTTTGGAATTTTCAGGAAGTGAGTATCGGCGAATTTGTGGTCTGTGGAGGAGAAGCTCCTGCCTTGATGTTGATTGAGGGGTGTATACGGTGGCTTCCTGGTGTTCTGGGGAATACCGAGTCCTTAGTCTGTGAAAGTTTTCGTGATGGCCTTTTAGAACATCCCCATTATACCCGTCCTTATAACTGGATGGGGATGCAAGTTCCAAACGTTCTGATCTCGGGCCATCATCAGAAAATTGATCAATGGCGTCTGGCCCAATCACAAAAACAACCTCAGAACTGAATTTAACAAGTTTTTATAATAAACTCTAATCTTTATTTATTTTTTCAAAACTGTTATTGGTAAGTTCTTGAGTGGACAATAAATATACATCATTTGATCGGAAAACAATAGAGAAATTGATACCCTCCCCTTAGATTATTCCCGAACCTTCATAAATACGATCAAAAAAGCATAGAAAAAGCAGGATATAGGTTTTTTTTAAGTAGATACACATTCAAACTTAATGAAGCCTTTCTGTAATAATCAGCTTTCCGATCCTACATTGTCTTTTTCCAGCTCAAGGACGAACATTTCAATTTCTTGGTCCGTCCATTGAGACAAAGGCTTGTAAGGTTTATCCCTCTCTGATGACTGGCAAAGTTTTAATATCATCTCTTTGGCTTTCAAAGCTACTGAGACGTTGCCAGAAGCCATCGCTTTTTCAAAAAGAACTTCCAACTCTTGGCGAATTTTTTCCCTAGTCACGGTTATCAGATAGGCGCAATAAAGACAAGAATATTTGCAACACATCCATGTACAGGCTCAAAGCTCCTAATACTGCAAATTTTTCTCTGGTCTCTTGATCATAAGGAAGCTGGAAATAAATAGAACGAATCCTTTGGGTGTCATAAGCTGTCAAGCCTGTAAATAACAGAACACTGATCGCAGAAACTGCAAAACTTATAGCACTGCTTCTTAAAAACACATTGACTAAACCTGCCACAAGCAACCCAATCAACCCCATCATAAACAGGGATCCCATCGAAGAAAGATCTCTTTTGGTTAAATGACCGTATAGACTGGCTCCCCCAAAGGTAAGAGCTGTGACAAAAAAGGCCTGCGTGACAGCGGGAACAGAATATGAGCCTACAAACCCTGCAATAGTAATTCCTTGCAAAGCTGCGTAAGCCCAAAAAAGACCCTGGGCCCTCAGAGCCGACATCCGAGTAAGCGCACGGCTAAAATAGAGCACCACCCCGATGGTTGCAATCAAAGTGATCAACTGAATTCCAAAGAAAAACTGTTTGATCCCCAAAGGAGCAGAATTAATTAAAAAAACCACAGCTCCGGTTAAGGCCAAACCCAGCCCCATATAATTGTAAGTTCCCAGCATGAACTGGCGTAAACCTACATCGACTGAAGTCCTACTGAAAACTTTAGAACGGTCCATAATGGCTCCTTTTATTAGCTATTCTACTTCTATCATAAGCCTTTTTTCTAAAAAAAACAACGTATTCCAATAAAACGCCTACGTTGAAAAAATATTTAAAAAATTTTAAAAAAAAACTTGACAAACAATCTCTCAGAAGACAGAATAACAGTGCGGGGTAGAGCAGCTTGGTAGCTCGTCAGGCTCATAACCTGAAGGTCGTAGGTTCAAATCCTGCCCCCGCAACTCTTTTTGTCGGATTTTTATGAAAAACTTACCTTCTTGCCCAAAAGTTGTATTTTTTGACTGGGACGGAACTCTTGTAGACACAGCAGCCCAAGGCTACAAAATCATCTCTGAAGTCATGCGCCAATTGGGCCATACCTTTATTACTTTTGAAGCCTATTTGGACTCTCCTTCCTTATCCTTGAAGGATTATTTTGCCCAGATTTTAATGCCATCTGAGTGGAAAAAGGGAGTCGATCTGTTTTATCAGATTGCCAGAGAATATCGCTTGGAAGCTCTGTCATTTTTTTCTCAATCTCCCAGTATTTTAGAATTGCTGCAGAAAAACAACATTCCTATGGGGATCGTTAGCAACAAAGAAAGTTTTTTTCTGAACTTAGAAGTAGACCATTTCGGCTGGAGACACTTTTTTAAAGTCATCGTAGGATCAGGAGAAGCAAAGGAAGATAAGCCTTCGGCTGCTCCGTTATTATATGCGCTGGAAAAAGCCTCTTTAAAACCAGGTTCAGAAGTGTGGTTTGTGGGCGACTCTCAAGTCGACATGTCCTGTGCCCACAAAGCAGGTTGTTACCCTGTATCTGTGGGATTACACGCCAGCTTATATCAAGAAGCTCCTATTCTACAGGCGAACAATTGCGCAGAATTCTACGCTATGCTGGTTGAGATTTTTGAAAAAAACAGTCAAAATGAAAAAACAAATTGTTCATAAAGGAAAATAAATGTTTGAAACCAATACTTCTTGCGAAAAAGATCCCTTGATCGCAAGCTCTAAAAAAATGGCCAGTGGATTGCAAGATGCTTTCTTAAAAGAAATGGTCGCCAAAAGTATTCCTGTCACTGTTTTTTTAGTTAGCGGTATCAAGTTACAAGGTTGTATCATTGCTTACGATTCGTTTTGCTTCTTGTTAAAAAAGGATCAGATTATCCAGTTGCTCTATAAACATGCCATTTCTTCGGTTATGCCTATGGCTCCTTTTGCTTTTGATTATAACGGGACGATCTAAATTTTTTAAGGGATAAGCCCAACTCCTCTTAAGAGTTGAGAAAGCTGAAACATCGGGAGTCCCTGAATGGTTGTGTGATTCCCGATAAGTTGACGGATAAAACAGCAAGCTGTCCCTAAAACATCGTAACTTCCGGCTTTATTTTCCCATTCTTGGGTGTTTAAAAAATTCTGAATCTGAACTTCTGACAACATGCTGAAAAGGACTTTAGCCTGCACCAATTTTGAAAAAATCTTTTGATCTGGTCGGCGTAAGACTATGGCCGTATACACACAATGCCTGCGTCCAGAAAGCAGTTGCAAATGTTGGTAAGCTTCTTCGCGATTTTGAGTTTTGTGCAAAATTTTTCTTCCTACGATTACAACAGTATCGGCACTAAGGATATAAGCATCAGGAAATTGCACCGCCGCCACTTCATTTTTCATCAAAGCAACCCGGCTGACATAATCTTTTGGTTTTTCTTGTTTTTTTTCAGATTCATCGCAAGACGGAGAATAGACCTCAAAAGGCATATTAAACAATTCGAACAATCTTTTACGCCCAGGGGAAGAAGAGGCTAGGATAAAACGCATCACAAATCTCCCTCTTTTTTAAAAGTTTCTTGCATTTTTTCAATAAAGTCTTCCATCTGTCCTAAGGACGAAAACGTCAATTTAATAGCTCCGCCTTTTTCTCCGGCCTTCACCACGACATCACAGCCGATCATCTGATGCAGCTGTTCTTGTAACAAAAGCTCTTCCTGCGAAGCGTGCTCAGAGCGTTTGATGACTCTGATATCCTTCTTACCCTCCCTCTTCAGCCATTCTTCTGCGTCCCGCACGCTCATTTTTTGCTCAACCATCACTCGGGCACAGGCTAACGGATCAGAGACCCCCGCCATTATTTTGGCATGTCCCAAAGTCAAACGCCCCTCTAAAATAAACTCTTGCACCTCAATCGGTAGATTTAAAATGCGTAATAGATTGGCAATATGACTTCGACTTTTCCCTAATCGCTGGGCCAACTGTTCTTGAGTATACTCAAAGGCTCCCATCAAATTTTGATAACCTTTGGCTTCTTCAATAGGGTTTAAGTCATCCCGTTGGATATTTTCCAACAAAGCCACTTCTAACTGTTTTTGGGCTTCCATGGTCATTACACAGCAAGGCACTTCTTTAAGTCCTGCCAATTTAGAAGCTCTTAAACGACGCTCTCCGGCGATCAATTCATACCGTTGGTCACCCAAATGGCGTACCAATAAGGGCTGCAGGACGCCGTGTTCTCGGATAGAGTGAGCCAGTTCTTGCAGGGCCACCGCATCAAAGACTGTTCGAGGCTGATAAGGGTTGGGAATAACCTTATCCAAGGAAATATGCAAGATGTCCGCCTTGCTTTCTGGACTGATCGGCCCTGATTCAGACCCCAACAACGCTGCAAGACCTCGGCCTAAAACTTGTCGGCCTGTACTTTCTAAACGCATCCTGAAATAGAATATAAAACATTCCTTATTTTAATTTTTTTATTCCTTTTTGTCTACTTGCAAAAAAAAAGTGTAAATAAAAATAATTATAATTCTCCTTTTTCTAATAAAATTAAAAAAGTTGTCAACAACGTTAAAAGGACAGGCAGCCAACAAAGCCCCTGCACCCAAGCAAAAGGCAGCGGCATGTTTCCGTAGAACGTCCACTCTTTTAAAATAAAAAGGATAAAACAGCCCAATATTCCCCAAAAAACACTCCAAAACTTACGATACCCACGGGTATACCCCATCATACAAGCAGCAGAAAAAGGTAGTAAAGAAATAACCCAAATAAAATGTGCTACAAGATAGGTTTGACGCAACAAAAACACTTTTTGGGGTCCAGGGTGTTTAGAGATATGCTTTTGGATGTCCCAAAAAGACATCAACAAAGGGTGCTTCAAAAGAGGACGTTTTTTCAGGGCATCGGGAATAGGTAAGCTGATTTCCTTTTCAAAATAAGGAGGCTTTTTGTCTTTAATAACCCAAATATCTTGTAGTCGCAAATTTAAATCTTCCCAAAAGACCGTTCTGGCATGAAGATGCTGTACAAAAAGATGTTCCTTAGAAAACACTACCCATTCTGCCTGTTCCCCTTCCACAGCCCGCACTAAGGTGATTTCTTGCTCTTTAGAAAAACGTCTCCAGGCCTCTGAAGGCTTAAACTGAGATCTGTTAGCAGTTTTTTGTTGTAAAACAAAGGCTTTTTCCAACAAAGAAAATGACCACGGCGTCCAAAAAAGCAAATCCCCCCCCGACAAGAGTACAGAAGCTATTAGCGGAGCCATCACCATCTTTGCAAAAGAAGCTCCGGCAGATTGAAACACGCTCCATTCGTTTTGACTGAGCAGACGCCAGCACACCAAAATTCCTGTGAAAAAAATGCTCAAGGGAAACAATTTTCCCAGGATGAAGGGAGTTTTTAAAAAAACTCCCTGTAACTGCTGCGTAAAGGATATTTCGTGAAGATTCTTACGAACTATCAGTAATTCTAATGTTCCACACAGAACCCCTAATCCCAAAAAAACTACTGTAAAACGTAGCAAAAAGAGCTTTAAAGTATATCGAAATAATAAGCTCATATACTTTCTCTTTGGGCTCTTCTGACCCAAGCTACCAGCGGATAAAACAAAATTAAATGTGCTATGAAAAAGAAGGGTAAAGGAAGACGAATACCAAAGAAAAGCAATCCATATACCATAAAAAGACTTATACTCAATTTAAAAAAAAGTGCTAAAGGTAAGTAACGTAAAAAAGGAGTGATAATAAACAAGAAGCTCACTCCTAAACTGTAACACAACGGTAAAAGAGGAAAAATATATTGATAATAAAGATCTTTTTGAGCCATGGGAAAATAGTCTGTTCCTTGAAAACTTTTGCATAGGCGTGAAAAGGAAGGAGCCAGAAACTGCTGGGGTAAAACTTTTTTGGTTTCTGTTAAATAAAATGTATATTTTTTAAAAGAAAGAAAAAGAGGAGGTTTTTGAATCTCTTTAAAAAATTCTTGTCGAGACCCATTGATAATAGTGATCATCAATCCCTTAGGCGTACTTTCCAGAGCCCCATATTGACCGGTATAAAAAACATCCTTAGAAGGAAGCTGATGGTGAACAAAAAGCCCCTGCAACTTTCCACCCGCGCCTCGCTGATCAATATACAAGGTTTTTTCACCGATTTCAAAAAAAAGGCCCGGCGTAAAGAGGTCAGGATTGATAGAGTGGCTTAAACGTTGGGCTTGGCTTTTAGTTTCATAAACCAATACAGGTCCCCAATATAAACTGGTATGATATAACAAGATTGTCAGTCCTAAAGCCACCACCACTGCAGGCCATGCAAGAGAGAACTCTCTGGCTCCGCTGCCTAAGATGATATCTCTTTCATGGGAACGGGCAAAAGAATAATAGACCCAACTGAGAGCCATAAAAAAGCTTACAGGAACAACATTTAAGATCAAAGAAGGCACAACACCCAGAGACAAAAAAATAACCTCAGCTATATGAGCCCCTTGCAGAGGAGCCATTTTACTAAATTTCAATGATTGCGCCAACCATAAAATTACTGCTAAAATTATACTTATGGAAAGGGTCTTAAAAATAAGAGATTTTACTAAATAACGTTGAAAAATTTTCAAATCAATCCAAAAATCAATAAAAAATTACCCCCAAAAAAGTATAACCATATTCCACTTATGATAACAGCTCAAAAAAATTTTAAAATCGCTTTCTTTTTTCTAGCTTGCGGATCTTGCTTTCAACTTCGTGCAGAACTTTGCTGTAAACCAGTGGCCACCCTGGGGTCAAAAACTGTTATTACGGATCAAGATGTCTGGGACCGAGGTCAACTAAGCCTTAAATTGATGGGACAGCCTTTTCAACGGGCCTGGATTCAAAAATTTTACGGACAAATTTTAAACATGCTGATTCAAGAACATCAGCAAATTAAGTGGGTTCATCAATTTCAAACCCGATCTCACCAAGAAGATGTAGAAGCATCGTTTAAAGAGTGGTTGGATCAAATGAAAAAGATACACCCTGGGCTTGTTTTAACACCCGCAGAAATTAAATCTATTAAAGTTCAGATTGCTGCCAATCAAGGATGGTCTCAGTATCTGCAGGCCAAATACGGAAATCTTTTAAAGGTAAACCAAAAAGAAATTCTCCGTTATCAAAAAAAATATACCGCACGCTGCCAGCAGCCTTCCTATAAGTATGGGGAAATTGTGTTGTATTATCAGAAAAATTACGATAAAAAACTACACCAACTGCAAGAATTGCGCACCTTAATGGATCAAGGCATTCCTTTGACCACTCTGGCAGCACAGTTTTCAGAGGCCCCCAGCAAAAAATCTAGAGGGATCGTTGAAAAGCCTGTCAGTCAGATTGACCCTACGATTATTCAAACCTTGAAAAATGTGCCCGAAGGAGAATTGGTAGGTCCGACTCACTTAGCTTCTCAGAAAGCCATCGCTTTCTTTATCTTATTTGATAAAAAAGAAGCTCAAAAGGTCCCTCCTATCACTTTGAAACAAGCAGAGGAAGCGTTAATTCAAGAAAAAATGGAAATTTTTAGCCGTCAAGAAATGCGCAAACTTCAAGCTAATAGCTGTAGTACAGTTCTGCATACACCTCACGTGACTGTAACCCCGGGAGGGTAAAAATTTGATCACCCCATTCTTGGATCAAGCAAAAAATGGGCTACTTAAAAAGAATGGCATCACCGTGTCAAAACAGGACGAGGATCTTTAGTGAACTGGTGGTACAAGCGTTGATCAGCAGGAGAAACACTCTCCACACCTTTAACCAACGATAATTTCAACAAAATCACCAGTTCACTAAGGTTGGTTTCATCACTGGTCTTTTTAAACAACTCTCCTAACACAGGAATCTCTGATAGCAAAGGGATGCCTTCTGTGTGTTTACGTACTCTTTCTTCCATTAACCCCCCGGTCACAATGACTGTGTTTTCCCGGGCTACAACCACTGAATCCATTTCTCGTACTTGAACCACAGGAATCTCGGACTGCACACTGGACACAGCCCCTCCTTCCATAGCCAACGCCACTGCGGGATCTGCCACTTTACGCACTACACGAGAAATCATAGGATGTAAGGCCAAAATAATTTCTCCGGTTTCAAAATTTACTGACGGCTGCACATATAAAATGACTCCTACAGGAACGGTTTGGACGCGACTGGAAGAGCGTCGTATCATAGAGGGTCGTGAATAATTGCCAATGATATCGTCCATTTGTATTTCAAAGAAGATCTCATTACTGGCCACTTTTAAAATAGCAGCCTGATTATTCAAAACTGTCTGACGTAAATTGGCTAAAGTACGCACAGTGCCAAAACTTTCCATGAATTTTAAAAGGCCGTTTAAGTACTGACCATTGAGCCAAAAAGAAAAATTCCCCGGCGCCAGACCTCCCAAAGAAAGACCTCCTAGAGTTTGAGGTGCATTGGAAGGAATATCTCCGGACGTATTGTCTGTCTTGTTAAACGTGTTGCCTCCAAAAGGACTGAAAAAAGTATCCCACTTAATTCCACTTTCATATCCCTGAGCCAGGTCTACTTCCACGATTTTAGCCTCTATCAAGACCTGCGTCGTAGCCAGTTTTTGAAGATGGGAAAGATAAGAAGCTAAAATCTTATGCTGTTTTTCAGTTCCCCACACAGAAAGCAGTCCCGCATAGCGGTTTAACGAGTAAGAAGGCACCTTTTTTCCTGCAACCTCTTTCTCTTTTAAAATATATTTTAAATTTTTTTCTAACTCCTCCCAGAAATCAATGGTATTGGAACTCTTTAATTGCATATTAGCCCCATTTTCTTGGGAATTTTGTCCTGATTTACCTGAAAGCCCCTGAGCCAAAATATCTGTCTTGACAGCTGTCTGTTTGTGCGCTTGGCGGGCTCCTAACAAAAACTGTACATTGTGAACTTTCATATAGATCACATCTTGGGTGATGTGGATGGTATCGTTTTCACAATAATACCTTAAATGACAGAGCCCACATAGAGCCTTCAAAACCACGTGTAAAGGTTGCTTTTCTGCGTGATATAGAATAGATTTTTTCGAACTTAAAGGTTGATCAAAAACAATGCTGGCCCCGGATTGGCGGGCAATTTCAAAAAAAACATCTTGAACCGGCATCGTACCCGACAAAGACAAAGAAATTTTTTTGTGACAAACGTCTGGCAGCGCTTCTTCTGGTAAACAAGCCCCCAGAGAAGATTTTTGCTCACCCCAAGAGGGAGGAGGCGCTGGAGAACTTAAAGCAGCAAAGTCTTCTCGGGTCTTGCGAATTTTTTGATCCTGGTAAGGACTTTTGCAGGAAGAGATCAAGATCAAAACAACCCAAAGGAATGGCTTATACATATATTAATTTCTTTTTTCTTATTCTTAACGAAAAAAAAGAAAAAAGAAACTATACCTCCCCTAAATTGAAACATTTTTAACAAAAAAATAGCATTATTTTAAAATTTTTTCATAATGCCAGGAAGTTTTTTCTTTGGTATCCGACACAATCACGTGGTTTTGCAATAAATAATCTCGGATCTGATCAGACAAATCGTAATCTTTAGCTTCCCGTGCCGCACGTCTTTTAGAAAGGTGCATTTCAATTTCTTCTTCAGACAGCACCTGCAAAAGACGTAAAGTCGGCACACTTCCTAATAAAAATTCGCAAGTTCTTTTCAAAGAAGGAATTTCTTTTTCTTGCTTCTGGAAAGATTCAGATCTCAGAGCATTGGCCCATTGATAAAGGCGCCCTAGGGCCAGAGGAGTATTTAAATCATCTTTTAAAAAAGTCATCACTTCCGGGTCAACGTCTCCTTGCGCTGGAATCTGTGAGAAAGGTTCTAAAACACTGGCTACTTCTTTGACGCAAACTTCTGTTTGCTGTAATAAAGTATCAGTCCAATCCAAAGTCTGTCGGTAATGGGTAGACAATAAAGCCCAACGAATGACACAGGCGGGAAATAAAGTTAACGCATCATAAAGAGTCACCACATTGCCTAAAGATTTAGACATTTTTTGTCCATTAATAACCAGCATCCCGTTATGCACCCAGTAACGCACAAACTCTTGGACTCCTAAAGCGGTACAATTTTGAGCCCTTTCATTTTCATGATGGGGAAACAATAAATCCATCCCGCCCGCATGAATATCGAAAACGTCTCCCAGATATTTTTGACTCATAGCAGAGCACTCAATATGCCAACCTGGTCTTCCTGGACCAAAGGGTGATGGCCAGACCTCTTGCCCTTCTTGGCCTGGCTTCCATAATACAAAATCATAAGGAGACCTCTTGTAAGGAGCCACTTCTACTCGGGCACCTGCCATCATTTGATCTAAAGAAACACCTGAAAGCTGCCCGTAGTCGGAGTATTTGGAGACCTCAAACAATACATGTCCCTGAGCCTGATAGGCAAAACCTTTATCTAAAAGAATCTGGATGATGTGAATCATGTCAGGAATATGCTCTGTAGCAAAAGGTTCATGATCTGGGCTTAAAACACCTAAGACTTGGATATCTTGATGAAAACGATCGATCATTTCTTGAGTCAGTTGCAAAGCACTGATTCCCCTTTGCGAGCTCACCCGGGTAATCTTATCATCTAAATCTGTAAGGTTACGGACATAAGTCACCGCAGGAAACATTTCTTTTAATAAACGGTATAAAACATCACACACCACAGCAGCTCGGGCGTTGCCCAGATGGATAAGACCATACACAGTCGGACCGCACGCATACAACTTTACATGTTGGGGATCTAGGGGAATAAATTCTTGTTTTTCTGAGCCCTGACGTAAAAACAAAGCATTCATCAAAAATTCCATCTCTTTTGATCTATTGTAGCCAAAGCGTCCGCTAATGTATATTCATAGTCTACCCCTCTCACATCAGCCCTTTATGACTCCTCTTGCTCTTTATATTCACTGGCCTTTTTGCCTATCTATTTGTCCTTATTGTGATTTCAACAGATATTTAGCAACTTCAGGAAACTGGACCGTTCAAGGGGCTCTGCAGGCCTATCTTAAAGAGCTAGACACTTGGTTAGAAATTTTAGGGACACGTTCTTTAATTTCTATTTTTATAGGAGGTGGCACTCCTTCACTGATGGATCCCGTCTTATTAAAAGAACTGTTAAAAGGAATATCAGAACGGTTTTCTTGTTCCTTGGACTCTATAGAAGTGACTATGGAAGCCAACCCTTCTTCTGCCGAAGGAAAAAAATTGAACACTTTTCGCCAAGCAGGAATCAATCGTCTTTCCATTGGGGTTCAATCTTTTGATGATCAAATTCTTTCTTTTTTAGGACGTAAACACTGTGCCCAAGAAGCCATCGATGTCATTAAAATGGCTAAGACCATTTTTCCTGAAATTTCTTTTGATTTAATTTACGGCCATAAACACCATAATATAGATTCTTGGAAAACAGAATTAAACCAAGCCTTAGCCTTAGCGGGTCATCACGTGTCGTTGTATCAATTAACGATAGAACCTCAAACTCCTTTTTTTCATCTGCACAAACAGGGCAAAACCTTGCTTTTAACAGAAGATGCTATGGCAGATCTTTACCTGTTAACTGATGAAATTTTAAAAGCGCAGGGTTGGCAGTCTTATGAGATCTCTAATTACACTTACTCTCAAAAGCCTTGCCGTCACAATATGGCTTACTGGCAGTATGAAGATTACTTAGGTTTGGGCCCAGGAGCACACAGTCGTTTATGTTTTTTTGCCGAAGGTCAATTAGGCCGTTACGCCATTGCCAATGAAAAACATCCCGAGTCTTGGATGCAAGAAGTTAACCTGAAGGGAAAAGGCATCCAAGAGATAGAACGCATAGAGCCAGAACAACAAGCGCAAGAAAAATTATTAATGGGATTGCGATTAGAAAAAGGCTTAGGCTTACATAGGTTAAAGCAAGACGAATCAGTAATCCCAAAATACACTTTATCAAGCCTTTTTTTAGAAAAAGTCTGCCATTTGAAAGAATCCTCTTTAATAGAGCCTCTGGCAGATGACTTGGTTTTGTCATTAGAAGGAAAATTAAGGTTAGATACGATTCTACGGTACTTGTTTAAAGATTCCATTTTAGAAGACTCAAAATAAATAAAAAAAAAACTTTTTTTATTTAGAATATCACTATGAATTATTTTATAGGATAAAAAAATGAAAAAACTTTATTTAGCTTTAATGGGTCTTTTGTTGTCTTCCGATTTCATCTCTGATGTACACGCTCGCGGCGGAAGAAACAGAGGAAGAAAACCAACTGCCGGTTCAGAAAACAAAGATCAAGATAAATCAGTTGAGCTGTTAGCAAATACTCTAAAAGAGTTTATTAACTCTAAAGAAGGAAAAGAACACTTGGTCAAATATATACAAAATTATCCAAACTCTTTATTAAAAGTGATTACTGAAGAAGCCTCCAAAACAAATGACGACAAACTAAAAGAACTTGTTCGTAATTTAGAAAAAGAAGGAGTATCTAAAGATGTTGAAGCTACTTCTCCATCAACAACACCTACCAACCCTTCTACTGCACCTGCTTAAAACAATCTCCTTTAAAAGCCTTCTTTTAAAAAGAAGGCTTTTCAGGACCAAAGAAAATCTTTTAAAAGATGTTTTGTAAATTCTAAGTACTGCAACGAAACGGTACTTTTGCGATCATAAAAAATAACAGGTTTCCCAAACGAAGACGCTTCTGCTGTTTTAATGCTTCTAGGGATAATGACAGGAAACACTTTTTTCCCCAATATTTTAGTCACATCTGCCACAACCTGTTGATTTAAGAGACAGCGCTTATCGTACATCGTTAACAAAATTCCCGCAATTGACAAAAGAGAATTAAAATTTTCTTGAACTTTTTTTACGGTTGAAAGTAGACGACTGAGTCCTTCCAAAGCATAAAATTCACATTGAACAGGAACAATCAAGTGTGTAGAAGCAACCAAAGCATTCAAAGTCAACAAACCCAGCGAGGGAGGACAATCGATAATAATATAATTATAATCCTCTTTAACCCTGGATAGAACTTGCTTCAGCTTTTTTTCTCTTTCAAACAAAGGAACCATCTCAATTTCTGCACCAGCCAATTGATTATTCGAACCAATAATATCTAAAAAAGGAAGAAAAGTTGAATTAATACTTTTTTCTAAAGGAACAACTTCCAAGATGCTATCATAAATCGTGTATTCCGTCATATAAATCCCTATACCAGTCGTAGCATTTCCTTGAGGATCTAAATCTATCAATAAAACTTTTTTTTCTACAGCAGCCAGAGAGCTTGCAAGATTCACGGCAGTAGTCGTCTTACCAACTCCTCCTTTTTGATTAATAATGGAAATAATCTGAGCAGACATTTCTTAACTTTTTTGTTCCACGTGGAACATTTTAGCATAAGGCATGAAACGATTCCAGAGAAAAAGACTTCCGAACCATGCCCAAAGCCATTTGTCATAAAAAATTCCAAAATAAAAAGAACTACCCGCTAAAAAATAACCCAGTAAAGCAAAGTTTACTTGCACGTCAACTTTTTCCCGATCCCGATAAACATCTATGATACATAGGGTTAAAACACAAAGAAACAAAAACACTCCTATCGCCCCAAAAGAAACCTTTACTTCTAAGAGAAAATTATGCGCATGCATAGGAACCACACAGATATCTTCCACTTTAGAAAAAACAAGATTTCTATAAGAAACAGGTTCCCGAAAAATGTTTAAAAAAGTTTCATTCCCAATGCCCCAAAGAAAATTTTTATGACTCAATTCTTCCACTGTATTCCATATAAAAATCCGATCATAAAATTCACAATATGCCAAAGAAAGAGTTTTAATGCAAGGAATATTTAAAACATCATGAACATGCCATAAAGAGGCTATTCCTAAAAACCACAAAACCCCTCCTGTTAAAAAAATAAGTACTTTGGGATAACACTTCAATCCAAAGAAAAAAATCAGTGAGATGCTTTGGGCCAAAAAAAGAGAGCGCGCCGAAACCAAATACCCTACACCTAATAAAATACTGAATATCATGAAAAAAAATATTTTTCCTCTTTCCCACAAAAACGGAAGAGTACAGATCCATAAAGACCCTATTAAAAAAATAGCATTTTTAATCATCACTCCATTATAAGAAGGTGAAAGATGAGAAAAACTACCAAAAAGATATCCATTAAACAAAAAAGAATTTGTTGGTAAAACCAAGATCAAAAATAGCCCCAAAAGAAGACCCATACCTAGAACAATATAGTTAAAATGAATTGACAATATTTTTTTAAAGTCTTTTAAAAAACCATAACACAAACTCAAAGTGATCATCTCATAAACAAAAGGAAGCAATTTTGTTAAACAAATTGTGAAAGGATTTACCAAAAAAATCCGCTCGTAGCAAATTCTTAAAAAAACATATCCCCCCATTAGTAAAAAAAAAATTCTTTTGGAAGAAGGAACAGTTTTAAGTATCCAAAAAACCCATCCTAAACATGCACTCCAAGTTAACCAAGCGGCTAAGGTATCAGATGTCACTAAAAAAATACAAAGATTTAGTAAAAGAGTTCCTAAAAAATAACTAAGTGTTGTTAAATTAATTAAATTTTTTCCATTGTAGTTCACGCCTACTAGACACAAGAAACTCCCGATGGCTAAAGAATTGTTAATAAAAAGAGCTAAAAAGCTAAAAACAAGCCCTCCTCCATAAAAAAATCTGTTTATAAAAATACTTTTTTTCACAAAAACGAGAAAAAATGGCTAACTAAGAATCTTAGCGTTTTTTAAAAACAAAAACAATATAATGAACATAAAATAACGTCAAAAAACAATGAAAAAATTTTTATTTTTAATATTACCTATGGTTTCTTATGCTAAAGTACCAGAATGTTTTAACACCACCTTACAAGATTCTAAATCGCCTCTTACACAAAAACTTCTAGAAAATGTACTTGCAGTCAACAAAGAAGACATTTCCCGCCTGTCACCAGGATTATTTCTGAACAAGTCATTAAACACTGCTGAGGCAGTAAAAAAACAATTAGAAGAAAATCTTATAGAAAAAGGTGCTCTTACAGATACAGCCCACTCAGCGGTAAAAGATATTTCCAAGATTGATAAAAAAGCGCCTTTCTTTGCTTTAGGAAGCTCAAATTTATTTGATTAATCAGATTTTGATAAAAGAGCCGTTAAATATTTTTCAACCCATGGCAGCACACAATCTGAAAAGTGCTGCCAGCTTTGATCCAGTTCTTGAAAAGAAAGGCCTTCCTGTTGATCCAAAAAATCCTTCATATTTTGGCACAATATTTCGACCTCTTTTCTTTCTTGACAGAGAAATATTTCAGGTGTTGTCCTTAAAAAGCGCTGCAGTTCATCCAACATATCTTGGACCTGTTGAATTTTTTGAAGTTGTAGACGAGCAATCACTTCTTGTCCATCCGATTCTTGATACGCCTTTACCCGCTCTTGCACTTCTCCTGCAGTTAAATCTTTGTGGCTAGATACTTTTAAATTGTACTTAACTGTTTCTTCGTGGCCTTTCTGAAAAGCCTGCACTGTTAAAAGACCATTCACATCCAAGGTAAAATCAATCTGAATATGAACTTGACCTTTAGGCAAAGGTGTTATGCCAGAAAGTTCAAATTCTCCTAGGCAACGACACTGCTGGGCAAATTCATTTTCCCCTTGAACGACCCGAATTTTCATCTTAGTCTGTCCATGCTCGGCAGTGGTAAAAGTAACAGATCCTTTGCTGGGTAAAGGAGCATTGCGAGGTATAATTCTTTCCACTACTCCTCCCCAAGTCTCGACACCTAAAGATAAAGGCACTGCATCCAATAATAAATAAGACAGTTGATGCGTTAATTGATAAGCTTGGATTCCGGCCCCTAACGCCACCACATGTTCGGGATAATGACTTTGATAAATAGGACAGCAAAGGCTTTTCTGCAATGTCTGGAACACATAAGGCATTTTTGTACTGCCCCCTACCAAAATCAACCCTTTTAAATCGGCAAAAGATTGACCTATGCTCTTAAGAGTCTCGCTACAAATTTCCAACGTCTTTTCAATCCAGGGCAAAACCGTCTCTTCAATTTTTTTAACGGTTAAACTTGGTTTTTGTATTTCTAAAAATGTTTCTTTAAGATTGCGCCCTTCATTTTGCCATTTTTGTTTTTCTAAGAATGAAAGCTGATCCCAATCGCCTGTAAATAAGTGTCGCGCTAAGGCATGATCAATATCATCTCCTCCTAAAAAATTATCTCCTCCTGTTCCCAAAACTTGAAAAACTCCGTCAATCATATTCAGAACAGAAAAATCAAAGGTGCCTCCTCCCCAATCATACACACCGTAGACCCCTTCTACTTTTTCACAAAGTCCATAGGACAAAGCAGCAGCTGTAGGCTCTGCCAACAACCTAAGCACACGCCATCCCGCTTGCTGGGCAGCTGTTTGAACTGCAGTTCTTTGGATATCATCAAAATAAGCAGGAACTGTGATCACGGCTTGATCGATTTGTTGACCCAAATGCTTTTGCACATAATCTTTTAAATAACCAAACACCAACGAGGCCCAAAAAACAGCTTCCTTCCCTGTTGGATAAATCTCTTGATAAGGATCTTTAGCCAACCATCTTTTGATAGAGTCAATCTTTGTAAGGCTGAAGGGATCTACCTCTTGCCCAACCTGTAAAGTCTTGTAATCCACCACGCAAGGAATAAGTCCTTTGTGAACTGTCTGGCCTAAAATTATTGTTTCTTTGCCATCATGATAACTAACCGCACAATGGGTGGTACCAAAATCAAGACCCACAGCGTTTTGTTCCCTGAACGTCTCTTCTTCAAAAGGTTTTTGAATCTGGATCATGAGGGTACCCTTTGTAAATAAAGAAGACGAAAATAACCTTTTGCAGCTTGATCTTTAAGACCGTTTTGAAGCCCTTGTCTGACAAGTTCTTGAGCTTTGTCTATCAATTGTTCTTTTTCTTTTAAAGATAATCCTTGTTGGTGCCATAAAAAAACCTGTGGTAATAACTCTGGGTCTTGTTCCAAAGGCCACCACCCCCGAAGCTCCAACACATGTTCTATTCTTTTCAAAGGATCTTTTAAAATCTGATATCCTTTATTCACTATCTGGGACAGCTCTTGGGCTCCCTTTTGTAAACTTCCTTGATATTGGTCAGGGTGCGCTTTTTTTTGCATTTGAAAGTATTGTTTTTCCAAATCCTGTAAGGACAGATCTAAGGAACAAGGCAATTGAAAAAATTCAAACCAATTTCTATCAGACATAAAATGAGACTCCACACCCACACTTTCCCTTTTCTTGAGGGTTATGGAAAACAAAACCCGACTTTAAAGGTGTTTCTTGGTAATCCATTTGGGTCCCAATTAAAAACATCACTGCTTTGCTTTGAATAAAAATTTTGAAAGATTCATCTAACGAGATCACTTCATCATAAAGAACTTTATCTTTGACAAATGTCATCTCGTAAGCCAGAGCAGCACACCCTCTTGTCTTTAAGGAAATACGTACTCCTTTATAATCTTGTGCGCCAATCAGCTCTTTTATTTTTTCTTTTGCAGCTTTGGTGAAGGACAAGATTGTCTTTTCAGAGCTCACTAGACCGTTAATAACTCGCTTTACCAACCCAAAGTAACATAATTTTTCCCCAAAAGCTATGTAATAACTTTTGGAAAACTTTTTTTGTCTGGGGAAAAATATCTTGTTCTTTATTTATGCTTCTTTTTTTTCACTTTTTATCCCCAAGAAAAATTTTTTTCACTTTTTCCACAGCACACAGGATTACGCCTTTTTCTTAAACACTTTTAAAAGATGATGACCTGGGGAAAAGTTCGGGAAAAAAAGTTATACATAAAAAACCTACCCCTATTATCTACCAAATCCTTTTTATAATATCTTTTTTAGGTTTGAAAAAAAGTTTTAAGCCTGCATAATAACCCTAGGAATACGACTGACTGTCCCATGGCTAGCCTGTTTATTTTGACCCAAAGAGACTCTTTGCCCAAGGCTACCGTGCGTCTTTGTAAAAAATTTTTTAGGGATCCTTTTGAAAAAAATCATATCTACTTACCTTGTAAAAGAACGATTCCTTTCGTCCAACAAGCCTTTTTAAAAGAAGAAAGCAAAACTATTATTTTGCCGTGCATTCGCAGCATTGAATCTTTGTATGATCAGCAGGAAGAACAGACAGAACCCCTAAAGGAAGTGGGATGGATGCTGTCTTTTTTAACCCCGGTGTTGCCAAAAACTTCTTATGCAGGATCTCTTTTTATTGCTCAGAGCCTTTTACAGTTATACAAAAGTGGACAGTTGTACCTAAGTGCATGGGATCATTTAAAAGATATTCCACAAGAATTATTGACTTTGCAGGGAAGAACGGTTTTTCGCTTGTTGGAATATGTCGCTCAGTTCTGGCCTGATTTTTTAGGGCAGAGGCGCTCTGTGTCTTTAAAATCCTATCAGAAAGCACCTTTTACGCTGATGGCGGGTATTCAGGGCAGTCTTCCAATTACGCGACAAATTTTAAAAGAATATTTACCCGATCCAGGCACCATCATCTTGTTTCCTTTTGTACCAGAATTTCAACCTCCTTATCGTCCTCAGCATCCTCTTTATAATTTTTGGCAAACGTTGCTGGCGTTAGACGTTAAGTATCAAGACTTAAGACCTTTTGGCTCTTCGCAGGAAGGTTTCTCTGTAGGGGCGCAGTGTTTTTTAGACTCCTATGCTGGAGGAGATCTAACCGTCTTCAAAAATGGGACTCAAGACCTTCAAATGTGGTCATGTTCAGAGTCATTGCAGGAAGTGCAACAAATCAGTAAAGCTTTATTCCAAACGGTAGGAAACCGTTTTCTAGTTAGTTCCCAAACCAGTTTAGGATACGTGGTGGCACTGACTTTAAAAAGTCTTGGAAAAAAAGTTCATTTTTCTGAAGGTTTTTCTTTATTTCAAAATCTTTCCATCAGCTTTTTGCTTTTGATATTAAAAGGCTTTGAAAAAAAAATGAGTTTTGAGCTTTTCATTCAAATCTGCCTCCACCCCCTGTTTAAAAAAGCCCACCCTGCCGTTGAAAAAGTCATGCAGATTTTTTTAAAAGATTTATTGAAAGAAAACCAGATCCCTGAGTGTCCTTACACTTACTTAAATAGTAAGCAAGGCTCTTATCCTTATCTTTACCAACGCATTGCGCAGTTTTTTGAAAAGTCTTTTTATTCTTTAACGTTTAAAGAAACAACACATCTTTTAGCTCACTGGGTACAAGGGCATCTTCAGGTCGTTCAACATCTTTTAAAAGACATCCCTTGGTTAGAAGAAGAAACTCTGATGTTTTTTCAAAATGCTCATCAAGCCAGCCAAGCCTATCATCCCCTATCCTTAGCGGGTTATAAGCAATGGCTGGAACATTTTTTACAACAACCCGCTGCTTTGGACTCTGGATCAACTGCAGGGGAGATTTATATCTGTTCCCCTTTCCAGGCTGGGATGTTGTTAGATAACAATTCTTTTTGTATTTTAGGATCTGTTTGTCAAAATCATTGGCCTAGACCTTCTGCCCTTAATCCTTGGATGGGCCGGGATATGCAAAGAGCTCTTAATTTACCTTCGGCCAGTCATGATGTGGGCCAAGAAGCCAGAGATTTTCTATATTGCTTGCAAAGCCACAAGCTTGTTTTGACCCGACAAATCTGTACGCCAGCGTCACGTTTTTGGATTCGTTTAGAAGCAGGTTTAAAAAAGAATGGATATCTTTTTCCTCCTGCAGCAAAGACGGGGCACATCAAAAACAATCCGTTTAAAGTAGACTTGATTCCCACAATTCGACAACAAGCCCCTATTGCGACCCTTTCTGCCAGCGATCTGCAATTGTTTTTGGATGATGCTTACAGTTTTTATCTGAAAAAAATTCTTAAACTGTGGCCGAAAGACTTATTTTCTAAGGCCAGAAACACAGGTCTTAAAGTACATAGTCTGTTAGAAGATTTCATCAAAATAACATCCACAAGCCATGACCTAAGTTTTTTAGACCGTCACATGGAAACTCTGTTTGCCACTTTAGATGGCTGGACTTTTTTTGAAGCCTTAAGGTGGAAGACCGTTTTCAAAGAATTTGCTTTGCAAGAAGGATTACGGCGTCAAGAACAAAAATATCGGTCTTTTACCGAAGTGTGGGCGCGTTTGCCTCTTATACTAGCTGGACGTCCCGTTTGCTTAGTGGCCAGAGCCGATCGCCTAGATTGCTTTTCAACTTATCTAGAAATTATTGATTACAAAACCGGGCACATCTCCCCTGCTAAAGACATCAAAGCAGCTCGGTCTATTCAATTATTATTTCTAGCCTTTTTAGCCCAAGAGGGCGCTTTTGAAGGGATAAAAATTTCAAAAGTTCAAAAGGCAGGGTTTTGGAAGGTTTCTCAAACCTCTGGCAGTCAGCTGATCTGGCATGACCCAAAGGATTGGGCCGATTGGCAGGAAAAATTACGAGATATTTTAAAAAAACTAGAGGCCTGCTTACAAGGACAAAGCCCTTATCGGGCCCAGCCAGGATACACTTTTACCAAAGTGCTTTCCCGGCAAGATTTTTGGGCTCATTCTTTTTAATGCCAGTACAAAATATATTTTGGTTATCTTAATTTCTTGGTAAACCACAACACAAAATCGTCGTCCAAAGGATAGCTTTTTCCTGGAATGTTTGGCTGGTAATGATGGATATAAAGACTTCCATTGAAGGGGTTATGTGCCCCGCCAATTGGTCCCCTATAAACGCGACCCAAACCAATCGAGGCTCAGATAAATATCCTTCAAATAGGCAGGCCGGCTTATGCCAACCGATAGAACGAAATGCTTCAGTGATGGTTGGAATATCTTCTTTGAAAAGTGGACGAATGAACACGTCCTTTGCCTTATGCATGGTTCAGAGTTTTCACCATATAGACCATATTCCAATCATAACCCTGGGGTTTAAGTTTAAACAATGGAAAGAAATCTAAGGATTTGTAAAAGTGATAGGTTTTTAAATAATTTTCATCCGCCTCTTGCGGCGATAAGGTTTCTACAGAAATGGTCCGAGCCCCGGCTGTTTTTGCCTGATGGAAAGCCGCTTTTACTAACTGTTTTCCGATACCTTGTCTGTGAAAATTTTTTAAAACTCCCATCCAATAAATAGAAGCATTTTCTGGATAAGGAAAATTGATCGAAAGAAGACCCACATATTCTTCACCTGCTTTTGCAGCGAAGTTAATCCCAGAGCCAACGCCCATAGCGTAATGCTCATTCACCTCAGGGAGCCCGAAATATTCAGGTAAGTCCGCGGTTATATTACGACAGAGTTCTTGCGCAAGGCCTCGTTTCATTGTTTCAGTCTTTATCATAGCACTTTACCTACCGCCACATCATGGGAATCAGATTTATGATTTTCGGGATCATCAAAGGCCATGTTTGTATAGCCGTTTTTCAGATAGAATCTTAAATTGCTTTGTCTGGATTCCGCATGAATGCTTTTAATCTCTAAACGTCCTAGCCATTTTTCTATCAAGGTTAAAAATTTACTCCCAGCATTTTGATTTCGCTTATTTTCATCAATAGTAATAACGCGAATGGCTGCTCTTTTATTGGGCCAAAATTGAATATGGGCATAATCAATCACCTCTTTTCCTTGATATAAAACCAGGTGAGAATGCTCTTCGTGGTTAAAAGTCCATGTGTAGGGATCATCTATGTCGTGGGGGCCAAAGAAATATGTATCGCGAAAAAGTTTAACTGATTGCCATTCGTAAGGGTGGGTTGCTTTTAAAAAGCGTTGTCCACCATAGGATTCTTGTGCCAAAATAGTTCGAATAAAATGATCTTTTCCCAAAGTATACCCGGTAAACAATTGACCTTCTTGTTTTTGAAAAGAAGCGGAGTCTTTCAGTAAAGCTTCTTTCAGTTTTGCATATCGGAGCAGACTTTGGGGATTAGAGCTTAAACGGTTTCTAAAAAGAAGGTTGACTTCTATTTCTGGATGACCTTCTTCCAGAACATGCAAATTGATAGAGTTTTCAGTACGTTTTGTAAAGCCAAATTTAAAAGGAATATTCCATTCTCCCTTATAAGTAAATCCGATTTTTTCCAAAATGGGGATAGATAGATTGCCATCTTTGCCGACCGTAATCATGTCTATCTTAGGTTTAGCAGCCAGGCCTGGTACTGCAGTTGAGCCAATATGATAGACAGCACAGTAGTTATCGCCCAATGCTTGCCTAATAAGCTCTGCTTCTGCTTCAAAAATATGGGGCCAACTGGGATCATAAGCAATGACTTCGATACGTTTTATTTTTTGCATGAGTTTAACTCTGATCAAATATGGTCAATGAGCTCGCGAATATCAGCACATCTATTGGAGTGGTTTTGAAGATCTGATCGCTTAAGAAGGTCAATTAAAGACGACAAATTTAATAAATGTACAGTCGTGCGCCAATCAGTGGGTAACTTGATGTTATTTTTTGCCAAACCATCTATAAATGAATTCTGGAATTCAGGAGGCATTTTATGGGCGTACCTAAATTTTTGAAGAGGATCGAAATAATCTTTTTCTGTCAAAAAAATAGTGGTGTTTAAGATGGGATTTTGGGGCGTGATGCCAATTTCTTCTTCGGCTTCCCGAATGATCGTGTCTCGTGGGGACTCGCCATTTTCGATACTTCCGGTCACGCAATGCCAATGACCTGGCCAAAGCTTTTGGGCAGTAGATCTCCTTGGTAATAAGATTTGGTTTTCTTTTTTTAAGATCAGGTGGGGAAAAACAATCATTTAATCTTTTTTTAAATATTTGCAACTGTAAGTCAAGGCCCTACCTAGAAAAAATCCTGCAAAAAGCCCGCTTAAAATGTTTTCAATGATCACATAGTCCGCATAAATCCCAGGAGCTGCTGTTTTTAAGTAACCAAAAATGTACCTTATGGTAAAGAAAAAATCAATAAAAAAAGTGGGATATAGCTGCCAGGAATTTGAACAAAAAGGGAATTGTGGGTAAACTGAATTTTTTCTTTTCTATAGACCAAAAACCCTACCCCAGCCCCTAAAATCATAGACAAAATAAAAGTCAACGAAAAAAAGGCAGCGCACTTTGAAGCGCACAATCCTAAAACTGGAAAAAAGAATACGATCAAAGGAACAGTTTGAGTTTTTGTACTTTTTAGTCCCACAAACAAAATAAAGCCTAAGATAATCCATACATAAAAGGGCGTGCCCTGAAGAATTTGAAAAATACCGCTCATGATCTATTCGTTGACTCCTATATAAATATCAAAAATAGAATGCTGGGGGCCATGACTTCTTGAATCATCAATTTCAAAATCCGCCATATAAGATCTTTTCCCGTCCAGTTGAGTGACGTCCATTTTTCATATTTTTTGCCACATATCAATGACTACTTGCGGCATAGGCCCGGGGTTTGAGGTCCATTTAATGTAGTTTGGCGCGGGAATGATTAAGGTTTTTAAACCTTGCGGGATATTTTGAAAATAAGTCACTTCCTGGCCCAAAAAATACGTATAAGGTCCGTTTTCATCACTTTCGTAGTCGGTGTAGACTGCAAAAATCTGATGAGGTTCTTTGGGGTGGGGGATACTTTGGGACATGTTTTGTTTGAAAAATCGTTCCATAGTGGCCCCTATCTGAGCGGTTTGTGGATTCATTTCTGCCGCATTACTGGTGCGGGCAGTGATGCCCACCGATTTCTGGACAGTTTGTATTCACTTGATTCATGTTAACCTCCTTTATATTCAAAACATTCAAATGTGCCTACCGGGCGAAAACCAAGGCGTTCATAAATACGGTACCCCGAATCGCTAGATGCCAAAAGCGTCACAAACTGGCAGTCTGCCTGTTTTGCGATATTCATTAAAAAAACCATCATATCTGTCCCATAACCTTGCCCCCGGAGCTCTTCTTTTGTTAATAAAGTAAAAATCCCTGCTGAATTTTTTGAAACAAATAAAATACCAATGGTGATAGGTTTATCTTCTTTGTACCCCACAAAAAATTTTTCTTGTAATTGCAATAGATCATCATTTAATAATTTATAAAAATGAACGACGGAACTGTCGTAAAATTTAAGAATATTAATAAAATCTTGCAGCAAGAGGCCATTTGTGACAGGTTTTATCTGTAAATCTGTCTTTGATGGGGGTATTTTTACGATAGACAAATCACAAAGCATCGCCTGTTCCACAGCTTCAATGATAAAATGATTGTCTAGTAAGGTTTTTGTTAATTCTGGATTGTGTTGACTGGGGGGTATCCACCATGCAAATGGATGTCTAGCAAAAATTTCTTTGATTTGTTGAACAGAAGCAGAAACTTTAAAAGTTCTGGGGACTCCATAAGCGCCATAAGCAATATTAAACATACTAGAAGGCAACTTACAGTAAATGGTCGTGATACCATGGATATCTGTAACCTTGAAGCCTAATTTTTTAGGAAGAAAAACAAAGTGAGCCAGGTGATTTTCTTCTATAATTTTTAATTTTTGCAGGATATCCATAGTTTACAATTTAGGGCCATTGTCGATACATTAACTAGAATGACTTAAGAGGACAAGAGAGGAAGATCTAGATTTTTTAATTTATTTCTTTTCTAAAAAAGTGTCTATAGAGTAATTTTTTAAAGGACCATATATTTGGTATTTCATGTTAATTATTTTGTCGTTTATTTTAAAATCAAAACAATACCGATCACGATGGCAGAAATGAATATGAGAAAAATGATAACAAGGAGGTTTTAAATCTGATAAACAAACTTCGTGGAGGAGTGTTTTCTGATAAGTAAGAATTTTTAAGGTATCTTTTTCAAAAATAAAGTACCTTTTTTGGTAGAATTCATGTTTAATGTGATTTAAAACATACAATCCTTGTTCATAATAAACAATACATTGGTTTGATTCTAAATAAAAATAAGCTTCCCCTTCTATAGACAAAGGGGGATGGTCCATCTTCCTTTTGAGTGTAAAAAATCCATCTAGTTGATTGATTAATGCATTTTGGATACTTGTACTCATCATCCTTCTTTGTGCCTGTTGCTACCTAAAAAACCCCCTACTTGAGCGTCCCACAGTTCTTTGTAAAGCCCCTCTTCATCCAATAGCTTTTGATGAGTACCATCTTGCAGAATCTGACCTTTATTAAAAACCAAAATACGGTCCATTTGCAACAGGGTCGATAGGCGATGGGCAATAATGATCGTTGTTTTATTTTGCATCAATTCCTGTAAGCTTTTTTGAATCCATGTTTCTGTGACAGAATCCAATTGGCTGGTGGCTTCATCTAAAACAAGTATGGGAGCATTTTTTAAAAAAGCTCGGGCAATGGCGATACGCTGGCGTTGTCCTCCTGAAAGCTTAATGCCTCGCTCTCCTACCAAAGATTCATAACCTTCAGGTAATCTTTCAATAAACTCATGGATATAGGCTGATTTGGCAGCAGTAAAAACCTCTTCATCACTGGCTTCTGGTCGGCCATAGCGAATGTTTTCCATCAAACTTCTGTGAAATAGAAAAGAATCTTGGGGAATCATAGATATGTTGGCTCTTAACGAATCTTGAGTTACATCTCTGATATCCTGACCATCGATTAAAATGGCGCCGTCCGTCACGTCATAAAGCCGCAAGATTAAATTAATAAAAGTCGTTTTTCCACCCCCTGAATACCCTACCACGCCTACTTTTTGGCCTGCCGGGATAGAAATGGAAAGGTTTTGGAAAAGCGGCTGACCTTGGGGGTAGCCAAAATGAACACTTTGAAAATTTATATTTCCATAAGGGTTATGTAAAATTTTTGCATCTGATTTATCTTGGATTTCCAGGGGGCTAAGGACTATCTTCAAACCTTGTTGAATCTGAGCAATGAGGTCAGAAAATTGGGAAATTTCATTGTATAAAGGACGTAGGGTGGATATAAAAAGGTTCATATTGATGCTGATCACCAACGCAAAATCACCAGCAGTGACAATGCCGATTTTAAAATACTGCACCAATAAAATGCAAATCAACGTTTGGTAAATACAAAAATAAAAACTTTGTCGAATCAACATCCACAAAAAAAATAAATCTCTTTTACGATCTGCCTTGACGTAATCTTCTAAGTTCTGGAACCATATTAAAGATTCATTTTTCTTTGCAGCAAATAACTGTACAGAAAGGATATTGGAAAACAGATCCACCATGCGTCCTAATACAGAAGCTCGGACTTCAGCTGCTTTGTGGAATAAATTTTTTGCTTGCCCAGAAGCCAAGACAGTCCCCACAATAGAGCCTCCAATCCAAGCAGCCATAAGAAAAGAAAGTGTAAAATGAATATGCCAAACCATTGCAACAGCGATAAAAACTCCCAAAATACTGCCTAAAAACCCCTCTATCACCAGCCCTACGAGGTCTGGAACTCCACTCATCACCTCTTTGATCTTACTGGATACACTGCCAGCAAATTGGTTTTGGAATAAAGAAATAGAATGATCCATCATCCTTATAACCAATTTCTGACCTACTGCTTGTTTTAAGTTTGTATTCAGATTCAGCCAGACAAGATGCTGCAACCTAGAGACGCATACAATAAAGACAAAAAATCCTAAATAAAGGGCAATAGGCCCTGTTAATTCAGCCCAAGCCTGTGTTGGTTTTAAAAAAGAAAGACGATCAATAATAAGTTTTAGTAAATAAGGCCTTAGACTTAAATCCATGGCCCAAATCATTCCTAGGAAAGTGTACCCTAAGATCCAAAATTTGAAAGGCATTAAAACTTTTAATAAAAACAACCGAACGGATTTGGAATCCTGTGCCTGAGGCTGTACTTTTATAAATTTAGGCCACATTTTTTAGGAATGATTAATTGCTCAAAATATTAATTTTGTGTTGACATCCAAAAATCTTTATGAGAGCATACATTTGGGAAAGGAATTATACCTTGTTCCCAAAAAATCTTCAAGGGGGTAGCTTTATAGTTAGCCCAAAATCACTACCTATTACTAAATTAAGGAGGTATGAAGATGGATCAAAGAAATCAAGATGATAACAACCGTCGCTATGACGGGCAGAATGACCGGCAAAACTGTTATTCCGAAGACCGCAATGATCGCCGGTCCGATGATCAACAAAGTCGTAGGTCGGATGACTCGCGGTATAATGATCAACGAGATCGTTCATATGACGAATCGAAAAATCGTCAAGACAGCAATCGCAGAGATCAACGTTAAAGACCGTAACCCCTGCAAAAATTGATTGGGAGGAATGACAATGACACGTTTTTGGAAAAAATCGGGCCTTCGCTTTGGGCCAGGGACGTGGCAGAGTCTGATTTTTGTCTAAGAAGTTGTGGGGAGATTAAATCATAATATAAATAACGCCTAACTTAGTAGGAGATTTGAAAATGGACAAGAAAGATTTGAACTATAATGAGCAAGAGAATCGGGATCAACGGACTGCTCACTTTAATGAGCAAGACAACCGGTCTTCTCACTCTAACGAGAAGCAGAATCAGGATAACCGGTCTTCTCACTCTAACGAGAAGCAGAATCAGGACAACCGGTCTTCTCACTCTAACGAGAAGCAGAATCAGGATAACCGGTCTTCTCACTCTAATGAGAAGCAGAATCAGGATCAACGGACTTCTAGCACTGATGAACAACACGCTCGTAAATCCCACGAGCAGAAAGATCGACGCTAGAGGGGGGAATCTTCACAAAAACTGATTCATCAGAACCATGGCCGCACGTCCTTGGAAAACTAGGGTTTTTGCTCTAGGCCAAGGGCGTGGCAGGACTTCATTTTTGTGCGGGCAGCGATGGGGAGATTGTACACAGTCATATAAAATGCCTAGCTTAATTAGGAGGGGAAAAATGGAAAAGAGAGATCTAAATTATAATGAGCAGAGGGATCGGGATCAACAAGATCGCCATTCGTATGAGCAACAGGGTAGGGATCAACGAAATCGACGTGATCATAAACACCAGGATAGGGATCGACGCGATCATGAACAGCATGATAGGGATCAAGTTACGGTGAAGGATACCAGCAGTTACTTACTGTATTCTGCTCACTCGGCCTGGAAGCGTAAGATGGATCAGTTTCTTTCGCATCATAGTCTCACTAATTCTCAGTGCATACTGCTTTTGGGTATGGGGCATTTAGGGGATCACAGTCCTGAGGTTTTGCAAAATGATTTGACCAAAGGTGTCTGGTTTGACAGTTCGACTGCATCCCATGCCGTAAGAGCTTTGGAAGACGCGGGATTGATTTCTAGGGCTTATAAAGAGGGTGATGAGCGATCTAAAGTTGCAAAACTCACTGAAAAAGGAAAGCTTAAACTGCAAGAAGTAGAGAAGGATTTTATGAAAGGAGAATCAGAGTTCTTTGCCCCTTTAAAAAAGCGTCAAAAAGATCTGAACGAACTTTTGCGGGATCTTTTGGAAGAGTTTGAGGAAGAAAGTGGCAAGGAGTCTTGAAGTACTTTGTTGTAGGGACGTTGGTGAACGAATATCGCAGTGTGGGGTTTTGGGGCCGTAAGCTGTAGATACTGCAGAAAAAGTAACTTTTCTTGGCAAGCAGAGCATGCGACACTGGCGTCCTTTTATATTTGTTTGGATTTTTCTCAAGTTGTGGAGCGATCAGTTTTTGAGCTAATGGCTTTAGTTTGGTAAAAACTATCAAGTTTTTTTGTTAAGAAGGAAAGACAATAGTCAAGAAAAAGTGTTCTTAGCTTTTATGTCTTTTATCGTAGTTTATTGTGCTAACAGTACTTTCTTGTTTGCGTTTTCTTATTCGTTGTGCCCCATTAATAAAACTCTGAGGCACATAAAGTTTAGATCACGCCTTGATTGAGCCAGATTTTTCTAGGCAAAATCTTAATGCGCAACCCATTGTACTGTTTTTAAATCGACGCCTTGTTCTAAGAGGTCCCACAGGGGACTCATTTCCCGCAAGCGGCGGACAGCTTGAATAATACGCTGGCAAGCTTCTTGAGCTTGTTGAGCTGTGGTATAACGACCTAAAGAAATACGCAAAGAAGTGTGTGAAAGTTCTTCGGGAACCCCTAAAGCCTTTAAAACATAAGAAGTTTCTAAGGATTCTGAAGTACAGGCCGAGCCGGACGAGAGAGAAATTTCTTTCAATCCCATAATCAAACTTTCCCCTTCTACACCTGCAAAGCTGATATTCAAATTATCTGCTATGCGTTGGGTTTGGGACCCATTCAGATAGATTTTAGGCAGTGCGTGTTGAAGATCTGCATAAAAATCTCTTGATATTTGTCCAAGGCGGGCTTGTTCGGATTCGCGGAGCTCAGAGGCTATTTGAGCGGCTTGCCCCATCCCCACACATAAAAAGGTAGGAAGTGTGCCGGAACGTAAACCTCTTTCTTGGCCTCCTCCACTGAATAAAGGTTGCAATCGTACGCGGGGACGTCTTCGCACATAAAGGGCACCAACTCCTTTGGGTCCATAAATTTTATGTCCTGTAATACTTGCTAAGGCTAAGTTCATCTTTTTAACATCTAAAGGAATACGACCATAAGCCTGAGCGCAATCACTGTGGAAAAGAATGCTCTTTTCTTGGCACAAAGCTCCTATTTCTTGAAGGGGTTGGATCACACCAATTTCATTATTGACGCCCATAATAGAGACCAAAATGGTTTGAGGCGTGATGGCTTTTTCCAGGTCTTGTAGATCAATTAAGCCGTCTTTTTGAACCGGTAAATAGGTGACCTGAAATCCTTTGCTTTGTAAAAAACGGCAACTTTCTAAGACGCACTTATGTTCTGTTTGGCAGGTAATCAGATGATTCTTGGAAGGAGCTTGTTCTTGAGCGTAAAAGGCAGCTCCCTTAAGAGCCAGGTTGTTTGATTCAGTCGCCCCAGAAGTAAAGATGATTTCTCGAGTATCTGCATTTAAAGTCCTAGCAATTTGCTCGCGAGCTTTTTCTACTGCTTGTTCGCTGATCCAACCATGGCAATGGGTTCGGGCATGGGGGTTACCAAAATTCTGTGTGAGGTAAGGCATCATGGCCTCTAAGACCGCAGGATCACAAGGCGTAGTGGATTGATAATCCAGGTAAAGAGAGGTACATTCCATAAAAACTTAAAACTGTTTTTCTTTAATTTAAAGAATATAAAGGCTTTTGTAAACAGCTTTTCTATTAAAATACCAATACACACGCATATCAAGAAGCAAAAAAACATTTTTATAAAATTGTTCGTTTCTTATATCAATAATAAAGTTTGTTTTCTGCAATAATATAAAAATACTGCATCTTGTTTTGTAATATTCAACAATAAATCAAATAAAAATAATATTTTAACATCATTAGAATACAATAGCTAGGAATAAAAAACTAAAAAAATAATGTCTAATATCATAGATTTTGACTTTTTCAAAAAATTTAATATTATCCTGGTCATTGAAACCAAAGATTTTTTTAATTTTCAAAATTATTTTAGTTAAAAATGAGCTCTACAAAAGGCTACATTTTTGAGTTTGCAAGGAATCAGATGATAAACGAGAAAAAATCTCTAGTATCAAAAAGACGGTGTTTTTTTTAAGATGTCAGAAATTGCCGTCCCATGGCCAGAAATTTTTCTCGTCGATGAGTTAAAGACAAATCCTCTTTTTTACCCAAGTAAAACGCTATTTTTTCACCAATAGCATCTATGGTTGCCAAAGGACTGCGGTGGGCTCCCCCTAAAGGTTCAGGAATAATTTCATCAATAAGTCGTAGATTTTTAAGATCTTGAGCTGTTAATTTTTGTGCCAGAGCAGCCTCTTGGCGCTTTTCAGCGCTTCGCCACAAGATGGAGGCGCAGCCTTCCGGAGAGATCACTGAGTATACTGAATGTTGCAGCATTAAAATGACATTGGCTGTTGCCATCGCGACGGCACCTCCCGAGCCTCCCTCTCCGATCACTAGACTGATAATAGGACTTTTAACTTGAAAACTGCGTTCTAAACATTGAGCGATGGCTTGGGCTTGTCCTCTTTCTTCTGCGCCAATACCTGCGTATGCTCCTGGGGTATCAACAAAAAACAAGACAGGAAAACCAAAACGATCGGCCAATTCCAATAAGCGGTAAACTTTACGGTAGCCTTCGGGGTGAGCCATTCCAAAATTGTGCTCTAAGCGGCTTTCTGTATCTTTCCCCCGTTCATGACCCATAATTATGACAGGCATTCCACGAAAAAAACCCATGCCTGTGGAAATCGCCCGGTCTTCCCCAAAACAGCGATCTCCGGCCAAAGGGACCCACCTGTCTATCAGTCGGGCAATATAATCACAGGTTTTGGGACGTTCTGGATGTCGGGCGACCATGACCTTTTGCCAAGGGCTGAGATTTTTATAAATCTGTAGCAGAAGCTTTTCTTTTTTATTGTTCAATCGATCTAATTCATCTCTGTCTTTCTTTTTTAAAGGAATTTGCATTCCCAACGTTTCCAGACCTCGAATTTGATCTTCAATTTCTAAATAAGGTTTTTCAAAATCTAAAATGTACATGGACGCAACACTTTTTTATTTAAAGATAATAGATTTTAAAAAAAACCAAAAGCCCCGCTTGAAAGACTTGCAGTGTTTTGATGATTCAAATCAATTAAAAAGCTTTTGAATTTCTTTGACAAAGTCCGCCAGAGCAAAAGGCTTTTGTAAAAAATATACATTTTTCATAGGCAACCTTTGCCGCACTTCGTCTTCAGGGTATCCAGAGACAAAAAGGATTTGGATTTTAGGATTCATCTTTTTAGCTTCCAAAGCCAATGTAGGACCATCAATGCCCGGCATCATAACATCCGTGATCAGTAAATGAATGTCAGAGTTCTTTTTTAAAAGCTGCATGGCCTGGATACCATCTTGAGCCTCTAAAACTTCATAACCTTTTTCTTGCAGAACCCGAGAAGTAAATAGGCGGATGGAATCTTCATCTTCTACCAATAAAATTTTAATAAAAATAGGTTCGCTGAAAACTTCTTTAGGACTATCTTCTTTTTCCAGGGTGGCAGAAGAGCCTTGATAATGGGGGAAAAAAAGGGTAAAACTTGTGCCTTTTTGCATAGCCGTTTCTACGGTGATACCTCCTTGACACTCTTTCATCATCTGTACTGCACTGGCCAATCCTAAACCTGTCCCTTGACCAGGTTCTTTGGTGGAAAAAAAGGGATTAAAAATATGTTCTAAATGATGCGGCTCGATGCCTGTACCTGTATCGCGGACTTCTAAGGTCACATAGGGACCCGATATTAAAGTGTGTTTGATTACATCCAGAGGTTTTGGGACATGAAGGTGTTTTAAACGAAAGCCCAAAGAGCCCCCGTTAGGCATAGCGTCCCGGGCGTTAATGGCTAAGTTCAGTAAAATTTGTTCTACTTGATCCACATCTCCATAAGTAAGGCCAGGAAATCCATCCTCTTGAAATGACAGAAAAATTTTAGGTCCAATAATGCGACGAATCAAAGGAAAAAGATTTTGAACACACTGTTTTAGTGAAAAAACTTTCTTGCAAGAAGGGGTAGATTTGGAAAAATTTAAGAGCTGCTGGATTAAACGAGCCGCTCTCATGGCACTTTGTTTAATTTGACTAATATCTTTTGAAGATTGATGAGACTGGTGTCGTTGTAATAAAAGATCACAAAATCCAATAATTCCTGTCAATAAGTTATTGAAGTCATGAACAATTCCGCTGGACAGCTGTCCCAAAAGTTGGAGTTTTTGAGGATCAGCTTCTTTTCCTGTACAAGGAAGACTTTCTTCTTCAAAGGGACATAAAAGTATTAAAAAATGATCAGAGTTATGTTTACTTTGACTGGGAAAAGGGCGAATAAAAGCCAAAAATCGCTTTTTATCATGCTCTTTGAGGTGCAGAGATAGCGGCGGGAGAACCTCTAGACCACTGCGAATTTTTTTTAAATATTCTGTCAGACAAGAAATTTCCAGAGGTTGCATCCATACACTGGGAGCTTGAGGTTCTGATAGATTCACCAACGTTTTTAATAAACAGTTACCCTGTTGCAAAAAACCATGCATATCTAAAAGACCGGCAGGAACAGGAAGCTGTTCTAAAAGCCCTAAATCTCCAGGTAAAAAAGCGCCTTCATGAGTCGGAAAAAAGAAAAAAAGACTAAGCTCTGATTTGACGTCTTCTAAAGAATGAATGTAAGAAATCCACGCTTGTTTTGTTTTAAAATGGGGTGAATTAAAAATATGGGCCTTTTTTTGTAATTCTTGCCATTGGGGCAGGCCATTGGTAAATAAGGCAGAAAAAGAAACTCCCAACCACTTTTCTAAAGGAGCTTCTAGCCATCGACCGAAGGCTTGATTCACAAAAACAATGATCCCCTCTTTATCGGTCATGCACACAGGCCACGCATAAAGGAAAAATAGTTGGTGGATAGATGAAAGTTCTGGGGATAGAGGTTTCTTGCGGGCATAAAAAAAAGTATAAGGTCCAATAAAAAACTTAGATAACAAGACACAACGGCCATTGGACAGAACAGTGCGGCATCCCCAGGTATTTTTGGGAGTATGTATAGTGGTCAAAGGGTATAAAATCATTCTTTCTAGTCCTGCCTCTGCAGCAGTCGTATCCTTAAACCAGGGTTTGAAGAAAGAACCACGCCACAATTTTTGACCATTTTTTGCAAATACTAAAAGAAAAGAGCTGCGGTACAGTCCGTAAGCAGCACTGACCACCAGCAGTACTGTTAAGGACCACAGGAAATCTTGGGTACAAAAAAGGGTTTCTGAAAAAAAGAAAGCAGAAACAATTAAAAGAAAGAAAAAATAAAACAGATAGTTCAAAATCTTTTTTTTCAAGAAACAAAAAATAAAATCACGTCACTTATTACTATTGTCGCTGATTTTTTTTATAGGTGCAAGAAAGTCAAGAGAATTGTGGAAAGAAAGGCTCTGTTTTTTCTATTCTTTTTAAGAAAGTGTTGTTCTGATTTGGTGAGAATGAAATATTTTGTTAGGATAAAAAAAGATTTACAGTAAAAGCCTATGATCGCCTATCTTCAAGGATATTTATTAAGCCGCCAAAAAGATGCGGTGGTGTTGGTGATGCCGCAGGGAGTGGGATATCAGATTTATGTTTCGGGGCATACGTTGCAAGCCTGGCAGCATTATTCTTGTGCTCAGCCCCCTGTGTCTTTTTCCCAAGAGCTTCTTTTTCTGTGGATTCATGAAGAGGTGAGAGAGGGACAGGTTTTTTTATACGGCTTTAGTTCTTGTCAAGAACAAGAGTGGTTTCGGTTTTTGATTCAAGTCCCGGGTCTTGGACCTAAAATTGCCTTGAATATTTTATCTGCATTTTCTTTTGGGTTACTTCAAAGCGCTATTGTTGCTAAAGATGTTAAAATGTTCCAAACGGTTTCTGGGGTGGGGACCAAACTGGCAACACGCATTGTTCATGACTTGAGTTTGAAGACTCTACCTCTGGGGACCGAACAGTCTCTTCCTGTTTTAGAAGGGGCAGAGGATTTGGTTCGAGGATTATTTATCTTAGGCTATTCCCAGGCTCAGGCTTACCAAGCGGTGTTAAAAGCGCAGGAGGCCCTATCAGGGGCTTCCTTGGAAGAGCGGATGGCTTTTTGTTTAAGAGAGCTAGGAAAAGGCCTTTTTTAAAATTTTGATCTATGAGAATAAAGGTATCAAGCGCCGCACAGCGCTAGGGTTTATTGTCATTGTTGTTTGGGCACAACCAGCGCTTAAAAAGCATTTTTGTACGCTCTAAAGGATCTGGATTATTTAATGGAACGACGGCTTACATAGACGTGCTATAACACGTTTATCGATGGAAAATGTCTTAACAACCTGTTCCGTTATTCCTTACATGTTTAAAGTTTCAGGCAATAGAAAACATGTGGGATCACATTTTTTGATATTTTCTTTAAAATTTTCCAACTTTACCTTGTTGTTTAATAAGATCAACAAAATCTCTTGCTTTATGTATGTATTTTCTTTAACAACTCAGTGTAAGGGATTGTGTCTTTGTCCGCGTGCACGGCATTGATGAATAAAAAAAGCAAAGAGAAGTTCAGACTTTTTAAACATAAGTATTCCTCAAAAATTCTAGTAACCTTTAAGAATTTAAAAGAACAATCTCCTATAAGTAAGGTTGTGTGAAAGCAATTTTAATAAAGAATTTAGAGCTAAATGACTTACTGAAAACCATCTCACTTTAGGTAAGCAAGGATGTTTTTAAGAAAAACTATTGAGGATAAAAAAAATTTACTCTTGGCTTCAAAAAGAATTATAATAATCCTCGAGTTAATAATATGATGAGTATTTTATATATGGATATTTTAAATCAATTGGAAAAAGGTGTGTTGCGCGCCGCTTCTTATACAAATGGACAGTGGGAAGTGCATCCCGAGGTCAAAGAAAAAATCTTAGAGGTTTTTCGCACCAGTCCGATTGCAGTGAAAGATGGTTTCCGGGACAAAGAAGCTTTCATTCACTCCGTGCATTTTGATCAAGATAGTGGTATCCGCATGCCTCCGGGTGGATCGAGTGTCAGAAGAGGATGTTTTTTAGCGAAAGGGGTGGTTATCATGCCTCCTTCCTATATTAATGTAGGAGCTTATGTCGATCAGGACTCTATGATTGATAGTCATGTGTTGGTAGGCTCGTGTGCTCAGATTGGTAAAAGAGTCCACTTATCCGCGGGTGTGAGTGTGGGGGGAGTCTTAGAGCCCGTTGGAAGTCGTCCTGTTATTATCGAAGATGATGTTTTTGTGGGCGCAGGAAGTGTCTTGGTAGAGGGAGTGTTGGTGAAAAGTCATGCGGTTTTGGGGATGGGGGTTAGGTTGTCTGGCGTATTACCTATTTACGATATGGTTCACAAAACGATTTATAGGGGAGAGGTTCCTTCTAGGGCAGTTGTTGTAGCAGGGTCCAGAGGTTTGTGCGGAGAGTTCGCTCATCAACATCAATTGTCTTTGCAGTGTGCGGTGATCATCAAATACCGGGATGAAGGGACAGATGCAAAGGTGGTTTTAGAAGATCTTTTGCGGGAAAAGTAATTTTTTTTTTGCGAAAAAGTCTTTGTGTAGCAAGGATTTTTGGAACGTGCTAAAAAAAAATCAAAAAAAAGTTTCGCACCCCTATTGACGGGGGGTGCGGTTTTTCCTATGATGCAGGAGTGCTCTTTGAAGAAGTGAAGAAAACAAGAGAGATAAACAGTCAACATAGACTGTTCCGTTAATTCAGAGTCCGAATGGATATACAAACTTGAGAGTTTGATCCTGGCTCAGAACAAACGCTGGCGGCATGCCTAACACATGCAAGTCGAACGAAGAATGTTTACATTCTTAGTGGCAAACGGGTGAGTAACGCGTGAGAATCTGCCTTTTGGTGGGGGATAACTAAGGGAAACTTTAGCTAATACCGCATAAGCTTGGAAACAAGGAAAAATTTATTGCCAAGAGATGAGCTCGCGTCAGATTAGGTAGTTGGTAGGGTAAAGGCCTACCAAGCCTGTGATCTGTAGCTGGTCTGAGAGGATGATCAGCCACACTGGGATTGAGATACGGCCCAGACTCCTACGGGAGGCAGCAGTGAGGAATATTGGACAATGGGGGAAACCCTGATCCAGCAATGCCGCGTGAGTGAAGAAGGCCTTTGGGTTGTAAAGCTCTTTTACTCGTGAAGATGATGACGGTAGCGAGAGAAAAAGTTCCGGCTAACTCTGTGCCAGCAGCCGCGGTAAGACAGAGGGAACTAGCGTTGTTCGGATTGACTGGGCGTAAAGGGTGCGTAGGTGGTCACTTAAGTAAGATGTTAAAGCCCAGGGCTTAACCCTGGAATCGCGTTTTAAACTGAGAGACTAGAGTGTGGTAGAGGAAAACGGAATTCCTAGTGTAGAGGTGAAATTCGTAGATATTAGGAGGAACACCGGAGGCGAAGGCGGTTTTCTGGGCCATTACTGACACTGAGGCACGAAAGCGTGGGGAGCAAACAGGATTAGATACCCTGGTAGTCCACGCCCTAAACGATGAGTGCTAGACGTCGGGTTTTCTCGGTGTCGCAGCTAACGCGTTAAGCACTCCGCCTGGGGACTACGGTCGCAAGACTAAAACTTAAAGGAATTGACGGGGGCCCGCACAAGCGGTGGAGCATGTGGTTTAATTCGATAATACGCGAACAACCTTACCAGATCTTGACATGGGGGTCGAGAGCCTTAGAAATAAGGTTCACCGGTTCGGCCGGACCCCACACAGGTGCTGCATGGCTGTCGTCAGCTCGTGTCGTGAGATATTGGGTTAAGTCCCGCAACGAGCGCAACCCTTGTCCTTATTTGCTAACAGGTAATGCTGAGAACTATAGGGAGACTGCCGGTGATAAATCGGAGGAAGGTGAGGATGACGTCAAGTCCTCATGGCCTTTATGGTCTGGGCTACACACGTGCTACAATGGTGACTACAGAGGGAAGCAATAGGGTAACCTGGAGCAAATCCCCAAAAGTCATCTCAGTTCGGATTGTTCTCTGCAACTCGAGAACATGAAGTTGGAATCGCTAGTAATCGTGGATCAGAATGCCACGGTGAATACGTTCACGGGCCTTGTACACACCGCCCGTCAAGCCATGGGAGTTGGTCTTACCTGAATCCGGTGCGCTAACCGAAAGGAAGCAGCCGTATATGGTTGGGTCGATGACTGGGGTTAAGTCGTAACAAGGTAGCCGTAGGGGAACCTGCGGCTGGATCACCTCCTTTCTAGGGAACAGGTTTACCTGTACTAGACATTTGGAACGGTCCTGTTGACTGTTTATCTCTCTGTTGAAGAAGTGTCGTTTTAGGGCTAGTAGCTCAGCTGGTTAGAGCACACGCTTGATAAGCGTGGGGTCGGAGGTTCAAGTCCTCCCTGGCCCACCGTTTATGGGGGTGTAGCTCAGTTGGGAGAGCGCGTGCTTTGCAAGCATGAGGTCATCGGTTCGATCCCGTTCACCTCCACCATTTTCTTTGATATTGAGATTGAGATCTTTGTTTTTTATGTGAATATTTTGTTTTAAAAAAAATTCTTTTTAAATTAAAATTTAAAATGAGTGTGAATCAAGCGTTTAAGAGCATTTAGTGGATGCCTTGGCACTGAGAGGCGATGAAGGACGTGAAAGGCTGCGATAAGCTGCGGGGAGATGCCAATAATCTTTGATCCGCGGATTTCCGAATGGGGAAACCCACCGTGTAGACGGTATTTTGTTCTGAATATATAGGAACAAAAAGCAAACCTGGTGAACTGAAACATCTAAGTAGCCAGAGGAAAGGACATCAATTGAGACTCCGTTAGTAGTGGCGAGCGAACGCGGATCAGGCCAGTGGTTTTTAAAAGGGAACTAGAAGTGTTTGGAAAAGCACGCCATAGTGGGTGATAGCCCCGTATAGGTAGGACTTTTAAAAATCCAAGAGTAGGGCGGGACACGTGAAATCCTGTTTGAAGATGGGGGGACCATCCTCCAAGCCTAAGTACTCCTCAGTGACCGATAGTGAACTAGTACCGTGAGGGAAAGGTGAAAAGAACCCCGAGTAGGGGAGTGAAATAGACCTGAAACTGAATGCTTACAAGCAGTCGGAGCAGCTTTCGCTGTGACGGCGTACCTCTTGTATCATGGGTCAGCGAGTTAGTTTGTGAAGCAAGCTTAAGCCGTTAGGTGTAGGCGAAGCGAAAGCGAGTCTTAATAGGGCGACGAGTTTCACGAATTAGACCCGAAACCGAGTGATCTAGCCATGAGCAGGCTGAAGGTGTGGTAATGCGCACTGGAGGGCCGAACCATATCCTGTTGCAGAAGGTGTGGATGACTTGTGGCTAGGGGTGAAAGGCCAATCAAACTCGGAAATAGCTGGTTCTCCGCGAAATCTATTTAGGTAGAGCGTCGCATGTTTCTTTTTGGGGGTAGAGCACTGAATGGGCTAGGGGGGAGCGATCTTTACCAAACCCAATTAAACTCCGAATACCAAAAAGTCAAGTGCGGCAGACAGACGGCAGGCGATAACGTCAGTCGTCGAAAGGGAAACAACCCTAATCGCCATCTAAGGTCCCCAAGTCATGGTTAAGTGGGGAAGGATGTGAATCGACCAAGACAGCTAGGAGGTTGGCTTAGAAGCAGCCATCCTTTAAAGAAAGCGTAATAGCTCACTAGTCTAAATAAGTTGGTTTGCGCCGAAAATGTACCGGGGCTAAAGCCATGCACCGAAGATGCGAGCACTGTTTAGTGCGGTAGCGGAGCGTTCTGTAGGCCGTTGAAGCAAGACTGTGAGGTCTTGTGGAGGTATCAGAAGTGAGAATGCTGACATGAGTAACGTAAAGAAGTGTGAAAGACACTTCCGCCGAAAGTCCAAGGTTTCCTGTGCAAGGTTAATCCGCGCAGGGTGAGCCGGCCCCTAAGACGAGGACGAAAGTCGTAGTCGATGGGAATCAGGTTAATATTCCTGAGCCAGTTGGAGATGACGGAGATGAAGTTTTGTTCAGTCTTATTGGATTGATTGGGCATTTGGATTCTTCCAGGAAATAATCCCAACAATAGACCGTACCCCAAACCGACACTGGTGGACTGGTAGAGTATACTAAGGCGCTTGAGAGAATGATGTTGAAGGAACTCGGCAAATTGACTCCGTAACTTCGGGATAAGGAGTACCCTAAAGAGGGCAACCTTTTTGGGGTGGCACATAAGAGGGAGTAGCGACTGTTTAACTAAAACACAGGGCTCTGCTAAGAGGAAACTCGATGTATAGGGTCTGACGCCTGCCCGGTGCTGGAAGGTTAAGAGGAGATGTGCAAGCATTGAATTGAAGCCCCAGTAAACGGCGGCCGTAAATCTAACGGTCCTAAGGTAGCGAAATTCCTTGTCGGGTAAGTTCCGACCCGCATGAATGGCGTAACGACTTCTCCGCTGTCTCCAACATCAACTCAGTGAAATTGAATTCTCCGTGAAGATGCGGAGTTCCTGCGGTTAGACGGAAAGACCCCGTGCACCTTTACTATAGCTTTGCATTGGTACGAGGTATGTCATGTGTAGGATAGGTGGGAGGCTATGAAGCATAAGCGCTAGCTTGTGTGGAGCCGTCCTTGAAATACCACCCTTGACTTGCTTCGTATCTAACTAAGTACTGTTATCCAGTACTAGGACCATGCATGGTGGGTAGTTTGACTGGGGCAGTCGCCTCCTAAAGAGTAACGGAGGCGCGCGATGGTAAGCTCAAGCTGGTCAGAAATCAGCTGTAGCGTGTAATGGCATAAGCTTGCCTGACTGCGAGACCAACAAGTCAAGCAGAGACGAAAGTCGGTCATAGTGATCCGGTGGTTCCATATGGAAGGGCCATCGCTCAACGGATAAAAGGTACGCCGGGGATAACAGGCTTATCTCCCCCAAGAGTTCTTATCGACGGGGAGGTTTGGCACCTCGATGTCGGCTCATCACATCCTGGGGCTGTAGTAGGTCCCAAGGGTTTGGCTGTTCGCCAATTAAAGTGGTACGTGAGCTGGGTTCAGAACGTCGTGAGACAGTTCGGTCCCTATCTGCCGTGGGTGTAGGAAAATTGAGAGGATCTGCCCTTAGTACGAGAGGACCGGGGTGGACGTACCTCTGGTGTATCAGTTGTCACGCCAGTGGCAGTGCTGAGTAGCTATGTACGGAATAGATAACCGCTGAAAGCATCTAAGCGGGAAACTAACCTCGAAACTAATTTTCCCTATTGAAGACCGTGGAAGACCACCACGTTGATAGGCTGGATGTGTAAGAAGGGTAACCTTTTAAGCTAACCAGTACTAATAGTCTCATTGGCTTGATTTGCATTCATTTTAGATTTTATTTTTAAGGGAAGTTTTTATAGACTGGTGATTAGAGCAAGAGGTGAACACACGATCCCATTCCGAACTCGAACGTGAAAATTCTTAGCGCTGATGTTATTGCATCTTAAGGTGTGAGAAAGTAGGTCATTGCCAGTCTATAAAAGCTTCCTTTTTTTTCCAGTGCTTTTTATTCTCTTTTTTTTTATGTCCTGTTCTTTTTTTAAAGCAGAGGCTTTTTTTTCTGAAAAAATAAAGAAAGTTCGAAACAGTAGTCAAGGAAATGTTTTTTTCAACCAAATTTCTGGAAATAGTTTTTATCAAAAACCAAATTTGAAAGCAGAAAATTTGAAATCAGCAAAATTAGAGAATCGAAGAATATTAATTGATCAAGCAATGAAGCAGTTTGATAGTGTGTGTGTTTCTTTTAAGCAGAAAAACTCTGATCTTTCTTTTATAGAGGGACGTTTTGTTTTAAAAAAACCTTTTTTTAAAGCTCAGTATTTACCTCCTGCAGCACCAATTGTTTTAGAAACGTCCGGGGGAATGATTGTTCGTAGCAATCCTTTAACAGAAGAAGTAGATTCTTTTGAAATTGACAAGACTCCGCTGTATCCTTTACTGCAAAAAGAAAGTTTATTTAAAAAAGCTGTTGTGACAAAAATCTATAATAAATATGATCAAACAGGACAGTATATTTTTGTAGAAGTTCGCCCTATCAATGATCCCGAAGGAGGAAGGGTCACTCTTTTGTTTAAAAAAGTAAACTGTAAGTTGAAATTAACAGGTTGGATGATTCGAGATGCACAAGAACGCCTGACAATTGTGACTTTTAGCAAAGTAGAATCTCTTTCACCTCAGAAAAAGTAATATATGTCTTATTCTATGCTTCCATTAGCGTGGGCTCCCTTGTTTGATGATGCGTCTTTTTATGTGTCTAAGAGTAATGAGGAAGCATTTCGCTGGATTCAAACTTGGCCTTTAAAGGCTCCTTTATATCATTTGTGTATCTGGGGGCCTACAGGCAGTGGTAAAACTCATTTAGGGAGTCTTTGGGCACGACGTTGTCATGGCGTTTGGTTGCCTTCTGTTGATGCGCAATTCATTCATCCTGGCCAGCACTATATTTTGGATTTACCTTTTTCCCATATCCTTCAGAATGGTTCTGAAAATTTGTTGCATTTTTTAGAAGCTGTACGTGAACAAAAATGTTATTGTTTATGGTTAAGTGAAACAGCGACTAGCCAGTGGCCTATTATTTGCTCGTCTACTTCCTCTCGTCTGACCAGTATACCTTGCATAGAGATTCAGCAACCTGATGATACTCTTTTAAAAAATGTTTTTCGCAAGGCTTTTTTTGATCGGGGGATGGATGTTCCTGAACCTTTAATTCTTTTTTTAGTTCAAAGAGCAGAACGGTCTTTTCATGCTATAAGACGCTTGGTAGAACGTATTCATCTTTATACCTTACAAAAGCAATGTCCGATCAGCATGGCAGTGATGAAGAAAAATTTACTTTCTGAGGACAAAATAGAATGAGTGCGCCAAATCAGGTTATCTCTTTTTTAAAGTGGTTGATGGAGTTTCCCAGTGTTACTCCGGATGATAAAGGTTTGTTAGAGCAGTTAAGGCGTATTTTTCAGCAAGAACAGTTCCAAACACAACTTTTAGTTTTTGGAGACACTAAAAATCTGTATGTGCGTTGGGGGCAGGAGTTGCCGCATTTATGTTTTGCAGGGCACATTGATGTGGTTCCTGCGGGAAACCTAGGCGCTTGGAAATACGATCCTTTTCAAGGCACACAGGATGGGGACTACTTTTACGGTCGTGGGGTGGCGGATATGAAAGGCGCTGTTGCGTGTTATGTGATGGCTTTATTAAGGTTTTTAAAAAATAATTCTTTTAAAGGATCCTGCAGCATTCTTTTGACCAGTGATGAAGAAGGTCCAGCTTTAGATGGTCTGCAAAAAGTATTGCCGGTTCTTTGTAATCAAGGTCAACAGTTTAGTCATTTTTTAATTGGAGAACCCACTGGAAATAACCTGGGTGATGTTATTCAGATAGGGCGTCGTGGTAGTGTGACGGCACAATTAACCTGCTTGGGTACTCAAGGGCATATTGCGTACCCAGATTTATATAACAATCCTATTCCTCGATTACTTCAATGCCTTCAGGAATTGACAGGGAGCCCTTTGGATGAAGGATGTCCCTTTTTTGAACCTTCTCGTTTGACTGTTACGGGCATTGTTTCAGAATGTATCGCAGAAAATGTGACCCCTTCTACAGCCCAAGCTTTTTTTGGTGTACGTTTTAATCCCTTACACCAAGCTGATAAGCTGGAAGAATGGTTTCAAATGGTGTGTCAGAAGTATGCAGGTCAGCATCATTTAACCGTCAGAAGAAATGGGAATAGTTTTTTGACCCAAGACGCAGAGTGGATTGAGTGCTTAAGAGGAGCGATCCGTACTGTATTAAACAAAGACCCAGAACTAACAACGCGAGGAGGGACGACGGATGGACGCTTTTTATCCTGTTACGCTCCTGTTTTAGAGTTGGGGATGCCTGAAGGAACAATTCATCAGGTGAATGAAAGAATTTTATTATCTGATATTGATGCTTTAGAACAGGTCTATTTTGAAGTGCTCCGGCGTTACTTTAAGATTCTGTAATTATTATCTTTCTAGAAAAAGAACCTGTTGTAGACCTGATTCGTGTTGTAAGGAAACGCTTTCTTCGTTAACAGCAATAATAACCCACTTATTAAAAGATCTCAAAAATTTATTGTCATAACGCTTGCCATCGATCCATACCACCCATTCCTGAGTATCGTGACGAAAAAGAATTCCTTGTAGAATCATTTTTTCTTTCAAAGGGTAGCTTTGATCCTCAGTAGAAAGTTCTTTCTTAAGGGAAGGAGGGATAAAAAGGGCATAAACCACTGGGGAGCAAAGGTAAAAGGCACACTTAAGGACCAAGGTGATACCATTCAAAACGATATTCCCCCTTAATCATTAAATTTGTATTATTTAGTATATCAGGTTCCCCCAAGCAGTCCAGTTTATCTAAACTGATTTCACAGATTCTTAAGTGCCCTAAAAAACGACTGGAACATTTTTTGAAAAATTGCCACAAGAAATAATCATTTTTGACAGACACAGAAAGTACGACCACAGTTTTATAGAGTACTTTATGAGATTCTTTTAAGACAACTTCTGTCTGACCTACGGTCATTTCTGCTGTTTTGATTTGAAAATGTTCTAAAGAATCTTTGAATACTTTTTGCACCGCAGAAAATGCTTGATCGTAGGCATATTTTTTTTTAAATTCTTTCCAAATTTGGAAGTGGTTTTTTTTATTTTGATAATATTTTTGTAAATTTTTGTGCTTACTTTTAAGATTTTTTTTCTGCGTCCTTAAAAAAGCAGCCACTAAAAAAAGCAACATTAAACTGACTGATTTGAACAGAAAAGCTTTTGAAAGATAGAACTTAGGTATTTTCATGGATCCAACCTCAAAGGAGAAGGTGTTTCCACAATCCATCCCTTTTCCGTATCGATACTCAAATCTTGTGTAAAATTTTGTAAACAGGTCAGTGAAGTCTTTGGAAAAGAAGTTTGCCATGCTTTTTGGAATTGCTTAAAGTCGGGCAAAGGATAAGGAGACCAGTTTTCAATGCCCAAAGTGCTTTTTTCTAAATCCCAATGTAAAGAGTTTAAGACCAATTTTTGTCCCAGTAGTTTTTCCAAAGAAGTCACAAAATGATCAATACGCAGAGCTTGTTGTTCATTGGTTTGAAAAATATGTTTAACTTTGATGAGGAGAGAAAGTGGTAAGGGCATGTCTTGGCCTAGTAATTGCTGATAGAGAGCGTGTGTTTTTTTAAAGGATTTTTTTTCTTGATAAAAGTCGTAAGTAGTATACACAATCTCTAAAATTACGGCACTCCATATGCCCCATCCCAAAAAATGTCCTGCCAAACGTAAGGAGGCAGAAGCAGGGTAAGAGTGTTTTTTGGGCGTGGAAGGACGAAGAGGCAAATAGTTTCTTTTTTCCGTGTAAAGTAATAAACGATCCAACAAAGGGACTTCAGGAGGCCCTTGATCGCAGTGTTCTTTCAGCCAATAGTCAAAATTAGGACCTGCCAGGAAAAAACTGCCCGGGAAAAAGTGAAACCATTCTTCTTGATCTTTTTCCAAATCACCACAAGCACAAATAAAGCACTGGGTAAGGTCTTCCATCTGCCCTAAATATTCTTTTGTTTGGTGTGCTAATACGGGGATCGAGTCAGATGGAGAGGTATTTAAGACTCGCAGAAACTGTAAATCTCCTTTTGAAAAAAGGGCAATGAGTAAGGGACCAGAAGCCCTTTGAATGGCAAAAAAGGCCTTGGGAGCTGTATATTTTTTTTGAACGATTTGATTCAAAGACCGGGCTATTTCAAAAGCGTAGCTATGATATATTAAAGAAACAGAGCTATTAGAAAGCTTTTCTTCTAATACTTGGATACCCAGAGGTTTTTGTAGTCCCACAGACATGACATAACCTTTAATGTAGAAAATGTGACTCCAGGAATAAGAGCTGGACCCAGATAAATATTTGTATCGGCTGCGTAACCACTGAATGCCATCAAATACATTTAAAATAGAAGGCTTTTTTTCAATAGTGAGCAATTGAGCAGTGGTTTGATCAAAAAGATGAATTTCACAAGGACTGTGCTGTTGGACAGTTTGCAGCAGGGTAATCCAACTGTCTTGTGGATAAGCTTGAAGGAAAGTTATGCCTTTTTTTTGCTTTTGGTATAACCAAAAAGACGTAGCTTCCACAATACAAAAAAAAGTATTAAGAGATTTCATATAAATTAATGTCAAGAGCTTCATAAAAGGGGACAAAAACTGCCAGGATCAAAAACAAAACCAATGTTGCGATTAGTCCCATAAACACAAAAGGCATCAGTGTATTCAACTGTTCCAACATTTTTTGAGATTGTTTTGTACTCATATGGTGAACATAACTTAGGCTTTCTGATAGCTGCCCAGAGCTTTCTCCTGATTGCAAAATATGCCGATATAATGCGGGGAAAAAGGGAAAATCTTTTAGAGCGACGGATAGCGTTGTACCATTTTGGATTTGATCTACCAGCATTAATGCCAATTGTTTAAGGTATTTAGACTTTAAAGTGTTTGCTGATAAAGCCAGTGAAGTTAATAAAGAAACTTGGTTGGCCGTTAAGATAGCCAAGGAAGCCAAATACCGGGCATAGTCCAGCTGAGATAGCAACTTCCCCCAGGGCATATAAAGCAAAGAGTATTTGGCCCATAGACGACGCCCGAAAAGATAAAAACAAAGCCCTGTGACTGTGACGAAGATACCCCACGAGATCCAGTTTGAAGGCAAAGCAAAAGGGTTTAGAAAAAGACGTGTCAGGAAAGATAGAGGGCGGTCTTGTAGGATGGCTGAAAAATGCTCGGACATTTGGGCTTTTAAAACCCAAAAAGTGCAACAAAAGACGGCAAAATTGACACAGGGTAAAAGCATTGCTTGAGAGAGATGGTTTTTTTGTTTTTGTTTTTCTTCTAAATAAGCACGACAAGTCTTGCAACTTTCTTTTAAAGTTCCGGTAAGCTCTCCTTGACGCAGCAGAACAACGATCAGAGGGGGAAAAAGCTTCCCATAATCTTGACAGGCCTTGGACAACAAAGTACCTTTGTGGACTTCTGTCCACAAAAATGCCTTGACCATTTTTAAAAGACCTTGGGGCTCCATGGCTCCTAAGGCTTGTCCTACAGATTGTGCAGAGGTTAAGGCACATTCTAGATACCAAAAAAAGTAAATAAGATCTTTAAGATGGCGACTTTTCCATAACCATTGAGTCCAACACCGACGGACAGAAAGTGGAGTGAGCTTTTGATCCAATAAAAAATCTAAAACCTCTTTTCTGCCGGTGCGCACTAAATAACCTAAGGTAAATTCTTGCTGCGCATTCATGGCTTTATATCGATAAAAGGCCATCTTATACTCCTATAACCCGCTGAATTTCCTGCAAAGAGGTGATACCCCTGGCTGCCAATTGCAGGCCTTTTGCTTGAAGGTCTACAAAACCTTTTTCACAAAGCATCTGTTTAATGTAGGTATAAGAATGGCCTTTTAAGATTCGTTCTTCTATATCTGGGGTCATGATTAAAATTTCCGCTACGACTGTGCGGCCACGATATCCTCTGCCTTGACATAGAGGACAGCCTTTTGCTTTATAAAAAGAGCCTTGAAGCTTGATCTCGGGGTCTGGTTCTTTACAATGAGTACATAAAATACGTACCAATCGTTGGGATATTACCCCATTCAGCAGTCCTGAAATCAAAGACATAGGGATCTTGAATTCCATCAGGCGGTAAATAACGCCCAAAGCATGAACAGTGTGCAGAGTTGTCAAGACACTATGACCTGTCATAGCAGCCCGGATAGCAGAATACGCTACATCTTCATGTCGAATTTCACCAATTAAAATGACGTCGGGATCTTGACGCAGTAAGGATTGAACTCCCTTAGAAAAAGTCAAGACCCCTCCTTCTTTGATCTCTGTCTGACGGATACCGGGAACCACATACTCGATGGGCTCTTCTAAGGTCATAATGTTTTGTTCTTTGAAATTCAAAAGTGAAAGCATGGCGTATAAAGAAGTTGTCTTTCCGCAGCCTGTGGGGCCTGTTAAGACCAACAGTCCTTCAGGTTTTTGTAGTAAAAGTTTAATGGCCTCGTACTCTTGGGGGCTATAACCTAATTCAGCCAAAGACTTAAGTCCTTTTTCTTTTTGTAACAAGCGCAGTACGATGTTTTCCCCGTAATGGGTAGGGTGACAGGATGCGCGAATATCCAGCGTTTGTCCTATAAGTGAAAGGGAAAAACGGCCATCTTGAGGACGACGTGTTTCCCCAATATCCATCTGAGATAAAACTTTGAGCTGTATGCATACGCTACTCCAAAGTGAAATGTGGAAACAACAGGCGGTTTCTAAAACGCCATCACAGCGCAAACGCACCCGAACAAATAATTTTTGAGGCTCGAAATGAATGTCAGAGCTGCCTTGGATAATCGCTTTTTGAATAAGATCCTTTAAAAAATGACTAATAACCTGATCATCCTGTTTAAGTTGTTGAGAGAAAGAGGTCTGAAAATCTGGGGCACCTTGTCCTTTATGTAAAAGTGTTAATATTTCTGAGCGGACTCCTAGTGCTAACTGCAGGTGTAAACCATTTTTCAAGCAACACCGAAGGGTGTCTTGCCCTTTTAGATCAGATAAATCGGCGATAACCACTGTTAAAGTATTTCCATCACAGTGAAACGGTACAGCGCAACAAGTCCAAGCTACTTCTATAGGAAGATACTCCCAAGGAAGTGTTTCAAAAGCAGCCGCTTTCAGGCTTTGAAACGGGATCTTGTTGGCATGAGCAAAAAAACGTACCACTGATTCTTCTTCAAAATTTTCTAGGTCTAGTAAAATTTTTTCTAATCTTCGGCCGGTTTTTTTATGCTCATGCAGAAGAATGCGTTGCTGATCTACATCGATCAGGCCTTGGCCCAATAAAAAGTCCATTAACCGCTCCTCTTCAGATGAGAAACGATCAAAAACCAACCAAGACATTTGTTTTCCAGGCCAAAATTTTTTCTAGCTGCTTTATGATATAATTTAATTAACAAAGCGTCAATATATTTTACTTTAAACAACACAATTGTGAGCAAGTGACACCTTTCTTTTGAGATACTCGCTTTACTTTTTTATTTTCAGGGGATACAATAAGTCAGAGTATTTCTCTGAGAACGTGTGATGAAGAGAACTTTTCAGCCCAGCCGATTGGTGCGCAAGCGTCGTCATGGTTTCAGGGCTCGTATGGCCAGCGCTTCAGGTCGTCAGGTAATTACTAGGCGGCGCCAGAAGGGGCGTGCCCGGTTGTCTGCTTGAAGCTTGCAGTCATGAAAGCAAGACCTCTCTCGCGCAAACACCCGGTGTGGGGTTTAAAGCGCGAGAGCATGTTTTCTGATATTATTTGGGAATCTCGGGTGAAAGTTCGTTGGGTTCCTCTTTTGCCATGTGAAAAAGTTCTTGATTTTGGTATCATTGTTCCCAAGCGTCTGGGAAAAGCCTGCCAAAGAAAACGTTTCAAAAGGCAGTTTCGTCATGTCTTATATCAGATGGCTGCTATATCTCCCGTTTCGTTAGGTTTAATTTTTTTAATACGAGAAAACAGTATCTTTCGTTTGTCTTTTCAAGAGCTCTTACAGGGGGTTCGGGTGTTCCTAGGCAGGGTTTTTTCCCGCTTGCAAGGGGCTCAAGGTACACGTCAAAACCAGGAAATTTTATGCAGGATCGAAAAAACATTTTAATAGCAGCGCTTTTGTGCGCAGTAATTTGGCTGGGCTACGAAATGTGGCTAGCCCCTATGGTCTCAAAAAATACCATTTCTCAGTCCCAGAATGTTGCTGTGGAAAGGAAATCCAGGCAAGGCTCTGTCCAAGGTGTCTCTTCAGAATCAGCCCAAGGGTTGCCTTCGTCGTCTGAGCAGTTATGTTATATCTCAGAAAAGACCGCTTTAGCCCAGGAAAGGGTTAGTATCGAAGGGCCATTTGTTAAAGGAAGCATACGTTTAAAGGGCGCTACTTTGGATGATTGGGTTTTAAAAGATTACAAAGCAGAGGTTGGTTCAGACCAGCCATTGCGTTTACTAAAGCCTTTGGGAACCAAAGAAGCTTATTTTGTGCGTTTTGGACAATTTTTTTCGAATGAGGTCCAAGTCCCGGACGAAAACACAGTGTGGAAATACCACAAGGAAATTTTAAAGGATGGCACCGAGTACGTACATTTGTATTGGGTCAACGATCAAGGTGTTGCTTTTGATCGTCACCTCTGCGTACAAGAAAAGTACGGGTTGTTTACAAAGTGGTATGTGTATGCTTGGGATGATACTGACGTTCCTAGCTATATCCTGAAAGAAAGACAAAACAAAAAAATAAAAGAGAGTTCTGTAAAGTCCAAAGACTTATATAATAAGATCAAAGCAGTTTGTCAGATAGAACGATGCGGCCCTGTAGAGCCAAGTCAGTTTCTTTCTTATCAAGGACCTCTGGGGATCTTTTCGGGAGAATGGAAAACCATTTCTTATGAGACACTTTTGAAAAAACCTTTTCAAGCGGATATTAAAGAAACTGGTAGCCGTGAGCCTGCAGGAGACAAATCTGGAAATAGGGGGCGTTCGGATTGGTTTGGATTTTCAGATAAATATTGGTTGGTGGCCATGGGAGGCGGAGAAGGATCTTTTCAGTTGGATGGACGTGCTTTAGAAGGAAAAGAGCCTATCTATCGGGCACAGCTACAGGGGTTGCATAAGACCTGGTTCTTTTTGGGACCTAAGCAAGTGGGGGAATTGGAAGAGCATGGGAATCATTTTGGTCCACCTGCCTTCAAACATCTGGAATGGGCGGTAGATTTTGGATGGTTTTACTTTATTACTAAGCCTTTGTTTTACGTTCTTTCTTTCTTTAAAAATCTTCTGGGCAGTTTTGGGGCAGCCATTTTGTTGCTGACTGTTATTGTTAGGGTGTGTTTTTTTCCTCTGGCCATCCGATCTGCTCGGTCTATGTATAAAATGAAAAAAATCCAACCTGCCGTTCAAGCACTAAGAGAGCGCTTTAAGGGGGACAAAGTGGCGATGAATCATGCCCTGATTCAGTTGTATCAAAAGGATAAGATTAACCCTGTGGCAGGTTTTTTACCTTTAATTTTGCAATTTCCTATCTTTTTTGCGTTGTATAAGGTGTTGTTTGTTTCTATTGAAATGCGCCAGGCTCCTTTCTGGGGGTGGATATCTGATTTGGCGGCTCCGGATCCTACCAGTTTTATCAATCTGTTTGGGCTCTTACCTTTTCAAGCGCCGTCCTTTTTACATATCGGTTTGTGGCCCTTTTTGATGGGGGTTAGCATGCTCTTGCAACAAAGGGGGCAACAATCTGCTACGTTGGATCCGGCGCAGCGTTTGATGCTTTCTTATGTTATGCCCGTCGTATTTGTCTATATGATGGCAGACTTTCCTGCGGGCATGATTATTTATTGGACTTGGAATAATGTTCTGAGTTTTCTTCAACAATGGGTCATCGAAAAAGTTTACTTGAGGTCATAAATGTGTAGAAAATTTAGACGTAGTTTGTTAAATGCTTTTGCGCTCAGAAAAAACGTCTCTTGGCGTTGTGTTTCAGAAGGTTTTTCAGAATCAGATTCTGAAAACTGGAATTCTTGGTCTTTATTTGAGGAAGAAGAGGCTAGCGAATGAAAAAAGGCACTGCCCTGCGGGAGGCTCGTTTCATTAAAAGCGTCTTTGAACTGGGCAAATTACCAGCGCCCTTAGGAAAGGAAGTCGCTTTTTGGGGTCGCTCTAATGTAGGGAAATCCTCTTTGATGAATCGCTTGATGCAGGCTAAAGACCTGGTTAAAGTTTCTAAGACCCCTGGGTGCACTCAGTCTGTTAATTTTTTTCAGATTGGCAGTAATCTTTTCTTGGTGGATTTACCAGGGTATGGATACGCAAAAGTTCCCCATCACCTGCAGGTTTTATGGATTGACTTAGTATCAGGTTATTTGGCAACACGGGAAAATCTGCGGCATGTTTTTTTGCTTTTGGACAGCCGTCATGAATTAAAAGACTTGGATCAACAAGCTATTGAGTTTTTAGCTTCCTGCAGGCTTTCTTTTTCTTTGGTTTTGACCAAAGTTGATAAAATTTCTGACAGTCTTTTAGCTCAGCATAGGACCTTTTTACAAGAGCGTTTTGCAGGGATTGATGTCTATTACAGTAGCGCTGAAAAAGGGTGGGGGATGGCAGAAATTCAGCGAAAGCTTATCAAGGAGGCAAAGGTATGAAAATTTCCACGTCTCATAGAACAATTCCTAAAATTTCACCTTCCGTGTGGGCTTTAAGTCTGGGAATGTTTTTTTTAAATTTCGCTTCCATGATGATCTTTACGTGCATGCCTTTGTTACCGCTGTGTTTTCCAATTAAGGCCAGTGCTGTGGGTTGCATAGAGGGGTTTGGAGAAGGTTTTGCGTATCTTGTGCGAGCCTTTGCAGGCTCTTTGAGTGATTTTTTTCAAAAACGAAAGAAATTTCTTTTATGGGGATACGGAACCTGTTTGCTGGCAAGGTTTTGTCTGGTTTGGGCGCATTCGATGAATCTGATTGTTTTGGCGCGTCTTTTGGAAAAATTAGGTAATGGCATGCAGGGCAGCCCCCGGGAAGCCTTGATCCGAGATATGTCAAATCCTGTTGTGTTAGGGCGCTCGTATGGCTTAAATAAAGCTCTGGGGATGTTAGGTTCGGCCTTAGGGGGCGGAGTTTTGGTATGGGTGTTTTATTATTACAGTGATCACCTGCCTTCTCTTTTAAAATATATTTTTGGGGTTGCGGTAGGGCTGTCTTTTTGTAGTTTTTTACTGCTTTTTTATAATGTCAAAGAACCCTCCTTAAAGTCCCCAAAGCCAACCGTTCCGACCCCTTTTATTATTCGTTATAAAAAATTTTTGGGGGAAGTCAGATCTTTTCCCATCAATTTTTGGAAGGCTCTGGTGATGTCTTTTTTCTTAAAGACGGGGTACTTTAGCGGATCCTTCATGGTGTCCTATGTCATGGTACAAAAATTTGAGACTTTTTTAGGGTTGTCTACAAAAAATAAGCCTTTAATGAGTGCAAGTGTGTTGGCCTTTCAAATTTTTATCAGCACACTTTTTTCTTATCCTGCAGGGTTATTGGCGGATCTGAAAAGTCGGCGCACCGTATTAGGATTGGGGACGGTGGCTCTGTTGGGGTCTTTGGGGTGCTTTGGTTTTGGATCTGGGTCTGCCTTTTGGATCACACTGGGGGTGCTATTATACGGCATTCAATACGGCATGCAAGGGGTTCTTTTATCGTGTATGTCTTGTACCATGCCTTTGCGACTGCAAGGGACAGGATTTGGTATATTTTTTGTCGTCGCAGGCCTGGCGATTATTTTTTCAAATGCGTACATTATGGAACCTCTCTGGGATCCAAACCCCGAGCGTGCTTTTTTAATGGTTGGAATTCCTGTTCTGATTTCTTTGATTTTATTGCCATTTATTTCTTTTAAAGGGGAGGAGCATGACGCGTAGACCCCCCAGAATAGTTTATGTGTTGGAGGTTTTTAAATGATGAATTCAGTGTCATCTGATCAAAAAACTTATCGGTTCTTGTGGGGAATTCCTGCTCCTGTATGGTTTTTAAGTATTGGTATGTTTTGTCTAAACCTTTCTTCAGTTATGGTTTTTATTTGTATGACTTTACTGACTAAAATGTTTTCAGTTCGTACCAGTCAGCTGGGCAGCTTGGAAGGCGTGGTCGATGGTTTTTCTTTACTAATGAGAGCTTTTTCCGGACTGTTGAGTGATTTTGTGCGAAAACGAAAACGATTTTTACTTTTGGGATACGCTATTTGTTTTTTTGCTCGATTCTTACTGGCAATTGCCAAGGTATTTGATGTGGTCGTATTTTCCCGACTTCTGGAAAAAGTAGGAAATGGAATGCAAGCCAGTCCCCGAGAGGCGTTGATTGGAGATGTCACTCCCAGCACTTCGTTGGGGCGGGCCTATGGGTTGAATAAGACCTTTGGGATGTTGGGTTCTAGTTTGGGGAGCCTATTATTGCTGGGGCTGTTTTATTGGAATGAGCATTTTGATTTACGTAAGATTTTTCTTTTCGCAGCACTGATGGCAGGAGTTAGTTTTTTTCTATTATGGGTGGGGGTAAAAGAACCCCCTTTTTCTTATCCACCTCATCAAGCTTCTGTTTTACTTTCTCAACGATTCCAAGTTTTTCTGGGGGAACTGAAAGAGTTTTCCAAAGATTTCTGGAAGGCAACAACCATGTGTTTCTTTTTAAAGATGGGGTATTTCAGCGGAATTTTTATGGTGACTTACGTGATGGCGCAGCAATTTCAAACTTTTTTGGGTTTTAGCACCAGTAATAAACCATTGATGAGCGCGGCAGTCCTTTCTTTACAAAATTGCTTGTGTGCTTTGTTTTCTTACCCAGGAGGATATTTATCTGATTTAAAAGATCGACGGTTGACAGTCTTTTTAGGCATGATATGTCTTTTAAGTTCAATGCTTTCCTTTGGATTGGGAAAGGGATCAGCTTTTTGGATGGTAATAGGGATTATTTTTTATGGTTTGCAATATAGCATGCAAGGGGCTTTGATGGCTTTTATGTCTTGCACTATGCCTGTGCGATTGCAGGGAACAGGATTTGGTTTGTTTTTTATTACCTCGGGGATTTCAATGATCCTTTCCAATCTGTTTATCATGAATACCGTGTGGGACATCTATTCACCGTCAACGGCTTTTTTGGTCGTCTGCGTGCCGGTTACCATTGCTTTGATTATTTTGCCCTTTATTAAGATGAGTAAAGGAGCCGATAAAGTTGCGTGATCTTTTTAAGAGAGATCCATACAGGAGCTAAATCATGAAACCTTCTTTTCGAATTCTTAAAACCGTTGGTAAGGCTCGTTTAGGCCAACTTTTAACAGCCCATGGGGTCATTGAGACGCCTTCTTTTTTCTTTTGTGCCACAAAAGCGGCTTTGAAAGGGGCAGATTTACAGACGTTGCACCGAGTCCAAACACCAGTGCTTTTGGCCAATACCTATCATTTGATGCTGCAACCTGGGGCCCCGCGTATCGCTGCAGCCGGAGGATTACAAGGATTTATGGGCTGGAAAGGTCCTACATTTACAGATTCCGGAGGTTATCAGATTTTTAGCCTAGGCCATGGCAGTGTTCACGAAGAACTTAAAGGTAAAAGCAGACCTCAAGGGCGGTTGAAAATTACGGAAGAGGGGGCTTTTTTTTACAGTTACCGAGACGGCTCACCTTGGTATTTATCTGCAGAAAAATCTATTGAAGTTCAGCAAGCATTAGGGGCAGACTGTATCTTTACATTAGATGAGTGTACTCCTTTTCATGTTTCTACAGAGTATACAGCCCAAGCCATGCGCCGCAGTCATCGTTGGGCGCAGCGTTGTCTAGACGCTTTTAATGACCCAACAGCCCAATATCATCGTTCTTATCAAGGGTTATATGGGATTTCTCAGGGAGGTATTTACCCTGAACTTCGTCAAGAAAGTACTGAATTTTTAAACCAAACTGAGTTTTTTGGGCATGGTATTGGGGGATCTCTGGGGACCTGTAAAACCCAAATGTACGAGGTCGTAGAATCAGCTTTACAGGGTTTGTGTCCCGAGCGGCCAATTCATCTGCTGGGTATTGGCGGAATAGAAGATATTTTATACGGGGTCAGCCAGGGAATTGATACTTTTGATTGTGTGGCTCCTACCCGATTGGGACGCCATGGCGGTGCCTTGATTCGTCCTTATTATTGGCAAACAGCTTTAGAGCCTTTTCATCCTAGAGAATCTATTAACTTATTAAAGGCATGTTTTACCGAAGACGATCGCCCTATTGATGATCAGTGCTTATGTCCCACCTGTCAAAACCATTCTCGGGCTTATTTACATCACCTCTTTAAGGCGAAAGAAAGCACCGGGGGAACTCTTTTAGTCACCCATAACATGTTTTTTATGAATCAATTGATGAAAGAGATTCGCCAAGCCATTGAGCAAGAAAACTTAGAAGTTCTTTCCAAGAAATGGTTGGCGAGATTGGCCTAAGCAATCCCTAACGGTGCATTAGCGATTGCTATGTATTTGTTTACAATTGTCTTGGTGCATGTTACCCTTGCCGTGAAGTTTATTGGTGGATGGAATTATGAAATTGACTCTAAAAAATATTGTCTCGGTGTTGTTTTTGGCGACCTCTTCTGTTCAAGCGGTGCGGTTAGAAGTGAAGAGTAGCTCGCTTTGGACAAAGTTTCGTCGCTGGGCCCGGCGGGTTTTTTCTCCTGCTTTTTTTGCTTTGGCGAATTTGGTTCCAGGACGTGTTCATTCAGTACAATTAGAGGTGGGCGTTCCTGAGGGGAGTGAGGAAAAAGAAGCTTTCAGTTTTAAGGCTGGTCCTGATCCTATGTTAGAGGAAGGCAGTATCTTGCCTGCTGGTATAGAGGGCTGTCAGGCAATGAGAATTGAAGATTTATATTCTAGTCACCAAGATCGTTGGCTAAAAGTTATCGAGCATATGAAAGCTAGGGAGCTTTCTTTTCCAATATTATCTTTTGATCCCAAAGCAGAGTCCTTGAATGGTTTAAACCAGCTTTTATCATTTATTTCAGATAAACCTCAGGTTCAAGTGCAATGTTTTCAAGAAAATGTAACACGTCATTTTGATTTTAAGAATTGTTTTTGGGGGAGCCTGTTGGCCAAAGGACCTAATTTGTGCGTAGAAAAATGTTCTGTCTTCTTGGATGATTTTTTTGATAGAGCTCCTGTCCGCACAGATTATTTGGTAAGTTTTTCCGATTGTGAGTTTACTGGTACTGATCTTTATCCTTTAATGTGCTTAAAAGGATTTGGACGAGATCGTAAGGGGAGCCTAGAATTTTGGTCAGAGCAAAAAGAAAAGGATTCCGAAATTCTTTTTGGGTTGCGAGGAAATTTTTTACCCCTTAAAGAAGAGGTCAAAATTGCTATTTTAGATAAAAAAAACCCTCAACTCTTTCTGCGTTTTGATTTTACAAAAAAGAAAATTTTGTTAAATATTCCGATGTTAGCTAAGATGATGCTGAAAGAGCTGGGCAATATTTCTGTTATCAATCAAGAGGCCATGAATCTGTTTTCTAAGCTTAGTAAGCGGTTAGATTTAACAACAGAGCAACGTAAAATGCTGTCTGATCTTTTATCTAAAAAAGATAAAAATGAAAACAAGACTTTTGAAAGTATTCGCAATAAGTTTTTGGAAGTTTTTGAAAAGGATAAGCAGCTTCAGAATACATCGTCTCTAAATTCAGATTTTGACGATCGACGTTCTGTGTATTCAAAAGTTCCTTTAAAAAACACTATTAAGGAAGATTCAGATCATTCTCAAGATCTTTAAGATAAGGCAGAAAGCCCCCAAAAAAGGGGGCTTTTTAGATCCCCTTTAAAATCTTTAATAGATCTTCGTAACCACCATTCCAAGGACCCTGGGACATATCAGCTTTTCCCCCTCCTTTGCGGGGTAGGCCTGATTTTTCATAGCACTTTTCTAAAATGCTTACCGCAGAGCGCAGGGGATTCTGGCTGCTGACAATAAGGCTCTGTTTGCCTTCCAAATCGCACAAAGCGATGCAAACTCCTTTTTGGGACATTTCTTTTTGCAGATGGCTTAAAGCTTGTTTGGCTTCTAGTGTGGTGCCCCTTTGAATGAAAGTAGCCCAAAGTGTCGCAGAAATCTTATCAAGGCGCTTTAACGGAAGCGCAGCTTTTTTGGGTCTTTCAGCTAGGAGGTTTTGAGCTTTTTCTAAAATTCCTTCTACAGGGACTTTTAAAAGAGAGGCCAAGGCTCGTTGTTCTTGGGCCAAGGCTTGAAAAAGCTCCAAGGCTTTTTGTCCGGTTAAGGCTTCTATGCGCCGTACACCGCAGGCTACGCTGCCTTGACTGATGATTTTAAACAGTCCAATATCGCCTGTACGCTGAACATGGGTGCCCCCACAAAACTCAACCGAGCACGGATCTTGTGTATCATTAAACATAGACACCACTCGAACTTCTGCATCATATTTTTCCCCAAATAACGCAATAGCACCTTGCTGGAGAGCTGTTTCTTTGCCCATGACTTGTACTTGAACGTCTTGATTCAGACGAATTTTTTCATTCACCCAATTTTCTATTTCTTGAAGTGTGGCAGAATTCAGGGATTCACAGTGCGTAAAATCAAAACGCAGACGTTGAGAACAGACTGACGATCCACATTGAGTTACATGAGGGCCCAAAATATGACGTAGCGCACTGTGCAATAAATGGGTGGCCGAATGGTTGGCTTGAACAAGACGTCTTTTGCTTTTATCTATATTTAAGATGATATTTTGTCCTACTTCTAAGGCACCGTGGGTGACCTCTCCATGATGGACAAACAGGTGGCCTTTTTTTTCTGTGCCAGAAATTTTCATCTTCCCCCCGGGGCCTAGAATCCAACCACTGTCGCCAACTTGTCCACCGCCTTGAGCGTAAAAAGAAGTTTGATCGGTCACCAACATCCCGGTCCCTGTTAAACAAGTGCGGGGTCCGTCTGGACCGACCAGAGCCAAGACCTGTCCTTCTGTTTCGCTTTCTTTATACCCTTGGAATAAAGTAGGGGGATATTGCTGATTCAAAGAACTCCACAGATCTTCCAATCCGCTTTCCCCTGATCCGACCCAGGCCTCTTTGGACAGCTTTTTTTGACGGTCCAAGCAGACTTGAAATTGATCTTGGTCTAAAGGAATATGATTTTCTTGTAACACATCTTTGATGAGGTCCAAAGGAACTCCGTGGGTATCGTACAAACAAAAAGCTTTTTCCCCGGAAAATGGACCTTCTAAGTGCTGCTTTAGGGCTTGATCAATCAAGGTGATGCCTTTATCTAAAATACTTTCAAAGCGCTCCCCTTCCTGAGCCAAAGTTAAAACCATCAAATCCTGAGCTTGAGATAGTTCCTGGTAAGGATATTTCATTAGCTCTATAAAATGAGGAACCATGCGGGCTAGATGATGGGGATTACCTTTCAAAAAATGAACGAATCGTAAAGCTCTGCGGATAATACGGCGCAACACATAGCCGCGGCCTTCATTGCTGGGTAAAATGCCTTCAGCAATCAAAAAGCCTGCGCTGCGTAAATGATCAGCAATAATACGATGGGCCACTTGTTCTTTTTCCTGAAGAGGGTTTTGACCCGTTAATTGGCAAGAGTACTGGATCAGATCCCCAAGAATGTCTGTTTGAAAATTATCACACGTGCCTTGCAAAACCGCGGTCAAACGTTCCAAACCCATTCCTGTATCTACACACGGTTTGGGCAGGGGGATCTTACGGCCATCGCTTAAGGTTTCAAACTGCATGAACACCAAGTTCCACAATTCAACGTAACGATCTCCCTCTTGTTCTGGGGTTCCTGGAAGGCCACCTGGAATATGAGGACCATGGTCGTAAAAAATTTCAGAACAGGGACCGCAAGGGCCTGTATCGCCCATAGACCAAAAATTATCACTGCTGGCAATTTTTAGGATCCTTTCTTCAGGTAAGCCTGCGATTTTTTGCCAAAGTCTGGCAGCTTCTTGATCTGTGTGATAAACCGTTACCCACAGGCGCTCTTGGGGCAGTTCTAGAATCTTGGTTAAAAAGTGCCAAGCATACTGGATTGCTTCTTCTTTAAAATAATCTCCAAAAGAAAAATTTCCCAGCATTTCAAAAAAAGTTTGGTGACGATAGGTATAGCCCACTTGATCCAGATCATTGTGTTTTCCTCCGGCTCTTAGACACTTTTGGATACTGACTGCTTTAGGGTACAAAGGAGTCTGTTTACCGGTGAAGAAGTCTTTGAATTGCACCATTCCTGCGCTGGTGAATAAAAGAGAAGGATCGTTCCGGGGAATCAGTCCCGAAGAAGGCACAAGGGTGTGATCTTTGCTTTGAAAAAAATCTAAAAATGCGTGACGGATAGAAGTGCTTTTCATGAACAGAAATCGGAACAGAATTGTTCCATTGTAACACACAAGAGCTTAAAATAAGACACTATCTTAAGAAAACAAAAAATAGAGTGTTTATTGTAAAATTTTAAGCCTATCTTTTTTATTTTTAACGTAATAAAGGGTCTTCTAGCGCCAGAAAGCTGACAACTTTTTCCACGATACGCCGTGCCAGAGGGGCTGCCACCCATCCTGCTGTAGCAAAATGATGGGTTTTGGCGCTGGGTTTTGCCTGATCAACTGTGACCAAAAGAACATATTTGGGCTTATGAATTGGAAAAATGACTACGCAGGACGTTCGGTTGTTATTTTTTTGATAACGACGTCCCACCAGCATATTGGCCGTTCCTGTTTTAGCACCTACTTTACAGTACGAGGTGCCTGCATTTTTGGCTTGTCCTTCTAAAACAGCTTTTTCTAAAAGATGGATTAAACTTTGGGAAATTTTAGGATCCATGCACAAAGCCGGAGAGGATTGGGTTGTGGTTGGTTTCTTAAGTAAAGTCAGAGGTTGGTAGAACCCGGTAATCAGCATCTGAAGACTTTGAATAATATGCAAAGGGGTAATTGCAAAACCATAGCCATAACTGGCGGTGATGGATTGAGCCTGAGACCAACGAGCAGGCATTAAAGGGCGGGCAAATTCTGGCAATTCGGTTCGTACGGGATGAAAAAAACCTATTTTTTTAAAAAAGGCCAGCTGTTTTTGGCCTCCCACAGCCAGGGCCATTTTACCATTTACGATATTAGAAGAATATAAAAAGCCTTCTGCTACGCTCATAGGGCGGTTTTGGCCGCGAAAATCTGTAACCAAAAAACGACCAATAGACAGGGGTTTAGAAGCATCAAAAATAGTACTCAATGTTCCTTGATTGGAGTCTAAAAACAGGGCCACGTTATGGATTTTTAAAATAGATCCAAATTCATAGACTCCGCTGGTATTACGATTAAAAAAAGCCAAAGGGTTAGAACAAGGGGACTGGGGATCGAAATCTGGCAACGAGACCATGGCTAAGATTTCTCCGGTTTGAAGATTAGCCAAGATCGCATTGCCTGCTGTAGCCTGATATTCTTGCAGCCATTGTTCCATTTCATGGCGCAGAGCATTTTGTAGGCGGACGTCAACGGATAAATGGATACTTTGGCCAGAAATTTTAAGTTTATGATTCAAAGATTTTTCTATTCCACTGATGCCTTCTTGCTCGCTGTCTGTAAGGCCTAAAATATGACAACACAAAGAACCGTAAGGATAAACGCGTTTTTGTTCTTCAATAAACTCTAGGCCTTCAATACCTAAAGCTTGTACTTTCATTTTATCTGCCGGAGACAACTTGCGTGCTAGCCAAGTAAATTTTTTGGGACTGGAAAGTTTTTTTAAAAGATCTGTCTGAGAAAGAAAGGGTAAGGTTTGATGAATCTCTAAAGCTGTTTGAGTTTTGTTCTTCACTATTCCTAGTCTAGCCCCTAAAGAAAAAGCAGGAACACTGCTGGCTAACAACAGTCCATGACGGTCTAATATGGGAGATCGGAAAATACAGTCTTTTTCTAAGGTTCCCGATCGCAGATCCAGGTATCCCAGACTGACCCAGCTTAAGCGTATAATAATGGTTAGAAAACCTAGGGATAGGAAATAGATGACGATTTTCATGCGAAAAGACAGCAGAGACTTAGCGTCGTAATCACAGTCCAAAAAATCGCGAAACATAAAAAGTTGTTTTCCTTAGTTTTTAAAACTCGGAGTGGCGGGATTTGAACCCACGGCCCCCACACCCCCAGCGTGGTGCGCTACCAGGCTGCGCTACACTCCGTTTGTGAAATTCTAATGGATAAGTATTTTTAACGCAAGATTGAGGTCCAAAAATCAAGACTCTTTCTTGGAGGCGTCAGAGTTGCGGCTAAAATAATTTTTTACTTTCTCTGTTTGTTCTTTTAAACAATTTATTGCTTTCTCTTTCCATTCCTTTAGTTTTTGACAACAGTATTGTTGAGTAAGGTTTCCAGGGGAGGTTTGGGCTATCTCTTCGATGAGGGCCTGGCTGGAGGAACTGTTGGAAGAGGCGTTTTCTTCTGAAATTTTGACCTCAAGCAGTGGTTTTTCTTCGTGTTCTGAAGAGCTTTCGGATTCGGCCTCTTTTGGTTCTTTTATTTTTTCTTTGAATCTTCTGTTTTTTGATAGCTTTTGCAGATCATCAAAGGGGTTTTTATATTGTCGTTGATATTCTGTTTTTGCTTCTTTAGGAACCGAACGAGTTGTTTTCTGGGGATTTGTTGTCTCACGCAACTGCTTTTCATCCAAGATCGGATAAAAGGAGTGGTACCCGTTTTCTTGTAATTTAACTTGAACCTGGTTGTAGGGGCCTTGGTACCATTGTTTTTTATAAAAATCAAATGTATATCCTGTTCCAAAGTACTGGCCTGGTTTAGGGTTATCCAGTGTTATGAGGTAGTTATTTCGTCCGTTAACCTGGATGGATTCAACGTTCTGGGGATCGCAAAATTTTTCTATTAGCGTTGTGATGCTCTGTTTGTTCCGCGTAGGATCATCGAGGTTCTCTTTTAGGCCAAAAGAGCTTGTGATTTCTTTTTCTTCCGTTTTACCTGAGCCGCGGAATAAGTTATTTTCGGGTGAAGCAAAAAGATGGGCATATAAACGATGCTTTACAGAAATTTCCTGATAATTCAAGAGACTATTCTTAACTTTTTTTAAAGTTTCAAGCGCCCCTTTGACGTCTTCAGTCCATTGTTTGTTTGCCAAAGAAGTTGCTTGGGCATCTGCCGTTAAAAGGATGATCCCCCATGCTGCTGCATAAAATTTATTCACTGTTTTTAAGGCTAGAAGATGTTCTTTCACGATAACCTTTTAAAGAGAAAAAACAGTGAATCATAAAGTAAATGTTATTTTTCTTCCTGATCCCAGAAAATAGGATACCCGGACAGAGATATTTCCAGATCCTCCTTCTTCACGCGAACAATAGTCTCGGCTATTTTTCCTACAACATTTCCATAGCCAATCCATTCTCCTATCTGATAATCGCCCTGTCGTTCTTGAACACTCCAAAGAGTTTGCTTTTTTGCATCCGGTGGCACACCGCCGTCCTGCCCCAAAAGGCTGATATCTTTTTCCCACAGATTTGTAAAACGCTCTAAAACCACAGACCGGACATCTTTAAAAAGGTCTGGGTTAAAGTGGGGATTTTTCGCAAAATCTGGAATATAGCAGCCCATATGGTCTGACAGTGTCTCTTTCCAAAGATTTTTAGGAAGATCGTCCTTGATTTCTAGAGTTGTTAATTTGGAAGGAACAATGAGGTCATCTTGCACAGAAACGAAAAAGTCAAAAAAACCACTTTTGGCCAAGTTTTCCTGGTTTAAGGACTGAGGCAAATGCTGATGTAAGGGTTCTGGGGGTAAAGTTTTTTTTTCAGGAAAGAAATAGGATGAAACAGAAGACCACCATCCGGCGGAACACTGGGGGGAAGTTAATATTCCCAAGACAATGATAAAATGACGCAACATAATTTTTTTCCTAAACTTTAAAAATTATGATTATTATAATAAATGTATCAAAAAATGTCAAAAAAATCTACGGACATCTCGTCTTCTCTTGAAACAAGAAGCGGCCTACTGCACAATAAAAGCAAATGCTAAATGTTGCAAGCAATGTCCGACCAAACCCAAATGGTTACTTTAGGGTGCCGATTAAACATTCATGAATCCCATGTGATGCAAGACTTAGCTACAAAAGCGGGTCTTGAAAAAGCCATTATTGTTAATACATGTGCCGTGACCTCAGAAGCGGAGCGTCAAGCCCGGCAAACCATTCGTCGTTTGCGCAAAGACAATCCCGAAGCTTTTATCATTGTCACAGGATGTGCGGTTCAGTTGCGCCCCGAAGTCTTTGGTAAGATGCCGGAAGTCAATCGGGTCTTGGGCAACGACATTAAATTAAAAGCCTCTAGTTTTGCCAAAGATTTTCCTTACCGTGTGGCAGTGGGTCCCATCGAGCGACAAATTTCAGAAGATTTTCCGTTGCTAAAAAAATTTGAAGGAAAAACTCGGGCTTTTGTTCAGGTGCAAAATGGCTGTGACCACCGTTGTGCTTTTTGTAATATTCCTTTTGCCCGGGGGTCTAGTCGCAGTGTGCCCTTAGGGCTGGTGGTGCAGCAAGTGCAATGGTTGCATCAATCAGGAGTCAAAGAGGTTATTTTCACAGGGGTGGATTTGACGTCTTATGGTAAAGGGCTTCCAGGAGATCTGACTTTAGGGCGAATGCTGCGTCGGGTGTTGATGCAGGTACCGGCAATGGATCGCTTTCGTCTTTCGTCTTTGGACTCTATTGAAATTGATGAAGAGTTGTTTCATCTTTTAGCTCACGAACCGCGCCTCTTACCCCATTTACACCTCAGTCTTCAAGCGGGTAGCAACGCGATTTTAAAGGCTATGCGACGTCGTCACTTGCGGGAAGAGTCCATTGATTTTTGTAAAAGACTTTTAAAGGAGCGGCCTGATTATGCTTTGGGGGCGGATTTTATCGTTGGCTTCCCCGGGGAAACAGAAGAAATGTTCCAAGAAACGATGGATTTGGTGGACGAGTGTCGTCTGAGTCATCTTCATGTATTTCCTTTTTCTGCCAGACCTGGGACCTTGGCTTTTAAGATGGAAGATAAGGTGCCGGGGCCGGTCATCAAAGAGCGTGCGGCGCGTTTGCGGCAAAAAGCTAAGCAAGCTTTGGATCAAAAGTTGGGGCAGTATCTTGGACAGCAGGTTGATATTTTGATGGAAGAAAACAATACAGGCTATACCAAGGATTTTTTACGCGTAGCGGTTCAAAATGCTGGTGCTTCGTCTTGTGTTCCAGGGCAAATTCTTCGCGTAACCATTCAAGATCGGGCCCCTCAAGGCTTGGTGGGCATCTTGGATGAAACGGATACGCAAGGTTATGCCTAAGAAAAACTTAACAAAGAGGATGACCTATGGGGATAGGGTGATCAGGTGAAAACAGACAAATAGCTCCAGCGTCGTCGTAGGCTCCTAGTAAAAGAAATTCCGATACAAATCCTGCAATATTGCGAGGTCCTATATTGACGCAACCAATGACTTGCTTACCAGGCAGACCATCTGTCTGGTAGAGTCGGGTGATTTGAGCAGAGGTCTGTAAAATACCTACCTTAGGGCCAAAGTCTACCCATACTTTGAAAGCAGGTTTTATCGTACGATCAAAATTTTCGGCTTTGATGACTGTGCCACACCTTATGTCTAACTTTTGAAAATCTTCAAAGGAGACCTCGATTTTTTTTTGCATTGCAGTCTTTTAAATTTGAGCTTATTTTATAATAAAAGAGTCTTTAAATGATTACAAGACAATACAGGGCCTGCATAAGGAACAAGAGGTGAAAGAAAATATTGTAAAAATTATTGTATCTGGCAGTAGCTGTTCTGAATGGGCGTTATCTTTGGCTGCAAGTTTGGAGATTGCCGGGGTGCAAGCTCAGAGTCACTTTTTTTGTCACCGCGAATTGTGCGTCAAGCTGACCCAGTCTTTAGAGATGAAAGATGTTTTTTTGGTGCAGTCGTTCTGTGATACAGTCAATGATTATTTGGTCGAATTGGCTTTACTGGCGGACTTGGTGCGAGGGCAAGGGGCGTTGAAAGTGACAGCTCTTATCCCTTACTTGGCGTATGGTCGACAAAATAAACCTCAGCCTGCCCAGTCTACAGCTCTGGAAGTAGTGGTGAAGATGTTAAAAGCTGTGGGAATTGATCAAATTGTGACTTTGGACGCTCATGGGCCTCCTTTTCAAAATTTGTCTTCTGACTCTTCTTTGATTTCTTCACCTTTGGTTTCTTTATCTTGTGCACCACTTTTTGCCCAGGCTTTTAGACATCAATACGATTCCTGTTTGCAAGACTGGGTGGTGGTGGCTCCGGATCAAGGGGGGCAGAGGCGAGCATCCGAAGTGGCTGAGTGTTTGAATTTACCGTGGGTGATGATGGAAAAAAAACGCTTTAATGAAGGAGAGGCAGAAGAAATTTGCCAGGTTCAACAGATCAAAGGGGATGTGCAGAATAAAAATTGTTTTATCATTGACGATCTTGCAGACACAGGGGGTACTTTACGGGCTGTAGTAAAGGCCTTAAAAGCGGCGGGGGCATTAAAAGTTATTGCAGGAGTCACCCATGTTTTAGACTTTACAAAAATTCAGGATTGTGGTCTGCATTTTTTGTTTATGACAGATACTTTTCTTTCTGTTTGTCCCGTAGATTCCTGGGTTAAAGTCCTTTCTTGCCAAAGTATTTTTGAAGATTTTTTAAGAAAAATTTAAGATATTTCTCATAACCTCTTGACTTTCATTAAGTTAGGATTATTCTTAAAAAGGATATTATTCGCCGGGGGTGCTGCCTGCAAAGGTTGGCTGAGAAATACCCTTAAAACCTGCTCTGGTTAATGCCTGCGAAGGGAGTGTGAAAATACAAAAAGCACTTTTTGATGAGGGTGTTCTTTTGTTTTTTTCGTTTATTCCTTTCCTTTATTAAAAGGAAAACGACTGTGAAACAATTTTTAAAACTTATGCTTGTAACAAATCGCTCTAGTGCGCCTCTGGAAGGGTACTTAGAATTCGTGAAATGTTGTGCTCAGGCTGGTGTGACAGCCGTTCAGTTAAGAGAAAAGCGCTTTTCAGTGCATGAATTGATTGATTTTGGCAAAAAACTACGTCTTTTACTTCATCCATTTTCTGTTCCGTTAATTATCAACGATCGTGTAGATATTTGTTTGGAAGTTGATGGGCAAGGTGTTCACTTAGGTCAAGAGGATGGCAATGTATTAGAGGCTCGAAGACGTTTGGGGGATCACCGTATTTTGGGTTTGACGGTCAACAGTTTGACCGAAGTTCAAAAGGCCAATGATTTACCCCTAGATTATGTGGGTTTAGGAGCCATCTTTCCCACTTCCAGTAAGCCTGCAGTGCGGACAATTTGGGGATTAGAGGGACTTAGGCAAGCGTCGACTTTTTCCCGCCATCCTATTATTGCGATCGGAGGTATCCAGGAAAAGCACGTCAAATTGGTGATGGAGGCAGGAGCCCGAGGTATTGCAGCCATTGGGATGTTTCATGAAGCTTTAGATCCGAAGAAAACGGTCGAAAATCTGCGGCATATTATGGAGGCAAGAGAGCATGTTGCAACGAATTAATGTGGAATTAGAAAAAATTCGAGTTAAAAAACCTCTGATTTTAAACTTTACAAATATGGTCACCATGGAATTTGTTGCTAATACGCTCCTTTCCTTGGGGGCAGCCCCTTTGATGAGTGTGTCAGAACAAGAAGTAGAAGATCTGGTTTCTTTGGCCCATGGGGTTTGTATTAATATTGGCACTTTGGATGAGCGTTTTGTACAGTGTTGTTTGGCTGCTGCTCAGATGGCACAAGCTTTGGGAAAGCCTTTGATCTTAGATCCTGTGGGGGCAGGGGCCAGTCGTCTTCGTACTCAAGCAGCGCTTCAGTTATTGCCCTATGCCAACGTCGTGCGCGGGAATGCAACAGAAATTTTGGCTCTTTCTGGTATTGAGGTTGAGAGTCTGGGTGCAGAGTCAATGCACCGACCTCAAGAAGCGCGGGAAACCGCCGTACAGGTGGCCCGAAAAGTAGGATGTGTGGTGGTCGTCAGCGGATCTCAGGATTGGGTGACGGATGGATCTCAGGAAGAAAGTGTTGAATTCGGCTCTCCGGTGATGTCTTTGGTGACAGGAATGGGATGTGCTTTATCTGCAGGAATTGCAGCCTTTATGGCTGTAAATGGAGAAGCTTTTCCCAGTGCTTTGTGGGCGACGCGCTATTTTGGTCTTTGTGGTCAGTACGCAGCGCGTAAAGCTGCACATCCTGGGTGCTTTCGTGCTGCTTTTACAGATGCGCTTCATCAGGGATTAAGAGCTCAAGGCGATGAATTTTCACATATTTTCTACAATTGCTTTGATGCTCGCGTCAAGTAAAAAGGGGGACATGACATGTTTTCTGAAAGAGAGATGGTGGCCTCTTTGGTCAGCCGATTTCCCTCCTATATTGGGGATGATGCAGCACTTTTAACGGGGGCAGATTCTTTATCTTGGGTTATTACCAAAGATTTGTTAGCGGAAGGAGTGCATTTTAGAACGCGTTATTTTTCCCCAAAAGACTTGGCTCATAAAGCCTTACAGGTTAATTTAAGTGATATTGCCGCTATGGGGGGGCAAGCTCGTTTTATTTTGTGTGGCGTCAGTATTCCTGCAGGGTTGGAAGAGTATGGGCGGCATTTTTTGGAATCCCTGGCTCAGCAGTGTCGGACTCAAGGGATCGCGTTGGTGGGGGGGGATATGACCCGATCTTGCCAAGACTTTTTTATCAGTGTGACAGCTTTGGGAGTTGTGCTGGCAGATCAGGGTAAGAAAAGATCTACTGCGGAAAAAGGTGATTTTGTTTGTGTGGCAGGTAAAATCGGAGACGCTTTTTTAGGGTTGTGTGCTTTAGAAGGTGAAATAGAAGGGTTATGTTCCTTTAAGGATCATTTTTTAAAGCCTTGGGCTCATTTGGCGCAAGGGCGATGGTTGGCTCAGTATCCCGGAGTCACCAGTATGATGGATCTTTCTGATGGTTTGTGGGTGGACCTGGATAAATTAGGTCAGGCGAGTCAGTTGGGAAGCTGCTTAAATTTAGATGACATTGAATATAGAGATGATTTTTTAGAGGCCTGCCAACGACTCAGTATTGATCCTTTAGAAGCTTTTTTAACAGGAGGAGAAGACTATAGTCTGTTGTTCACGGTCAAACCAGAGGCCTGGGATGACTTGCAAGCAGGGTTTTTGAGGAATTTTGCCCTTCCTTTACGGCGCGTGGGGCAGATGGTGCCAGACTTGGGGGTGGACTTTTCTGGTAAACGCAGTCCAGAAGTTTACAAGTTTAAACCCTTTAGTCATTTTGGAGAAGGGAGATGAAATATTTTTGCTTGTCGATTGCCGGATTTGATGGTTCCGGAGGAGCGGGGATTCAGGCAGATTTAAAAACATTTTCAGCTCTGGGGTGTTACGGTATGACGGTGTTGACAGCTTTACCAATTCAGAATACGACCGGGGTGAAGTCTTGTTATCCTTTATCTGCTTCCTGTGTGTTGGATCAATTAGAGACTTTGTTTGAGGACATGCGTCCCTCCGGCATCAAGATTGGTATGTTGGGAGGTCCAGAAGTGGTGACAGCAGTGGCTAAATTTTTAAAAAAGCAAGCTTCTGGGATTCCTATTGTTTTAGATCCTGTCATGAGTGCCAAAAATGCAGCGACTCTTTTGACTGCTGAAGGTGTAGAAGTGTTACGTTCCCAGCTTATACCTTATGTGACTTTGTTGACGCCCAATGTGCCCGAGGCTGAGTGTCTAGCACAGCAAACAGGGTTGATGAGTGATCTGGCTCGTAAGATTCAAGCTATGGGACCTAAAGCGGTTTTGATCAAAGGGGGGCATGCAGATGGCCCTTACTGTGATGATGTTTTGTGCGATAAGGACGGAGAGTTGTATTGGATTGAAGGTGAGCGCGTGGATTCCAAGAATACTCATGGGACAGGCTGCACTTTATCTGCGGCTATTGTGGCTTATTTGGCTCGGGGAGATCCGCTTCGTTCTGCCTGTTGCAAAGCTAAAAGATACCTATCTGGGGCTTTGTGGGCGGCTAAAGACCTAACCTTAGGGAAAGGTCGTGGACCGTTAAATCATTTTTTCAATGGGGTTAGCCCTTAATTTTAGAAGAAGGCAATGATGAAAACTTTATTTTTTACTTTGTTAACCGTTGGCTTTATCTCAACTCAAGTTTGGGGAAAGCCCACAAAAGAAACAAGTGTATCAGGAGAAAAAAAATTTTTTGATGTGACATTTAATTCTTGTCAAAAGGTTTTAAATCAGATTAAAGAGATGCCATTTGTTCAGGAATTACTAAAAGGAAATCTTTGTGAAGAGCGTTTTTCTTATTATATTTTGCAAGATATACCTTATCTGGATAAACTGGCGCAGCAGAGGGCTACTTTGGCAAAACTGCTGGAAGAAGCCCAGTTAGAGGAGCCTGCAAACCTGTTGGCTAAAAATGCTGAAGGACTAAAAATATTTGCGAAAAAAAAACCAGAAGATGTATTTCAGGTTTATTGCAAGGGAACTTTTAAATATCAAACAGGCACAATTCCTTGTTTAGAAGCTTACTTACAGCATCAAACAGACTCTTTAAAAAAAGGGCCAGCCTGTGGTGCTGCAGCTTTAAACCCTTGTCCGGTGGTTTACAATTGGTTAGCGAATGAGCTTGGATCTTTATCGCCAAAAGGAAACAAGTATCAGAAGTGGGTCGATAGTTATGCTAAACCTGAGTATGACGAAAAAGCAGCCTTTTGGAAGGAAATTTATAATACCTTAGCAGACAAGGTATCCATCGCAGAACGTCTGTTGATGAAGAAAGTTTTCCAAAAGAGCGTCAAGTATGAATACGATTTTTTTGATCAGTCTTATGATAAAGTAGATGGAACAGGATCATCTAAATGTATCAGCGTTGGTTCTAAAAAAACAAAGGAGGAATAGAGATGAACATGTATCGTATTTTAAGTGTAGTGTTGGGTTTAACTTTTGGACAGCAAGGCGTTGCAATAGAGATAGCAGAAGATTCTTTGGAAAAAGTTCGCGAATTAGAAAGAATTTTATTAGACTTGCCAAAAGATCACGTCTATTCAAAAAAACAGAGTTTGTTTAAACAAGCTGTTGCTAAATCTCAAGCAATAATGGAAATGATTAAGGATCATCCTTATAATTTTGAGCTGGCTAAAGGTACGTTAACATACAAGAAGTTTTCCTATTATCTTTCCCAGGACGCTGTTTTTTTGGCTAAAACAGGTAAATTAATGGCTGTATTAGCGTCTAGGATGCCTTTTAAATATCGTGCTATTTATTTAAATACTGCCTTAGATCCTGAGTACCATAAAACAGTGATCCATGGTGCGGAAGGTATGTTTAAAAAGTTTGTTGACCCTAAAAGTGCAGCTAAATTTATTTCTGATGACAGACATACTCCAGCTTTACACAGTTACGTAGATTTTTTGTCTTCTGTAGTATCTCATGAGCCCGTTGAAGTGGCGGTAGCGGCTTTTTTGCCGTGTCCTTGGGTCTATAATAAACTAGCTAATCATCTAAAAGAACAGGCCGATCCTCAGACTCCCTTTTATGGATGGATTAAACAATTCACTTCCTATGGTTCGCAGTACGTTGAAAATATGAGTAAGATTTTCGATGAGCTGGCAGATAATGCCAGTGACGAGGTGCGCAGTCGGATGGTAGAAGCTTTTGTAAAAGGGGTGATCTTAGAATGGCGTTTGTGGGATGACGCTTATCATGGGCGCTCTTTTTTCCCCCAGTAAGAATTTTTTTACCTTGAGTCCTAGATATTAAGGAAGATGTTTGTTAAAATTCGAAAAAATGAGGTTAATGATTTGTAAATGAGTCTATTTTTTATTTCAAAATTTTGCACCTTAGTAGGTGTTTTTGTGTTTGCCAAACCTTTATGGGCCACATGGCTGTTGCAAGATTTGACGACATTTGAGCAATGGGTTGAGGGGCAAGAGTCTTTTCAGGAAAAAGTTAACAAGGTTCCTTCTGAAAAAGAGGTAGAAAATAAAAAAGAGTCTGGGTTTAGGAAAAAACTCTTTGAATACGCCAAGAAATATGTTCACGAAATGATGGATTTACCCTTTGTTAAAGGGATTGAAAAAAAAAGCTTAACAGCGGAACAGTGGGCTTATTATCTTTTTCATGATTATGGCTTTTTAGAAGAGGTCAGCTATGTCTCTCTCAAAGTTGCGACTGATGCTTGTCAATTCCGTCAAAACGGCCTAAAAGATTTTCTTTTGAAGATGCATAATGATGTTAGTACCATGACGAAAGGGTGGAAAGATAGGTTTAAAATTTTAGTTAAAGATTACTCGGGAGAAGAATGGAATTCCAATTGTTTTTCCAAAGAAATGTCTGCAAAAGAAAAGTATTCGGATTTTTTGTCTCGTCTTGCTAGATACCCGGACTTTGTTGCTTTTTTACCCTGTTATTTGAGTTATTTTGTAATTGCTAAAAAATTTAGTTTTGAGCATACATCTGCGGGGTTACCTGAAACAGAATTGTCACCTTGGGTTTTATACAATAGTGATCCAGAGGTTGAAAAGGACATAAGGACAATGATTAATTTTGCAGCTCAATTATATAATACAAAAAACAAGTGTGTTATGGAGCGTATTTTAAAAGAAGCTTTCAGACATGAAGTAGCTTTTTTTCGAGATTCTTTTTTTGAAAAGACCACTGCACCGTCCTGTTCTGATGAAAATATTACACCAAAAAGAGTAAGCTGCCGCACTTTAGATTTAACCAAAGAACCTGATTCGCAATAGAATGTGTTCCCAAGGTTTGAAGGACCTTGGAAAGCCTGGGAGGTGTCTTTTTTTTTGACACTTTTCCGGGTACAATAAAATAATTCGTTGTAATTTAAAATAAAAAAGGGGGATAGCGTTTTGTCGACAGAATTGACGCATTATCGCAATATTGGGATTATGGCCCACATTGATGCAGGTAAGACAACCACCACAGAGCGTATTTTGTACTATACAGGGCGCAGTCATAAGATTGGTGAAGTCCACGAGGGGGCAGCCACCATGGACTGGATGGAACAAGAACAAGAACGTGGTATTACCATTACGTCAGCAGCAACTACCTGCTACTGGAAGGATTATCGCATCAACATTATCGATACGCCGGGTCACGTAGACTTTACCATCGAGGTAGAGCGTTCTTTGCGGGTATTGGACGGCGCTATTGCAGTTTTTGATGGTGTGGCAGGTGTAGAGCCTCAGTCCGAAAAAGTGTGGCGTCAAGCCAATCGCTATCGGGTGCCTCGTTTAGCTTTTGTGAATAAGATGGATCGTACGGGGGCAGACTTCTTTCGGTGTGTGTCTATGATCAAAGATCGTCTAGGAGGTGTGCCCGCTGTCATTCAGCTGCCGATCGGACGTGAAAGTGAATTTTTGGGTATCGTAGACTTAGTAAACCTGAAGGCGGTGTATTGGTCCGGGGAAAGTTTAGGGGCAAGCTTTACTGTATGCGACATTGCCCATTGGGTAGTAGAAGGGGCAGAACAACGTGTCAGCCAGTTGGTTCAGGAAGTGCAAGAGCAAATGAGCAAAGATGGAGGCGTTTCTGATACTCTGAATGCCATGATTGCCCAGACACTGACTTCAGAACTGGTCGAGCAAATCAAGCTTTATCGTGAAATGCTGGTGGAATTGGTAGCAGAGCAGGATGATTCGACGCTGCACCAATACTTAGAAACGGGACAATTATCTATTCCTCAAATTCAAAGCTGTATTCGCAAAGGAACCTTATCTTTTTCTTTTGTACCAGTTTTGTGTGGGTCTGCCTTTAAGAATAAAGGAGTTCAGACTCTATTAGATTCAGTGATTGATTATTTACCTTCTCCGTTGGATATGCCTGCAGTGGAAGGAACAAACTTGCGTGGGGATGAGACATTGATTCGTCGCCCTGACGTTAATGAGCCGTTCTCTGGGTTAGCCTTTAAGGTAGCCACAGATCCGTTTGTCGGTTCTTTAACCTATTTCCGTATTTATTCAGGAAAACTGGAATCCGGGGATCAGGTTTTGAACAGTACAAAAGATAAAAAAGAGCGTATTGGCCGTATGCTTCAGATGCATGCTAATATGCGAGAAGATATTAAAGAATCTTCAGCAGGAGATATCGTGGCTTTGGCCGGGCTGCGTTTGACCACTACCGGAGATACTTTGTGCGATGTGGACAAGCCTGTTATCTTAGAAAAGATGGATTTTCCAGATCCTGTGATTTCTATGGCTCTGGAGCCTAAAACCAAAGCAGACCAAGAGCGTATGGGGATTGCCCTTTCTCGTCTTACATCAGAAGATCCTTCTTTACGAGTTGTCAGTGACCCAGAAACGGGGCAGACGCTTATTTCGGGAATGGGAGAGCTCCATCTAGAAATTATTGTGGATCGTATGAAACGAGAATTTAAGGTAGAAGCTGTCGTGGGTGCTCCACAAGTCGCCTATCGCGAAACTATTTCTAAGACTTATGAAATTGATTATACCCACAAGAAACAAACGGGTGGTTCTGGGCAGTTTGCAAAAGTTAAAATTATTTTTGAACCTTTAGAGCCAGGCTCTGGTTTTGTATTTGAAAATAAAATTGTAGGGGGTGCTATTCCTCGCGAATACATTCCGGCTGTTGAAAAAGGTATTGAAATTGCTAAGGAAACCGGGGTGATGTTGGGCTATCCAACCATTGATTTTAAAGCGACTTTGATTGATGGAGCATATCACGATGTAGACTCTAGTGTGTTCGCCTTTGAAGTGGCTGCTAAAGCTGCTTTCCGGGAAGGAATGGCTAAGGCGGCTCCTAAAATTTTAGAGCCTATGATGGACGTGGAAGTCGTAACGCCAGAAGAATATATGGGCGATGTCATAGGTGACCTAAATAGTCGTCGTGGTCAGATTAAAAGTATGGAAGACCAGGCCAATGCGAAATTGGTGAGTGCTGTTGTTCCTTTAGCAGGGATGTTTGGATACGTTGGGGATCTGCGTTCTATGTCTCAGGGCCGCGCTGTGTACACCATGTTATTTGGTCATTATGCTCAGGTCCCTGAATCTGCTGTTAGTAAAATTGCTCGTAAAGGACAATAATTTTATTGACTAGATAAATAAAAAGGGTTTGGGATACTTCTTCCAAACCCTAGTAAGGAGAATTGTGTGGAGCAAGGACTGATTGAATTCGTTCAAAATTATGGGTATTGGGCTGTACTTTTAGGTTCTTTTGTGGAAGGGGAATCGGTTATTCTGACTGCCAGTGCTATGGCTTATGCAGGGCACTTGGATATTATAAAAGTTATGCTTGTGGCTTTTATAGGAACCTTAATAGCAGATCAGTTATTATTCTTTTTAGGCTATTTTTACGGTCCCAGAACCATCAACTGGGTTAAAAATCGCTTTCCCAAAAGTTCTCCTTATATTGAAAAAGCTTTAAATTTTTTAGAAAAATATCAAACCCTTTATATCCTTAGTTTTCGTTTTATTTGGGGTATTCGTATTATTAGTTCGGTTATTATTGGTGCGCAAAAAGTCCCGTTTTTAAGGTTTGCTTTTCTGAATTGTGTCTCAGCCATTGTCTGGAGTGTGCTGAGTTGTAGTGTGGGGTATTTTTTAGGTGGCGCTTTTAGTTATTTAAAAGAAAATTACGGGTCTTACGTGACTTGGGGAATATTGGGAATTATTGTTTTAAGTGTTCTATTTTGGAAACTGAAAAAAAAGAAGAACTCGTGACAGATAGTAGAATGCTTTAAAACAGAAAAGCATTATCACAGTGAAACAAGGGTTAAAACAGAATTTTTGCAAAGAAATTAAAACAATTCACCTAGATTGTTTTATTTATAGTCCTTTTTATTTGGAATCTTCGTTGTAAACAAAAAATATTTAATGAAAAATTTTTAATATTGTTACCTAAGGCAATGTAGGGATATTTATTAAGGTTGTACGGTCTGTAGGCCTTAATGAATTTGGAAACAGATACTTTAGCTCTTTAAATCCTTTTTAGCTGTGCTGTTTGAAAATTTAGTTTTCTGCCCATCGAAATGCAGAAAAATACTGCCAATAGGGCCATGCCGCTGTTTGGCAATCACAATTTCTGCTAGATTATAAACTTCGGTCATATGCTTTTGCCAAAGAACCATTTTTTCTGATCCTTCTTGAGGTTTATTACGAGACTCGTAGTACTCTTCCCGGTAAATAAACATGACCACATCTGCATCTTGTTCGATGGTTCCTGATTCTCGTAAGTCTGACAGCATAGGCCTTTTGTCTTCCCTTTGTTCCACAGCTCTTGAAAGCTGAGAAAGAGCTATGACAGGTACCTCCAGTTGCTTGGCTAAGTTTTTCAAACCTCGGGTGATTTCGGACAATTCTTGGACCCGGTTTTCACTTCCACCCCGGTCACTGGAAAGCAATTGCAAATAATCGACGATAATCAGGCCAATGGATTCTTTGCGTTTAAGGCGTCGGGCTCGGGTTAACAGACCTGAAATAGTCAGGGCCGGAGTATCGTCAAGAAAAAGGGGAAGGCGGGAAAGATTCTGGGATAACTCTAAAAAAGATGGAAACGCACTTTGATCAATGGCTCCACGGCGAATACGATCGGAAGAAATCCCAGTCTCTTGACCTAAAATGCGCAAGGCCAGTTGCAGCGAAGACATTTCTAAGGAAAAAAAGGCGACTCCTGCTCCCGAGCCCTTGACTGGATTTTTCAGTTTAGCCAGAGCAGCATTAAAGGCGATGTTTGTGGCTAAAGCTGATTTTCCCATAGAGGGTCTTCCCGCTAAAATGACAAGATCGGAAGGGTGAAGCCCCCCTAGCATTTTATCTAGATCTAAAAAACCAGTTGTGACGCCCACCACGTGACTGTCCCGTTGGTAAGCAATCTGAGCGCTGGCGATGGCTTCAGCTAACGCACTGGAAAAGTCTTGACAGGTTTGGTATTCTCGGTGACTGGCCAAAGAAAACAGTTGTCCTTCTAAGATTTCAATCTGGGCTGAGGCATCAGGAGCTTGAATATCTTGGTCACACGCCCGCTCTACCGCTTGCTGGCTGAGGTGGATCAACTCTCGGCGTAGATGAAGGTCATAAACAAGGCGACCATAGTCGTTAATGTTAAAAGAAGGGATCATTAACGATGCCAGTTGAGACAAATAGTCTGCGGATGTGGTTTCTTGTGTAGGATCTTCTTTGTCTAAATAAGATTTCAAGTATTGGTTTAAGGTAACAGGATTGGCTAATTGTCCTTTTTTGATCAGAAAGGTAATAGCTTCAAATAATTTTTGATGTAAGCCTGTATAAAAATGACCAGACCTTAGCTCATCAGGCAAGGATTCAAAGGCCTGGTTGTTTTTTAATAAAATAGCCAAAACACATTGCTCGGCTTCCAAATTGTAAGGAAGAGTTGTCATCCTGTGTTAGGTCCTCAAAACATTTCTTACAGCAAAGCAAAAGAGCACATTTCTGATCCAGAGGTTGATCCAGATCCTGTTCCTGAGCCTGAAAAAGATCCACCTTCCGGGGTAGATTCTTTTTGCTCTGTGGGAATTGGTTCCAACTCTTGGCTCTTTCTGCTTTGCAGGCTGCCAGTCTGGAACAGTTCTTTAATCTCTTGCCCTGAAAGAGTTTCATATTCTAACAGTGCTTCACTTAGAAGAGAGAGTTGATCGCGATAGGTCAGAAGCAAAGATCTAGAACGCAGGTAAGCATCTGACAGGATTTTTTTAACTTCTTCATCAATCACGGAAACAGCTCGTTCAGAAGCTTCTAACGCCAAACCATATGCTGGCTGATCTTCCTTGTCATAAGAAATCAGACCCACCGTTTCGCTCATCCCCCATTTCAGAACCATATTGCGGGCAATCTTGGTGGCCCATTTTAGGTCATTAGAAGCTCCTGTCGTGATGAATTCAGGACCAAAACATAACTCTTCGGCAATCCTTCCTGCTAGGGCAATGGCCAGATCATCCAGTAAAGAAACTTTAGATTTGGAAACTTGATCTGTCTCTGGCAAACGGACCACCATTCCCAAGGCCATACCTCGGGGCATAATAGTGGCTTTATGAATGGGATCGGAGTGTAAGGAGTGATAAGCCACAACGGCATGACCCGCTTCGTGACATGCTGTCAAACGCCGCTCTTTTTCGGTCATAATTAAAGATTTTTTTTCTGGGCCCATAATTAGTTTGTCCACACACCAGTAAAAATCCTCCTGGTCTGCGGCCTCTTTATTAAGACGTGCAGCCCGTAACGCTGCTTCGTTCACCAAATTTTCTAAATCAGCCCCTGAAAATCCAGGAGTCCCTTTAGCGATGTTCATTGCTTCTATGCCCGGGGCAACTTTAATTTTTTTAAGGTAGACGTTCAAAATGCTGGTCCGACCTCTTAAATCCGGTAAATTGATGTAGACTTGACGATCAAATCGTCCTGGGCGTAGTAAAGCCGGATCCAACACATCCACTCGGTTGGTGGCAGCTATGACGATGATTCCTTGCCGTCCTTCAAAGCCATCCATTTCGACCAGAAGCTGGTTTAAGGTTTGCTCTCTTTCATCGTTGGCTCCGGAAAACGCATTGCCCCGGGCCCGACCAACAGCATCAATTTCATCAATAAAAATCACTGCGGCTTTGCTGTGATGGGTTTGGCACACTTCTTGAGCTTGACGAAACATGTCTCGCACTCGACTGGCTCCTACCCCCACAAACAGCTCCATAAAGTCAGATCCTGCAATGGAAAAGAAAGGAACGCCGGCTTCTCCGGCTACAGCTTTGGCCAGAAGAGTTTTACCTGTTCCTGGAGGGCCCACAAGCAAAATACCCCGAGGGATACGTCCGCCAACTTTTTGAAATTTTTCAGGATGAGATAAAAAATCTACCACTTCTTGAAGATCCTCTTTGGCTTCATCCACCCCTTCTACGTCTTTAAAAGTGACTTGATTTTTCAAAGGATCAGACAGTTGAGCTTTGGACCGACCAAAGCCAAAAGCGCGCCCACTGTTGCTTTGAACCTGACGGAAAAAGAAAAACCAGATTAGGCCAATGCACAAAACGGGAAAAAGGATATGAAAAAGTGTTAGAAACGTAAAAGAAGATACATCGGGAGGTAAAATTTGAACCCGAACGTTGTTTTCTTCCAACAGACGCATGGGAAAATTTTGAAACTGCATGAGCCTGGGAATAAAAGCTGCAAACGTTTGTCCATTGCTGTACGTTCCCCGAATATCTTCATCTTTAATGATGATTTCTTTGACTTTTCCTGTTTTTATTTTTTCAATCAGATCAGAAAAGACGACAGAAGGAATAGGTTCTTCTTTAAAATTTGTACGATAAATATTAAAGGCTGCGATCAAAAAAAGACCTAATACAACCCATAGAACCAAACTTTTTGTGTTCTTTTTGAAATCCATAAGACAGAAAAAATGGTAAATAAATCCTATTGAATTCTATCAGAAAAAGGTTTGTAAGATCAATAGAGTAAAAGACGAACTGTAAAGTCCTAAAATTTTATGATGAATTGCTGTATCAGAAAAATAGTTCTGTACAAATAAGCGACCTTTTTGCCCCATATCTGTTAAAATCTGTGGGGCTGTTAGAAAAGATTTCCGAATTTGTTCAGCCAAGGCTTCAGGATCTTTTGCAGGGATCAACCATCCTGTGATTTCGGGAACAACAGTTTGACGACATCCGGGTACATCGGTGGTGATGATAGGCCTGCCACAGCCGGCAGCTTCTAGTAGGCTTCTGGGAAGGCCTTCTCGGTACGAAGGTAAGACTGCAATATGAGTTTCTTGGTAGACTTGATTCATATCTGTGGCAAAGCCTTTGAAAATAATGTCTTTTTGTTGGTGCCATTGTTGAACTTTTTGTTCTGTCAATGAACTGGGATTATTAGGATCTACGGCTCCGTAAAGCCGAATTTCCAAAGGTAGATCCTTTAAAAGCCGCGCCGCTTGAACCAGTTCAGTGATGCCTTTATCTTTTAAAAGCCTGCTGACGCAGCTGACCACGAAAGGTGTTTTTGGGGGTATAGGATGGACGTTAAAAACAGATAGGTCAATACCTGAACCCGGGATGATATGAATGACTTGTTCCCAATGTTTTTTCCAAAAAAAGAGTTTTTTTAGATCTTGCAAATCGTCTGGATTTTGAATCAGGATTTGGTTTTTAGGATTTTTAAAGGTTCGTGCAAAAAATGGATTAAAAATGACATTTTTAAGGACACTTCTTTTGATGCGATCCTTCAAAGAGCCCTCACTTGAGGTGAAAATGTACCCCAGACCTCCTAGGTCATAAAGCGCTTTTGGCACGTTCAATAAGGTGCTGAAGGGGATAAATTTAACGCCTACACTGTGCAGCACGTTAGGGTGATAGTCAGCCAAAACGTCTTTCATTTCTTTAAGGGCTAAAACATTTTGCAATAATCCAAAAGAGCCTCTGTGTACATGTTGTAAAGGAAAAACGGAAAGCCAAGGAGGTAGAGAAAGATTTTGTAAGGAACTATGGGAGGTCATCAATGCCACTTCCCACCCTTGCTTGAAGGCAGCTTTTGCCAATAATTGACGGTGAGAAAGAAAATAGCGGGCATCCCCCACCAGAAAAAGAAGTTTTTTGCTCATAAATCTTTCATCAAAGACAACGAAAAAGGTCATGGAATTCCAATCTATCTTCTGGTAAAAGTCAAGAAGATAAAAATTTTTGATGTGGGGATATGACAATTTTAGAATATAATAGAGGTCATTTTTGCTTAAAAGCCGCGATTTTGGGCAGGCCCTATGGCAATGGTCTGAGAAAGTCACCGGTATTATCCCCGGACATTTTCTAAAAAATCATCAATTGCATTGCAATTGGTGTGCGGATACTCGCAGTTTCGTGCCCAACCCTCCAAAGCAAACAGAGGCAGAGTTTAGCCTTGCCTTGATCGCATCATCCAAGAATATAGAGGCTCTCCTAATTTTATTAAAAAATGATCACGTTATTCTTGTGGGGCATTCTATCCATGCTTTTATGGCTCTGGAATAGGCACGGCAGTTTCCCGTTCAAGGCATCATCTTGTTTTGGTGGCCAGCAGTCCCATAGCAGGACCAGAAATTTATCAAAAAGCAGATCAATATTTTGAAGAATCCATTTGCTCAGAAAGAAAAGCAGCTTTTGAAAGAAATATGCAGAAGTTGATGGAAAGCAAGGATTCATCATTGATCGCCGGCCTGGGCGCTTTTGGCCCGAAACTTTGATATGATTGCCATTTCGATGCATCCAAATTATGGGAGGAAGGTGTGGAAGTCAACTTTCTGGGGGCAAGCATCGCTTGGGGCTCTATGTTTGCCCAGTATAATACAAGGTAGGCTTCGGCAGACATTCAATGTCCTATATTTTTGAATCTAGGTCGGTACGATTACTTTAATCCCCCAGAGTTATAGGAAGGGTATCGCGATTGTGAGGCAGATCTGACCATCCGGGTTTTTGAAAAAAGCAGCCATACTTCGCAACTAGAAGAGCCAAGACATTTTGATGAAGAGCTCTTGCAATGGTTGAAGAAGAAATTAATTTCCCTTTTTAAGGTGTAGACTTTTTAGTCTGTATTGTATTGTATTTCATACTAAATAGTGTAAAATATATGCATAGTGAGACTATAAGGTATTACAATGAACTTATCCAATTACCTTCCAATATGCGATGCTGTTGTGCGGCTGATGGCCCCTTTAGTAGAGATAGTCATTCATGATATTGATCAAGACATGATCATTTATATTAATGGCAAGTTTTCTAATCGCACAATAGGAGATGCGAGTTTACTTGATCCAGAAGAGTTCAATAGTATAAACACAATAGTCTATCCAAAAGTTAACTTTGATAGTAGGCCTATCAAGTCTATTTCAGTTCTTCTTGAGAAGAATTATCTTTTGTGTATCAACTGTGATATCTCTATATTCAATAAGATGCAAGAGTTAAGTAGCGTTTTTCTTCAGATAGGCAAGCAGTCTCCGTCGCTTTTTACGAATGACTGGCAGGAAAAATTGCACGTCACTATTCATGCTTATTTACAAAACCATAACCTGTCATTCGATCATTTGTCTCAAAGTGATAAGAAAACTTTGGTTAAGCATTTACTTGATCTTGGAGCATTTCATGAGAAAAATGCGGCAGATTATGTCGCGAAAGTGCTGGGGTTAGGGCGGGCTACTGTTTTTAAATATTTAAAAGAATGGAGGACGCAATGAATATCTTTAAATTAGAGGCCTACCTCGCAAAATACGAATTTTCAGCAAAGTACTTATTATGCTGCTCAGACGCAGAGAGCTTTACGATGTCAGAGATTATAGGTATAGCCAGTTCGAAGCAAATGGATTTATGGCAGAACCTACGTCTTGGATATTACCGAAGCATCTGGATTGCCGGCTTTGCGCGAAATGGTAGCAGAGAAATTATATCCTGGGCTTGGACCAAATAATATACTCATGTTTGCGGGGGCTGAAGAAGGTATATTTTGTACTCTTTATGCTCTTGTTGACTGTGGTGATCATATGTCATCGTTTTGACACCTTGCTATCAATCACTCCTTGAAATTCCAAAGTCCAAAGGTGCAGAAGTGACAGAGATAAAGCTTAAAGAAGAAAATGATTGGCGTATTGATTTGCACGCCATCCGAGATGCAGTAAAGCCCAATACAAAATGTATAATCATTAATTTTCCTCATAATCCTACCGGTCAAGTTATTGAAGAAGGTGAGCTACACGCGCTGATAGATATATGTAAGTCAAATGGTATTTGGCTGTTTTCTTATGAAGTTTATAGGCTTCTTGGAGCTTCAAATAAGCCCTGGGTTTCTCCTGCAGCCTGTATGTATAATCAAGCATTATCGTTGGGGGTCATGAGTAAAGCTTTTGGTATGGCTGGTCTACGTATTGGGTGGATTGCGTGTCAAGCCAAAACGTTTTTGAAAAAAGTAATTCAGGTCAAGTACTACACCTCTATCTGTAATAGTGCCCCTTCAGAGGTATTAACCCTAATGGCTTTGCATCATAAAGATGCGATCTTAGAACGGAACAATAAAATTATTGCTGACAATCTCAAGCTTCTTGATCAATTTTTCACAGAATACAGCTTTCTTTTCCAATGGGTACGTCCACAGGGAGGATGTGTTGGATTTGTGAAGTATAAAGGCTCAGGTTCTGTTGAGTCTTTTTGTGAGCAATTGGTAAATACGCAGAACGTTCTTCTTATGCCTGCGTCCATTTATGATGATGAAAGTAACCATTTTAGGATAGGATTTGGTAGGAAAAATATGCCTCAGTGTCTAGATCAATTCAAAGAGTTTTTAAGTTATGAAGAGAGTTAACCGTGTTCTTGATCTGTTAAAAATAAGGGTTTTTTGCCTTTTGATTATTTTTTGGGCAAAATGAAGCTTTAACACAGGTTTTAAAAAAGTGTCTTATATTCCTTTGCGCAACCACAGTCCTTATTCGTTGCTGGAAGGGGCTCTTTTTATGGGACCGTTGATTCAAAGTATTAAAAGTTGGGGCTTAGAAGCAGTGGGCCTGGCAGATTCTGGCCATTTATTTGGGGCCATGGAGTTTTCTGGCCGATGCTTGAAAGAAGGACTCTTTCCGGTTTTGGGGGCTCAGATTTCTGTCTTTATGGAAGGCAAAAGTTACCCCGTAGTTTTGTATGTTCAGAATCAAAAAGGGTATGAAAATCTCTGTGCTTTAATTACCTGTTCTACGGTGGGGCAGCCTTTAGAACTGCGGGAAAGCGTGACATTGACGCAACTGGAAACGTATGAGCAAGGTTTATTGGCGTTAAGTGGAGGCTTTAGGGGGCCTTTAGACAGCTTGTTGCAGCAGGACAATCCTGACGCTGCAAGGAGGGTTCTTGAAAGTCTTAGGATGATTTTTCAAGACCGTTTTTATATCGAAATCAATCGATATCCAAGTTTAAAAAGATCTCAAGCCATTGAAGATCAATTGGTAGATTGGGCTTACGAAAAAGGTCTGCCGTTGATTGCTACCAATCAGGCTTTTTTTCTGAATCCTGAAGATTTTAAAGCCCATGATGTGTTGCGGTGTATTGCTATGGGGCGTTATGTGGCCGAAGAAGATCGTCCGACTTCTGCCCCAGACTATGCTTTAAAGTCTGCTGTAGAGATGAAAGAACTGTTTTATGATCTGCCTGAAGCTCTTGCCAATACTGAACATTTATACCACCGGGTGGGGTTTATTTTAAGGGAAAGCAAACCCATTTTACCTTCCTTTCCTTGCCCTGATCCTGCCCAGACTTTTGTGCTAGAAAGTCAAAAAGGCTTAGAGAAACGTTTGAGCAAGAAAGAAGTAGACAGTGAGCGTACCCAAGTCTATCAACAGCGTCTTCAATATGAAATCGATGTGATTCAAAAGATGGGGTTTGCGGGATACTTTTTGATCGTGTCTGACTTTATTCGTTGGGCTAAAGCTCATAAGATTCCGGTAGGTCCAGGCCGAGGTTCCGGTGCCAGTTCTTTGGTGGCCTTTGTCTTAAACATTACGGACGTGGATCCTATTGAATTTGACCTTCTTTTTGAGCGTTTTTTGAATCCTGAACGGGTCAGTTTGCCGGACTTTGATGTAGACTTTTGCCAAGAGCGTCGAGATGAAGTGATTGATTATGTGGCCCATAAATACGGGCAAGAACATGTGGCGCATATTATTACTTTTGGAACTTTGCAAGCGCGGGCTGTGTTGCGGGATGTGGGGCGGGTTTTACAAATGCCCTACAGCCAGGTAGATCGTATCTGTAAGTTAATCCCTCACCATCCGGCCCACCCGGTTTCCTTAAAAGAGGCCTTAAAGGTAGAGCCCCAATTGGCCCAAATGCAAGCAGAAGATGCGCAGGTCCAACTGTTGATGGAATTAGGGCAAAAGTTGGAAGGTCTGTATCGTCATGCTTCAACCCATGCGGCAGGCGTTATTATTTCTGATGCACCTCTTTGCAAGATTGTTCCTTTATATCAGGAACAGGAAGGCACTTTACCGGCCGTAGAATTTTCTATGAAATATGCTGAGGCTGCGGGGTTGATTAAGTTTGACTTTTTGGGCCTAAAAACGCTGACTGTTTTACAAGAAACTCTGAATTTGCTGGAAAAAAAAGGGATTGTTTTGCAATTGGAAAATTTGCCTTTAGACGATGCCAAGACTTTTGAGCTGTTGTGTCGTGTAGAGACTGTGGGAATTTTTCAGTTGGAAAGTGCGGGGATGAGCGAGGTGTTGCGTCAATTACAACCCGAACGTTTCGAAGAAATCGTGGCGCTGGTGGCCTTATATCGTCCCGGACCTATGGATGACATTCCCCGTTATCTAGCTTGCCGTCACGGCCGGGAAAAAGTGCATTATGAGTACGATTGTCTTCAATCTATTTTAACAAATACCTTCGGAGTGATGGTCTATCAAGAGCAGGTGTTGCAGATTGCCCAAGTGTTGGCGGGGTACAGTTTGGGGGAAGCAGATTTATTGCGTCGGGCCATGGGTAAAAAGATTAAAGCCGAGATGGACGCCCAGAGAGAAAAATTTATTCAAGGAACTTTGGATCGTCATAAAGGAGAACGCCAGGTAGCGTCTAGTTTGTTTGATCAGATTGCCAAATTTGCGGGGTATGCTTTTCCCAAAGCCCACTCGGTTCCTTATGCCATGATTTCTTATCAAACCGCCTACATGAAGGCAAATTATGGCGTAGAATTTTTTATTGCCTTGATGAATTGTGATATTCATAATACGGATAAATTACGCACATTTTCTTTAGAAGTGCGGCGTATGGGTATTGAATTGTTACCTCCAGATGTTAATACATCCCAAGCTCTTTTCAGCTCTCCAGGAACGGGGCAAATTCGCTATGGTTTGGCTGCCCTTAAAAATGTGGGAGTGGCTGCTATGGAAAAAATTACGCAACAAGCACGTCCCTTTAAAAGTCTGGAAGATTTTTTATCTCGTTGCGCCCCTTATTTAAATAAAAAAAACTTGGAAGGTTTAATTGCGGCCGGGGCTTTGGATAGTTTGTGTCCAGCTCGGCATCAGTTGATGCATTCGGTAGAAAGGCTTTTAAAAGGGGCGTCCAGCTCTGGACCCAGCCTTTTTTCGGATCAACCTGTTCCTTTGCAGCTGACTCAATGTCCTGCCTGGTCGTCGTTTCAGGCTTTAGAATTTGAACGACAAGCAGTGGGCTTTTACCTTAGTTCCCACCCTTTGCAAGAGTATGATTTTGCCCAGTCTGCTGGGCAAGATTTGCCTATTTTATCTCAAGATGAAGACATTTTAAAAGAAAAAATTCAGCAAGGCTCTTGCTTCCAGATGCTTGGTATGGTGATGGAGATCAAAGAAAAAAGTGGTAAAAGTGGACAGAAGTACGCTTTTATGACTCTGAGTGATCCTTCGGGGTCTTATGAAGTGACCGCTTTTTCTGGTGTTTTAAGCCGCGTCCGGGATATGTTGACTCAAGGGCAGGCATTGGTCTTGAAAATTCAGGGGAAGATAGAAGGGGAAGGAATAAAGCTATGGTTACAAGATGCTAATGTATTAGCAGCAGTAGAAAAATTTTATCATTATCCTATTTCTAGTGTAAAAGAGGTTACTTCTTTACATCAAATACTTCAAAAATTGGGTCCAGGGCCTGGAAAAGTAATTCTGATTTTAAAGACACCAGAGGCTGAAATTTTTATGGCATTAGCCCAGGGGTATTCTATACCTAAGGGGCTTTTGGAGGAATTTAAAAAATTTTAAATAATTTAATCGAATAACGTGGGTGAGTGATGATGAAAAAACTCTTTGGATGATTAAATGAATTATAATGAAAAACAATGAAATGTTGTATCAAATTTTATATTGAGATTTATTTTAAAGAAAAATTCTAATAAATAGGGGGAAGTGCTGGTATTGTGTAATATTAAAGATAGTGTGAAAGTGGTAGTTTGGAAGTGCAATTGCTTGCTTTAAGCCCAAAAAAAGTTAGGAATCTAATGGGTAGAACATTCCCATAGAACTCCAAAAGAGTTTAAAACCTATTAAACCTAAGCATCCTAGTCTTCTAGTCCATAAAAAAAATATTACTTTAAGAAGCCCATCATGTACCTACGGGCTTCTTAAATTGTTTAGCTCAGGGAGTGACTTCTTTCTATGAATTTAATAAAAGCTTTCTATCGAGATGTCTGAATAACGAACTTTTTGAAGCAATTTCTAACGCGATAATTGTTTTCTTTGGTAATCTGCGATAGCGGCTTGGATAGCATCTTGAGCTAAAGTTGAACAGTGTAACTTGACCGGAGGCAAAGCCAAATCTCGGGCAATTTCAGTGTTTTGAATCAACCCTGCTTCTTCCAAAGATTTACCTTGTAAGAGTTCAGTAGCATAAGAGGCAGAAGCAATCGCCGAACCACAGCCAAAAGCTTTGAATTTTGCTGCAACAATTTTTCCTTGATCATTCACTTGAATATCAAGCTTCATGACATCTCCACAAGCAGGAGCGCCTACCATCGCAGTTCCCACGTCCTGGGATGCCGGCAAACTGCCTACGTTTGCTGGATTTTCATAGTGATCAACAACTTGCTTACTGTAAGCCATGATTTGTCTCGTTATTAAACGCTGTCCTCAGATTACATTTTTAGTCAACAATTTTCAACCCTTTAAAGTTTTAGCTGTGGGAATATATTAAATGACCAAGTAAAAAATCAACAGATATTTTTGGATTTTTGATATCTATTGACTGATAAATTCTTTCTTTTTATATAAAAAAATGGGAGGAGTTTTTTTCAGAATAAATAAGAGTTTTAAAACAAATGGGCACAACTTATTTGCCACCCTCCCAATCCCCTAAAAGGGATCAGAAAGGTTGTCATCATTGCTTAAAGAGCAGCTTTTTTAACAACTAAGTCTGGGTCAATATCCAGAGCAGGAGTATGTGGTAAAAATTCTCGAGAAGCTTCTAAAATACTAGGCTGATGCATAGCAGAACGATATGTAAAGCGGCGTCCTTTTCGGTATCGTTTCACAGACTTAATTTCCATATTGCGGGCAACCTCCTCTAAGGACAGATCGCGAGAAGCAGGGGGCTGAGAATATTCTGAAATCATTGGTACAGAGTGGCTGAATTCAAGTGCAGAAGACGATGTATCAACCAATACAGGCACCGCTTCTTTTGCCAAAACTTCTTTTTCAGCAGAAGGATCAGAGCGGCGGCTTTTTTTAGATCTGCTTTTATTTTTCTTAGGCTTACTTTCTTGATTGACAGGATCAACTTGAGGTTTTGAGGTAGGAATCATAGAAACAGTTTTTTTAAGATCAAACTGTCCCCAAGCCAATTGGGGGTCTATGTTAATGACAATAGAAGCTTTTCGCTCTTTTTCTATGGTTGTCATCAAATGTCGGTGATGATTCAGTAAAAAAGAGGCTACTTCTTGGGGACAAGACAAAATAACTGAAGTGTTTTCTTGAATGTTTTTGTCCAAAAGACGTAAAGCTTTTAAGGCTAAGGCAGGAACCGAAACCATCCGGCCTTGACCTGCACAAGAAGTGCATAAGTGAGAGCTGCTTTCAAATAAGCTTTGACGCAAGCGTTGTCTAGACATTTCCAACAATCCAAACTGACTAATTTTACCTACTTGAACCCGGGCTCTATCGGTTTTTAAACATTCTTTTAGGTGCTTTTCGATTTGGCTATTACGATGACTTGGCATATCTATAAAATCAATGACAATTAACCCTGAAAGGTCTCGCAAACGTAAATGACGACTGATGGCTTCTGCAGCTTCTAGATTTGTTTTGATTGCTGTTTCTTCCATGTGTTTTTCTTTGGTCGCTTTGCCAGAGTTTACATCAATAGCCACCAGAGCTTCTGTTTGGTTAATGACAACATACCCGCCTGAAGGCAGCACTACTGTGTTGTCATAGATGGAAGCAATTTGTTCTTCTAAGGCAAATGTTTCAAATAAATTTTGTTCCCCGTCACGAAATAATTTTAATCGTTTCACGTGACTGGGCATCAGTTGACGTAAAAACGCCTTGGCCTTTTTGCAAAGGGATTCTCCTTGCACGATGATCTGGTCTACTTCAGGGCTGTATAGGTCGCGCAAAGAGCGAATAACTAAGTCTCCTTCTTCATAGACTAGACAAGGAGATTGCAGAGAAAGAGATTGGGATTGAATATCTTGCCACAAACGGGCAGAGGCTTCATAGTCTCGTTTGATTTCTCTTTTTGAGCGTCCTAAACCAGCTGTACGAACGATGATGCTGCTTCCTTCTGAAATAGATAAACCTTCCACAACTTTTTTTAAGGATTCACGTTCTTTTTCATCCGTTATTTTTTTGGATAAACGAACATTGCCGGATACTTTAGGCATAAAGACGCTGTATTTTCCTGCTAAAGCAATATAGGTCGTAAACGCTGCACCTTTGGTACCGCGAACGTCTTTGATCAATTGGACTAAAAGAACTTGTCCTTTTTTAATGACTTGTTGAACTTTGTAAAGTTTATGATTGTGACTGGCTATGGTTATACGTTCATCTTCTTCAGCTGTGTTTTCTGCAGGATTTTCTGCGTCCGGGCTAGATGTTAAAACTTCTTGAATTTGAGACGTTTTAATAGTACTTTTTACAGGTTCTGAAATTTGATAATAATCCGGATGGACTTCGGAAAAAGGTAAGAAACCGTGTTTTTCTTCACCATAATCCAAAAAAATAGCTTGTAACGAGGGCTCTATTCTGGCCACACGTGCTAAATAAATATTTCCTTTTTTTAATTTGCAATGATCAGTTTCGTAATCAAAATCCTCTAGCACATAAGTACTAGAGTTTTTTTTAACTAAAGCGACACGGGTCTCTTTTCCAAAGCATTCATCGATCAATAGAAATCGTTTTCCGATTCCCTCCATTTCTTTGTTCTCGAACACAATAAGACTCCTTTCATGCTTGGCGGATGCTTAGCTTGAGTCGTCCTTTAAGGTCCGCTCCTAAGTAACGTACTTTGACTTGATCTCCTACTGACAGAACATCTCCAGGACTTTGAACCCTTTCTTTACTGATTTCACTGACATGGACCAAACCATCCTGTTGAAAACCAAAAGTCACAAAGGCTCCAAAATCTGTTACTTTTTGTATCACTCCCTCATAAACGCTTCCTACTTCAGGAACCTGAGAAATCATTTGAATTTTTTTCAAAGCTTTTTCTAAATCAGAGCGTGTCTGAGAGAAGATCAAAACCTCTCCGTCCTCTTGAATTTCAATTTTAGAACGGGTACTTTCACAAATTTCACGGATGTTCTTTCCTCCGGTACCAATTAAGGTACGGATTTTATCAACAGGTATACGTGTAGATGTGACGCAAGGTGCGTAAGGGCTGAGGCTTGCGCGAGGTGCTTTTAAGCCTCGTTTAAGCATTGCAGACATGATCGCGTCGCGTCCTTCTTTAGCTTGCGTTAAGATTTTACGAATCAATGAAAAAGGCAGGGAATGGATTTTTAGATCAATTTGTAGGGCAGTTATTCCATCAGAAGTTCCTGCTACCTTGAAATCCATAGCACCTAGAAAATCTTCTGTTCCTGAAATGTCTGATAAAATGACCGACTGGTCTGGATTTTCAGCACAAAAAACCAAGCCCATAGCAATTCCTGCCACAGGAGCTTTGATCTGGATCCCTGCATCCATCAGAGCCTGAGAAGCACCACAGACTGTGGCCATAGAAGAGGAGCCATAAGATTCCGTGATTTCTGAGACCAAACGAATCGCATAAGGCATAGAAGTTGGCAAGACAGGTTGAATAGCACGAGCAGCCAAGTTTCCATGGCCAATTTCCCGTCGTCCCGGTCCTGTCATCTTACCAATTTCTCCCACAGAATAAGGGGGGAAATTGTAATGAAGCAAGAATTTACTTTTGTACAATCCTCGCAGGCCATCCATGGTTTGGGCGTCGTCTTGTCCGCTTCCTAACGTTGCGGTAACAAGGGCCTGAGTCTGGCCTCTGGTGAACAAGGCACTGCCGTGAGTTCTGGGAAGAATGCCTGCTTCACAAGCAATGGGACGAATTTCAAAAGGACCGCGAGCGTCTAGTCGCTTTTTCTCTGACAAAACATGATCCACAAACCGCTTTTTCCAAACGTCATAAAAAACCTGATTGACGGCTTCATCTTCATATTTTTTATCTAGCAACCCACTTTTTATCTCAGCTAACAAAGTTTCTAACTTCGCATTCCTAGATACAGAGCAGCTTTCATGCAAACATGTATTAAACGCTTCGTTGGTGCGCTCTTTGATCAAATCCACTAAAGCGATGTCGAATCCTGAGCTGGGTGCTATTTCAGGATGTCCTGCAGCTTTTTTAAATTCTTGAATGAGGTCAAAGACTGGATCCAAAGCTTTATGTCCAAACTCTAGAGCTTGAAGAAGAGTATCTTCAGTTATTTCGGGGCACTGAGCTTCGGCCATGACAACACCTTCAGGAATAGCGCCAATGACTAGGTCTAGCTGAGTATTCCGGGTAAGGGCTGGGTTGATCACGAAACTTCCATCAGCCATACCGACGCGTACACCACCTATAGGACCTTTTATAGGGAGTCCTGAAATGGCTAGGACTGCTGAAGTACCGATCATCGCTGCAATAGCTGGGTCGGCGGCAGGATCAAAACTTAAAACAGTGCAAATCAGTTGAACTTCTCGGCGAAAGTTTTCATGAAACAAAGGGCGTACTGTTCGATCGATGAAACGAGAGATGAGAATCTCGTCTTCTGAGCTTTTTCCTTCTCGTTTTAAAAATCCTCCGGGAATTTTTCCGGCGGCGGAAGTTTTTTCTTGATATAAGACCATTAAAGGTAAAAACCCGGCCCGTTCTTCTTTATGCCCAAAGCAAACGGTGCACAACACCACCGTTTCTCCGTAGGTTACCAAAACAGCTCCGGAGGCTCTTCTGGCAATCTTACCTGTTTCTAGGCTTAACGGAAGTCCGGCCCAATTGATTTCTTTACGGTGTGTCTGAAACACCAACTGACTACTTTCCATCTATTTCCTTAACCCTAATCCCTGAAGGATTTGTTTATAACGCGTCTGATTATCTTTTTTTAGATAATCTAAAAGCCGACGCCGAGCACTGAGCAACTTAATCAACCCGAAACGGGAATGCAAATCTTTTTTATGTTGCTCTAAATGCGCTGAAATTTCAGCGATACGCTTTGTCGTCAAAGCAATTTGGACTTCTGAAGACCCTGTATCATTTGGTGAACGCGCGAACTTGCTGATCACGCTTTCTTTTTGCTCTTTTGTTAAAGACATTCACTTACCTCTTTCAAAACCAATTTACTTGTCCCCTAAAAAACAACGATAAGGAAATAACTTTCCCTCTAAGGCGCGACAAATCGCCACTAACTGTCCTTGCAATAGACAGCCTAAAAATCCTTTTTTTTCAAACGAACAAGGTATAAAACGACCACACCACAAATGATTTTTTTCAGCCTCATCAAGCTCTAAAAGCTCAAGATAATTTGCTACACAAAAATCAAACGGCAATATCAAAGAACTCTTACTGCCCTCTTTATAAAACTTTTCCTGAAAATTGTCAAGTAGATGGCTGTGCGTTTCCTGAAAAGGGCCTACCTGAAGTCGTCTCAGTTGGACAAGATGTCCCAAACTTCCCAAGTGCTGAGCCAGATCTCGGGCTAAGGCTCGGACGTAAAATCCTGTGCCGCACTCTATCTGTAATTGTAAAAGGGGGGGCTGATAGTGCAGAATTTTTAATTCTTTAACATAGACGTTTCGGGGGGCCAGTTCGACAAAAATCCCTTGACGTGCAAGATTATAAGCCCGTTGCCCGTTGACCTTAGCGGCGCAAAAAAGGCTTGGTATTTGGGCAAAGTGTCCTGTAAAGATGCTTAAAGCGTTTTGAATATCAGATAATAAAGGGATCTGAGTGGTGGTGGCCATGACAGTACCCGTCCAATCATCTGTATCTTTTTGTATCCCAAACTGGATGGTACAGCGGTAGGTTTTTGTTTCATTAAACAAAAAAGGGATCAGTCGATTGGCTTGTCCTAAGGCGATGGGCAAAATTCCCGTAGCAAAAGGATCTAACGTTCCCCCATGACCTGCCTTACTTTGGGTTAAACGTTTGATACGTCCTGTTATAAAATTTGAAGTGCAGCCTTCATTTTTATCGATAATAACCCAACCATTCATACCTTAAATCACACTCCAAACTGCGGATACCTTTGGGGTACTGTAAAGGGTTTTTGAAAAAAAGAAAATAAGTCTGTGAAAAAAATTGACTTATTTATTTTCCATGATATAAATTAATATTTTATTAATTAAAAAACCGATACATTTAATGAATGTTATAATGAAATTTTTATTTTTATTATTTGTAAAAAATTTATGCTTTGTTCATGCTATGCAAGAAAAAAGTGAAAAAAAGATCTGAAGGAAGCGACGGGACAGTTAGACCGAATACCGGAGGAGGATCTGGCTCAAGAGTGGTCTAACCTTGGTGATTCTACAGATCCAGAAAAACAAAAAGAAGTTTTACGAAAAAGTTTTGAAAGCGAACATTTTTCTTGGACAACGTACTTAGAGAGACTGGAAAAGTTTGACAAAAAAGCGCTTTTCGACCCCTTAGTCTTAAGTTTATTGATTCATAAAAAAGATGCTTTGTCAACTCTTTTTAAAAAAGCAACAGGACAAAAAGATGCTTTAATTTTGATGCAAGCGTGTTGTGCTGTTGAAGATTTTAATTTTGTTCCTTTTACGCGATTCTTAAATAGCTTTGATTCTGAAGTGCTTTTTAAGCCATTGATTTATTCTAAATTGATAAAAAGTAAGGAAGGAACTGCTTGCTTGTTACAAAAAGCGCGAGATTTTTCAGAGCAGTTTTCTTTATTGAAAAAACTTTTGGGTTTTACAGGTTCAGACTTTACACCTTATGTCGATCTTTTTGAAAAATTAGGGTCTGGAGTTATTTTTCATGCATCCATTTTGCCTCAGCTTGTGGTCATTCCCAAAATGATTCCTATTCTTTTTCAAACCGCGTTAGCTTCCCATCAAAAAAGCTTGATGCAGGTATGCTCTGCAGTACAAGGCTTTGATTTTAAACCTTACAATAGACGTCATTTCTTCTTTTAATCCCGACTCTTGAGGTCAAGAACAGGTGCTTTCTGCTTTGTGGAAAATTAAAGAAAGCCAAAAAATGATTAAAAACTTACTTCCTGGGCTTTTTAAACAAAACCTCAATCCTTTTATGAAAAAAGAGGTGATGAAGGCCGCCAGCAGTATGATCCCAAACTTTGATTTGACACCTTACACAGAGCGTCTTAAAACCTTTGAACCACAAGTATTATTTCAGAAAAAAGTTCTTCCTGCTCTATTAAAAATAAAAGAGATGATTCCCGTACTTTTCCAAAAAGCTACACAAGCACAAGATCAATTTTATTTGTTAAATGGACTGCAGGATCAGATTGTGCAAGGCACGATTGATTTACAAGTTTATGAAAATCATCTTAAAGAGTTTCAGTTTTCCCATTTTATTCATGGAGAAGAAGTCGGTGATTTTTTGAAGAATTCTGTTTTAAGAGGAGGGTGTTTAAATGGAATGTTTCAAGATTTTAAGCGACGTTCTGAACACCAAGGTAATAAAAAAATGAATAAAGGTGAAAGATAGAAGATTGAAAAAATGGTTATCAATATGCTTGCAGGGACCTATACTTTTCAGCTTGAAGATTATCCATTGTTGGATGGCATCAAGCCTAATTTTATTCCAAAAGTTTAAAGAAAAAGCATTTTTGTCCAGATGCGCTGGGAGTTATTAAAGTCTGCAGTAATTCGCTATACAAATTGTCTTGAAAAGATGAAAGAACAGGAAAATTATTTTCACTTAGGTCATGAAGCAGCTATGGGTTTGTCTAGTAAGATTTTAAATGGAGGTCGTTTGATGGATGATGTGTATAAAATTTCTTTATGTTCCGACATTCAAGATCTTTCAGCTATGAATTCTAAAGAATGAAAAGATAGTGGTGACCAGTACTCTTTTGAAAAGGCCAAAGAAGGAAATGGAAAAGATTACTGAAAGATTTAGATGCCCATAACGCAGCTAAACATGGTTTAGTACGGACTTTGTGGGGATGGGACGGCCAGTTTGCTGAAAAGTTATGAAGAAGAAAATATTTTGGATGAAATTTTACCTCAATTTTTCAACCAAGAAAATAGTCAAAATATCATCGCAGTTTCTAAAAATCTTATTGATCAGAAATCGATTATGTATAAAGAAATGTATTTTCATTTATTTGATTTCGGAAAATATAACAAAAATGGAAAAATTGATGTAGATTTTTTCTTGAAAGATTATAAAAACCGCCGGTGGCTTCTTCACCATTATAGAGATCAGACCCGCCTACAAGCTGCCATGAAAACCGCGGATTAGACCTATCAAGCATTAGATAATTTTTTGAAACCTGTATGCCGTGATGCTTTTTTTAAAAGTCAACCGGTGAGTTTATTTACAGCTCTTTTGGCAGCATGTGTACAAGATGGGGGAAATGGATAGGTTATCCGTACAAGAGACATAGTTTGTCAAGATGGAAACCTAGAAAAAGTCATGAAAAGAAAAGACTCTGCACCTTGTGCAGTGGTGGTTTATTTACGTTTGACACAGTACTTAGGCAACACCTTTGTGAAGAAGTCATCGCCGGACCTTTCTGAAAAATTGGGACTTGTAAGTTCAAGGTATTTATTCTTTCCTGGAGCGTATGTGAACGAAGAATAAGGAAGTGACTGTAAAGAGTGCTTTTGATGGTTAAAGAAAATTTTCTGGTACACCCTTGGGTGTACCGATCAGAAGAAGTCCTCAGATTTTTTAATAATATTTTTTCTTGACTTTTTATAAGGGGGATTATCCTATTACTATCCCCCGTTTTCTTTTTAATTTAAAAGTGTCATGTTTTTCAAATAATAAAAGTTTTATCGTGCAATTTTTGGAAATTAATTTAAAACTGTACTGGATTTTTAATTAAAACTTTGGTTTTTTCCAAGAATGTGGCGTTTAATTGCTTCAGTCGGCTGGATTTTTCAAAAGATTCGGCATTTTCTTTTAGGTTTTGAAAAAACTCTTGAGCGGGTTGATTGGGGTGCTGTAAGCGCAAAATCAATCCTTCTTGCACCAAAGCTTGACTGAGTTCCAGCAGTTGGTAGCTTTTTGAATGATTGTACAGTGCTTGTTGAAGGCATACGTCCATCTTCCACATTTCAAAGCGTTCATAGATCCACAGGGTATTTTCGACAAACCATTGAACGTGATTTTGGTCAGTACAGCCTAGATATTGAAAGCAGAAAGAAGGGAGTAGGCTGCTGAGTTTGTTGACCAACAAAGCACGACGCAAAGGAATACTCAGTAAGTGTGTCTTAACCAAGTGTGCAAAACGCTCTTGGATCATATCAGGAAAGTATTGGGCCAAAGGAAAGGACCAGCGCGAATCTTTTAAAAAGGTGTCACTGAGGGCTTCCCTTAGCATCAATTTCATTTTACAAAAAGCGACTGCAATGTCAGGTCTGTTACTGGGGGCAGAGTTTTGATTCTGCCATACCTCTGTTCCCACAACCGATGACACAGTCTGCCGCCAATTTTTAAGGGGTTCAAAGTAAATTTTTTCCTGCAAAGATGAAATGGCCAACGCCTGACGATAGCTATCTTCTAAAATAGACTGGACTACAAAGCTGGCGCTTTCCCCCAGGATTTGATTTCTTTCGTCCAACGGCACTTCATCTTTATTTAAAGAAAATAGAATTTTAAAGTTCACTTCGTGATCAGAGCATTCTACGCCTCCACTGTTGTCGATGGCGTCAATGTTGATTTGTCCGCCTTGATTCCAGAACTCTATGCGGCCTTCTTGAGTGCATCCCAAATTTGCGCCTTCTACGATTATCTTGGCTTTGACGTCTTTCCCATCGACTCGTACCGAATCGTTCCCCTGATCTTTGAGATTTTGATGATTTTCACTAGATCCCTTGATATAGGTTCCAATACCTCCCATCCACATCACATCACAGGGCATTTTTAATAGAGCTTTGATGACTTCCTGAGGGCAATGAGTGGCCGTTTGAAGCCCTAGCATAGTTTGAGCTTCGGAGCTTAGGGTGACTTCTTTTTGGTGACGATCAAAGATCTGGCCGCCGGAAGAAAGGACTTCCGGATTGTAATCAGCCCAGGAAGAACCTTTCAGGTGAAACAGACGGCAACGTTCTTGATAGCTCTTTTCTGGGTCAGGGGCAGGGTCCAGAAAAATGTGTCGGTGGTCAAAGGCTCCTTTTAACTGCAAGGTCATACTGCCCAAAAGACCGTTGCCAAAAACATCTCCACTCATGTCTCCGATGCCGATCACACTTAGGGGGTGTTGGATGGTAGGCTGTATGGATAGGCGGGCTAGATGTTCTTTCAGACACACCCATGCTCCTTTTGAGGTGATGCCCAGTTTTTTATGGTCATACCCGGTGGGTCCCCCGGAAGCGAAAGCATCCGCCAGCCAGAACCCTTTTTCCAGGGCGATTTCGTTGGCAAAAGCAGCAAAAGTGCCGGTTCCTTTGTCCGGTGCAACCACCAGATAAAGATCTTCGGGATCGTAGCATGTTACAGAAGGGGCTGAAATTTTCTGACCTTCAATTTCATTGTCCATGATGTCTAAAAGACCAGAAATAAAGCTTTTATAACAAGATAAAACCTGAGAGGCAGTGGGAGTAGGCGTTTTGATGTAAAATACGCCTTTGGCTCCGGCGGGTACGACAATCGCATTTTTCAGAGCTTGCACTCGGGCGAGCTCTAAGGCTTCCCACCGAAAACAAGCATTTTCAGACCAACGGATACCGCCTCGGGCTACTGGGGCAGTCCTGAAGTGAACGCCTTCAAATTCTGGGCTCCAAACGAACGTTTCTCGTAAACTTTTCTTATCTTGTAAAGGACCATGAAGAAGTTTAATCACCAATACATCAGATCCTTGGACGCGTAAATTGCTGCGCACTGTTCTGTTGATGGCTTTTACCAGTTCAATTAAGACAGGGTTATCTACTGTCGAAAGGGTCAAAACCTCTTCAATAAGTTGAGGGGTAGAAAATTTTTTAAAAAAAAACTCTTGGGCTAATGCGATCTCTTGGGGGTAATCTTGCCAGCATTGCTCGACTTGGGCAGAAGAAAACAGTTGACAAAGATAGGCCTTGTAACAGGGCTCAACAAAAGAAGACAGAGGCATAATACCAGCGCGTAGAGTCGTTCTTCCATTATGAGGACATTGACTTTAAGCCGTCAAGATTGTGCCTAAAGAGAAATGGAAGAGAATGGGGTTATGTTTTTTAAATTTTTTTTTGTTTTAATTGAAATACTAATTTTTTAAAACTTTAAAAAATGAACAAAAAAATATTTTTTATTTTATTAATTAATTATTTTTTTTCCTCTATTTACGCAGCGCAAGAGGTTCAGAAGACTCAATCTTCTAAACTATCTTTTAATAGACAAGAACAGAGTAAGGCTCCAAATTATTTATCACCCACTCAATCTTCTCAAGCTTCTTCTGTTTCGCAACCGGTATGGCAGGAAAAGTTAAGAAGTGGTGAGACTCTTGGCACGAATGAAAAACTGAATCAACAATTTCCTGTCAAACCAAAAGAAAAAAAAAACAAAGAAAAAGTCCTTACGGGTCCGATTACACTTGATGCTAAAACCAAGGCCGAGGCCTATCTGAAGGATCTCCAGCAAGAAGAATCTTTTATTCCCGATATTTTAAAAAAAGATAAGACTGAAAATAAGAATAATAAAAAAGAAGAGATTTTGAAAAAAATCATGCAGTTAGATCAAGAAATTGTTGCAATAGAAAACCAAATTATAAAATTTGAACACTATAATATCAAAGAGCACATGAATGCTTCAGATCGCGAAGAGCTCAAAAAGCCCATGAAGAAGTTTAAAGATGAAAAAATGGAAGAAAAGAAAAAACTTGAAGCAGAATTTAGAAATTTAGAGGAAAAATTCCCAGAAGAGAATTTTGGAAAAGGCCTACTGAGTCAATTAGGAAAAAAAATCCAGGAAGATGCTATTAAACATAAAGCATACGACATAGAAATAAGTCATTTGTTAAAAAAAGAACAAGAAAAAAAAGAAAAGGAACAAAAATCTCAGAAAGAACCAGCTTCAAAAAAAGGATTCTTGGGTTCCATAAAATCTTTTTTTAAATAATAATTCCAATGGAGGCGTGAAAAAAATTTATCACATCAGATGTCGATCAGAATTAAAAATTTCTTGAGTTTTTTGTAAAAAGAAAAGACCAAAAAGCCAGCCACCTTCTTCTGGAAGATATTTTAAATGGGGGCTGATTTTTTGGTGTGTTTTTTAATAAAGAACTGATAAAAAATTTCTGATTGAAGAAAGGCCAAAAAGAGGACGCTCTTAGGTAACCTCTTTTCATAAATGCATTGGAAAATTTAACGTGTTTAAACCTTTAAAATTTCTTTTTCCTGGCCAGACAAAGCATTGTCCAGCTTTTTTGTATAAGAATCAGTGACCTTTTGAATTTCTTTTTTCAGTTGGTGAACCTGATCTTCGGATAAGTTTTCCAATTTTTCTTTTTTCTCGACTTCTTCTATGGCTTGGCGTCGGATCCCTCTAAGCCCTACATGAGCTTCTTGAGTATATTTTTGGGCCATTTTGACCAATTCTAATCGACGTTCTTGTGTAAGGTCTGGTAATGGAATCTTAAAAACAGTTCCTTCCACACAGGGGTTTAAAGAAGCTTGAATAAGAGCTTTTTGAACAGGTCCTACCGCTTCATTGTCCCACAGCTGAACCATCAGTAATCGAGGCTGAGGAGCGGAAACAGATCCCAACTGAGAAAGGGGCATGCGTCCCCCATAAATATCAACAAGAATGGGTTCTAAGAGTGCTGGAGTAGCTCTGCCTGTGCGCAGACCAGAGAAATCTTTTAAAAGAGCTTCTAAACAAGATTTCATCTGAGACTCCATTTTTTGCAGTATGGCGTCTGACATTTTTTTTCCTTACTAAAATGACTAGCGGGAGAGGGACTTGAACCCCCGACACGCGGATTATGATTCCGCTGCTCTAACCAACTGAGCTACCCCGCCTTGAATTGAATAATATCATAATTTATTATGGCAAAAAAAGGGGGCAAGGTCCTAGTATGACTGTCCCCAGTATGATTTAAGATGACCCGTTCGCATGTTTTAGTTATACTGAAAGGAAAAAAGGGGAAACGTTATGTGGATTGATAGTCATTGCCATTTAGATTCTTTTGCTGATATCAGCGCCGTCTTACAGCAGGCATCCGTGCAGGGAGTTCGGTGTTTTTTATCTATTGCAGTAGGGATAGAGAATTTTCAATCTGTTTTGCCTTTGTCTCTAAAGTTTCCCCAGGTGTGCGCCACAGCAGGGGTTCATCCCTGTTATATAAAAAAGCATCAACTAGCAGGACTTAAAGAATGGCTGACCGAGTGTGCCCAAAACCCCAAAGTGGTGGGTCTTGGGGAAACAGGCTTAGACTTGGGTCCTTCTAGTCCAGATCTTGGTGAACAAATCAATTTCTTTCAAGTGCATGTGGATGTTGCGGTTATGACGGGGCTTCCTTTGATTGTTCATATTCGTGATGCTTGGGAACCTTTTTTGAAGATCGCCCGGGGGTGGAAAGGTAAAGGCCCTAAGGGGGTGCTTCACTGCTTTACAGGCTCTTTAGATGTGGCTCAAGAAATGATCGATTTAGGCTGGAAAGTCAGCTTTTCTGGGATTGTAACTTTTAAAAAGACAGAAGCCTTACAACAGGTGGTCCAAGCCTTGCCCTTGGGCAGTTTTGTGGTGGAAACTGATGCGCCTTGGTTGGCCCCTGTTCCCTTCCGAGGAAAGGAAAATTGTCCAGCATACCTGCTCTATACAGCCCAGAAAATTTCTGAATTGAAAGAAGTTTCACAAGATGTTTTGGCTAAAAGCACGACGCAGGCTTTTTTTGACCTTTTTCCTAAAACCAAACCTTACTTTGATGAGTTCTGTATTTCGCAGTAAAGAGTGTTTCTTGCAGGATAAAAAGCGCAACTTGAAAAAAGGTGCCGAAAAACCTCGGGGGGAATCTTAGAAAAATCTCTTTGCTCTAAAAACTCTGGCGCTAAGCTTGGGGCAAAACGGTATTGGGATCCCTTCGTGATGTGAAGAGTAATTTCGGAATCTTGGTCTTGGGTCAGTAGTTTTTCATCTGATACAACTGCCACAGGAAGATCAGATTTTTTCCAAAAAGGCCAGAGCTCTGGTATCCGCTTACAAAATACCGTTAAAACGTCCCAAAAATTTTCTTGATTTTCCCCTAAATCGTACCCTAATTCTATCAATAAATTTTGACACTGTTCAAAAGTGATGAAAGAAAGAGGGTTTTTATGGGATGCGCAGGGATAGTTTAGAAATTCATGGCTTAATTGAAGTCCAGGGCAGCCTGTTTTCCGGGGTGGTGAAATATCACAATGTCCTAGGACAGGTATTTTGAAAAGGCCTAAAACACTTTGGATACATTCCAACTGGTCGGGTGAAAAATAAGGAAAATTAAAAGCATGATCCAGGGCTTTTGTGATGCGAGTGGAAAGTTCAGGAGGTGGATTTTCTATTTTTTTTAAGATGGCGGCTTTATTTTCTAGGGTTCTAGCAGTGGGGACACACTCGATTCCTATTGTACAATCATTATAATTTTTTTTCTTTCTAAACTTTCCAACTCCAGCGTGCCAAGCTCGATGTAATGGATTGACAAGGACTATTAAAGGAATTTTTTCTTTATAGCGAGCATTTTTTAGGAAGTTATCTAAAAGAAAGGTCCAAAAGAGATGCCACGGCGTTTTTTGGGGCAGAGCTTTTTTTAAAAGAGGGATGCATTGGGTCAAACAAACATCAGGGATTAAAAAATGGGAACTGACTTCCCCAAAGACTAAGGTATTAAAAGATCCCGTTAAGTTTCCTCCTGTTTCGTGTAGTACGCAATATTCCGCAAGAGGAATGTTTTGAAGGAGGGGGTGGGTCGTTATATTTTTATAATCTTTTAGATGAGAAATTTCTAGCCACTGCAGGGCTCTTTCCTTCTTTAAATCCATCAAAAACTCTTCAGGAACAGTTTGAAAAGTAATGCGCTGGGTTTGATTTTGACTGGGAAAAATCAAGATGTCTCTTTGAAGACGGGCTTCTAATTCTTGTCGTGGAAAAGAACTTATTTTTTGTGAAAGAAGCATCCCCAAGGGGCCTGCGTAAAGAACAATTTTCTCTTTAATCTTAGGATCTGAGGTTTCTTGATAAGCTTTCTGGCACTGCTGGAATTTTTGTAAATTATCAGCAGAATACTTAAAATTTTGAAAATCAATGATCATCTCTTTAAAGTGATCGTCAGAGACCAAGAAAATAAGTTGTAAAACTTATAAAATGAAAAATTTCTTTTCATGTTTGACAATAAAACAAAAACATGAAGCGCGCGCCCAAGAAGAGTCGAACTCCTAACCTTCAGATCCGTAGTCTGACGCTCTATCCAATTGAGCTATGGGCGCTAACCAGGAAAGTCTACTTAATTTTCAGTTTATTGTCAAATCTTCAACAGTCTTTTTGTTTCTAAGGTGTCTTTTCCCAAAGCTGCTGGATGAAAGAGGTAGGATCAAAAGGTTGAAAATCTTGAGGTTTTTCTCCGGTTCCTAAACCGTAAATGGGTAGATGATATTTTTCTGTTAAAGCGGCCAACAAACCTCCTTTTGCGCAGGTATCTAGTTTGTTCATGATCAGACCAGAAAGAGGCAAGGCTTTGGAAAAAGTTTCAGCTTGCACCAAGACATGTTGTCCTGAAGTTGCATCCAAGACCAAAACGTTGCGACATTGCTGTGTTGCAGGGTCTGGACAAAACTTTTGAATAATGCGATGAATTTTGGATAACTCATCGATTAAATCTTTGCGATTGGGCAGGCGGCCCGCCGTATCAATGAACACAATATCATCTTTTTCTACCAACGCTTGTTCCAAGCCACTGTATACGACGCTGGCGGGATCTGTTCTGCCGGACGGTCCCCAAAATTTAACTTTGGAGTGTTCAGCCCAAGCTTCCAGCTGCTGGCCGGCTGCTGCACGGAATGTATCGGCCGCAATCAAACGAACTGAATATTCTTGATGAAACAAGTGGGCTAATTTTCCAATGGCAGTGGTTTTACCTGATCCATTCACCCCCAAAAAAAGAACAACCCAAGGTTTTTGATCGCTGGGTCTTAAAAGTTGAGTGTAAGGGAAAAACAGCTCTTGCAGTATGCTGGAAAGAGTGTTTTGCACCTCAAGTAAAGACACAGAGTTTTGTTTTTTTAAGTTTTGGGTTAAACGTTGGGCTAAGCCCGTTCCAAAGTCTGCAGAAATTAAGAAATTTTCTAGTTCGTTTAAAAGCTCTGCTTGAGGTAGGTCGTTTTTTTTGAAAAGATTGCCTAGCCCTTGACCCAAAGCTGTTGTGGTTTTGGAAAACGTCTGTTTAAGAAAGTTCCACATGACGTGCTCCTTGTGTTGAAAGCCCTTGAATCAAAAAATCTTTTATTGAAAAAGCCAGTTGGATATATTGGCCCACTGTCACGGTTTCAGCCCGTTGTTGATGGGAAATGCCTGCACTTTTTAACCACTCTTCCAAGTTTAGGAGGTTGCGAGCCCCAAAATTTTTTAAAGAAGACTTGAGCATTTTACGTCTTTGACCAAAAGCATGTTTGACCACTTCTTCTAAGATTTCCAGTTCCAGACCAAGGTCTGTGCCAGGGGAGGTGCTGGGCTCTGGGTCAGGGTGCTCAAGATTAAGACCAGGACTAAGGGCAAAAGGAAAAGGTTCAGCCAGAGCTTGAAATTGAATCACGCAAGAATCTATCTGAGGTTTGGGCCAAAAACATCCGGCAGGAACATCTAAAACCCAACTGGGTCTGCTGGTGCTTTGAGCCAAAATAGAAAGCCTTCCATAGTCTTTTGATCCAGGCTTGGCCAAAATACGCTGTCCAACTTCTTTTTGAAACATAAATAAGGCTAAAGGGAATGTGGCGCGGTATTCATGAATCCAGCGTAGCAAAATAGGAACACTGATATTGTAAGGTAAGTTTCCTAAGATCATTCCTGTCTTACAAGGGGAATGAGTTTTCCAATCTTCCCTTAAGGCATCTCCCCACACAACTTGGATGGGCAGTGTACTCAGGGCTTCTTGAAAACGGGTATCTTTTTCCAGTCCATGATAGTGGGGGAATAAGGGGTTTAAGACTTTTGTGAGGGCGCCCATTCCTGGTCCAATTTCTAAAACAAAAGAATAATCGCAGGCAAAAAGCTGAATCTTTTCTTTTAACCGTTGTAAGATTCGGGGGTCTTGCAAGAAGTTTTGTCCCAGGGCTTTATTAGGGGTAATTTTAGGGGAAGGGCTATTCCCTTGGCCTATAGTCATTTGTGAGCCATTTGTTTTATCTTTCAGAAGGAATGTTTCAGTACTTTTTCATTATTAAAACAGCCAAGCAGGATGTCAAGGAAAATAAGAAAAGCAGATTGTTAATGGCTCTTAGAGATAAAATTTGGAAGTTTGGAAAAAGGTAGGCAACGCCAAGCCTGGGGTGATTCCAAAAGTTTTTGTAATACAAGGGCATTGAGGTGATGGCCTGAATTTTTTCCTTGAATACGGCCATAAAAAAACAGATTGAGCAAACAAAAGTCCCCCAAAATATCTAAAATTTTATGCCGAGCGCATTCAGATTCCAAACGCCATCCCCCTTTATTAACAGGTTTTCCTTGATCATCCAGAACCACAGCGCACTCTAGGCTACCTCCTTGAATCAAGCCCTTCTTTTGCAGTTCTTCTACGTGTTTGGCCTGGGTAAATGTTCGGGCCGGTGCAATCTCCGTTATAAAATTCTTATTTTCTAAGATGAATTCGGCTTGTTGCGTCAAATAAGGACTTACGCATAAGTCAAATGTTATGACAGGAGAGCCGGGGTAAAGGGTTAAGCCGCCTTTTTCTGTTTGGATTGAAATCTCTTTTTCCAATACCATCCATTGGGTTTCTTGGCAAAATTCAATCATTCCCCCTTCTAAAAGAGCTTGCACAAACGAGGATGCGCTGCCGTCGAAAATAGGAAGTTCAGGCCCCCAAAGATCGATCACCAGATCGGTGATCCCCAAACCATAACAGGCTGATAGAAGGTGTTCAGGAGTATAGACCCAAAAATCCTCTTCAAAACACAAAACTGTTTGAAAAAAACTTTGTCTAATAGCTTGGGGGCTGAGAGGAAAAATGTTACCTTTCCCCTCTTTACGAAACCCTAAGCCTTGCCCGCAGGGGGCAGGATTTAATACAAAGGTGGCCGTCTGACCTTGGTGGACACCAATGCCGGATTTTTGAACAGGATGCTGGATTGTTTTTCTAAATTGCATCAAACAAAATCATAAAGCCTTTAAACCAGTGTAGCTCTTTATTCAAAAATAGGAGAAAAAAATCATGGTAACAGTGTGTAACGACGTTTTTTTGAAAGACTTGGGCGGGCATGTTTTTTAACTGGAAAATTATTCTTTGACTTCCGCCATTTGCTGCAAATTGTTAAAAGTAATCAAAGCTTGAACCACTTCTTCCAGACCACTACCTTCTAAAATCTCGTCCAGTTTATACAAAGTCAGTTTAATGCGATGATCCGTTAAGCGTCCTTGAGGAAAATTGTAGGTTCGAATACGTTCTGACCGGTCTCCTCGCCCTACTTGGCTTTGACGGGAGGCGCTGCGTTCCTGTTCTTTTTCTTCCCGTTGTGTTTCGTAAATCCTAGAGCGCAGAATTTTCAAGGCTTTAGCTTTGTTTTTGTGCTGAGATTTTTCATCTTGCTGACTCACCACGATACCGGTGGGAATATGGGTGATGCGAACAGCACTGTCGGTGGTGTTGACGGATTGTCCTCCAGGGCCACTAGAGCGAAATACATCAATACGGATATCTTTTTCTTCAATGACAATATCCACCTCTTCTACTTCGGGTAAGACGGCCACAGTGGCAGCTGAAGTGTGGATCCGTCCGCTGGCCTCAGTTTTAGGAACCCGTTGGACCCGATGGACGCCTGCTTCAAATTTCAGATTGGCAAAAACATCTTTTCCTGAAATTAACAGTCCTGCTTCTTTGATACCATTTTGTTCGGTGCTATGGGTGTCTAAAACTTCAACAGTCCAATTCTTGCTGTGGGCATAACGCATATACATACGCATCAAATCTGCGGCAAATAAAGCGGCCTCTTCTCCTCCGGTTCCTGCGCGAATTTCAACAATGGCGTTACGGGCGTCATCCGGGTCTGTTGGCAGTAATAAAATTTGAATATTTTGCTGGCGGGCGGCAATATCTTGATTGAGCTGCTGACGTTCTTGCTGAATCATGCCTACAAGTTCGGGGTCTGTTTCCCCTTCCATAGCTTCTAAGTCTTTAAGCTGGGCTTGTTGTGCAAAGAGGTGCTTAATTTCGTAAACCAAAGGCTCTAAGCGGCTATACTCTTTTGAAAGCTCAGCGATCGACTTGGGATCTTGTTCTTGGGTGAGTTGCTGTTCCAATGCTTGGTATTTTTTTAAAATTTCTTGTAGTTTTTGGATCATCGTCTTTTCACCCCGTTAACCATAAAAGAATAGCAGATTTTTCCTTACATGCCAACGAATCTTAAAAGTAAACCTGACATAGGCTCTATTCATCTAAAACGGGCCATTTCAGAATTTTAGCCATTAAAAAGCCAGATAAAGGAATTAAAATCCCACACAACCAAGCTGTCATACTGGCAGTAATCAAAGACCATAGACAAAAAACCATCCCCAAAATAGTCATGATCCAGATTCCAACACCAGAGGGTAGAGCCTTTGTTCTAAGAAATTTAATAAGGGCCAATGCGCACGCCATGTACACCACTACAAAAAGAGCACTGGAAAAATTAATTAAAGAAGTCAAGGTACTTTCTATCCAAGGGCTTTTGGTCAGAAGGTGACCCAAAATCAACAATAGAGCTGTCAGCTTGATACTGAAAGCAGGACTACCTTGGGGATTTTCCTTGATGAAAGCCGAGGGAAAAAGCCCCTGTTTTGCAGACAAAAAGGCAATTTGTCCCGAAGCTAAAATCCAGGAATTTAAGGTTCCAAGGCACATCACGCCTATTAAAAAAGAACAAGAGCGGCCAGCCCAACTACCCAAAATTTTTTCTAGCAAAAGCCCGTAAGGGCTGGAGGTTTGGACTAATTCAGCACCTGGAATGGTTCCCATTAAAACAACAGTGTTCAAAAGATAAATCAAGGCCACCAAAGTCGTTCCCAAGACCAAAGCTAAGGGCACAGTTCTTTTGGGGTTATGGGCGCAGTTTACTAAAGTGGTTGCTCCTTCAACTCCGACAAATCCCCAAAAAGTGATTAAACTAGCAGAATTTAAAGCCTGCAAAGGTGTAATGTTGGTGGGGATTGTGATCAAGTCTTTTTGCCAGTAAGACAAACACAGCAAAGGAATAATTGTCCAAGGAACAACTTTTAAAACTGCAAAAATGGTTTCTGCGATACCTGAAAACACCACACCTCTTAGATTTAAAAAGGTCAAAAAGCCTAAAAGCCCCACTTCTAAAAATACTTTAGGCCAAAAGTCCAGTGCTCCAAAAGCGTGCTCTAGATTAGACACGGCTACTGCAAGAACCGTTAAAGAACTCACCCAAGAAATAACCCAGTAGGTCCATCCAACACAAAACGCTGTTTTTTTTCCAAAAGCGTCTTGAATAAAAACAGAAGGCCCCCCCATCGAGCTGTTCTTTTCTGATAGTTTGGCGAAAATGAGGCTTAAAGAGATCGCTCCTGTCCCTGTGATCAGCCAACTGAGGATTCCCCAAAGGCCGTAAGACGCCAATTGAGTAGGTGTTAAAAAAAGAGCTGTACCTACCTGTAAGCCAATCACCATAGAGATGACGGGCAAAAGACCCATTTTTTTTTGTATTGACGACATCACAAAGGTTGTGCGGAAAAACGAAAGACAATTATAAAACATAATTGTTGAAAATGCTTGTTTTTGCAAGGGTATCGTGGGAATTCAGTCGGTATATTTTGATATGAAAGATGGTATTTTGTATAAAAAACACTAAAACTATAAAAGAGAGAGAAGTTTTTTTTAGGATTCTATCATTTGATAGGTTACAGTGTTTATGCGTATGAAGAGCGTGTAGGCGGGAATAAAAAATAAAAAGTAAAAATTTGTATTGCATTGAAAAAATCTAAAATGATTTCTAAATGGCTTGGTTGTCAAAGCTACCCGAACGAATAATCTTGATGTATGACAAGGAGGAGTGTGGATAAGAGAGTAAGTTATTTCAATTCTAAAAAACTTAAGAGAAAATGATTTATAGATTGTTGAATGGCTTAAAGGAGCGTTAGGAGATGAGAAAATGCAAAATTTGTTAGTGGCCACTGATTATCAGAATTTAAAAAATGGAGCCCCTGAATGAATACCGCAGGAAAAAATGCCAGAAAAGCAAAGGTATTGATTCAACTGATATCTTAGAATTATGCTGGTATTCTTTTTCGTTATAGTCAATGTTTAAAAAATCTTAATATTAGGGATCTTTCTTAAGGAGGATCTCTTCTAACAATAACTTTTATTCTTAACGAGTTTTTAGAAAACCAGATTTTGAAGACGATAGCGACTGGTATAGGGTTAATCTTCGTGAAGTGCCTTTTTCTTTACCTGGTTTTATGGTCAAATTGTATCACAAGTTAAAAAATTTAAAGAAAACATTTAAGCCAGTAAAAAAGATCAGTTTGAAAAAATAGCAGCCTGGAGAGTTATTGAAAAAAGGGCATTAAAGCCATTTTAAGCATAACAGGCTAGGTAAGAATGGGAAAAAAGAAGAAGATGATAAAAATCTATAATAAAATGACAGTGTAAAGAAAACTTTTAACTATTCTTTGGGACATATAAAGGCTTATACATATTTAACAAGATAAAAAAGACGCAAAGTGCGTCTTTTCAAATTCAATAAAAATTTTACTTACCCTAGAGCATTTAAATAAATAGTTAAGAGCTCTTCTTGCTCTGAGACTTCTTCGGGCTTCATCTTCCGAATTTTTAAAACTTGACGTAATATTTTTGGATCCAACCCATCTGCTTTGGCATGGGCCCAAATTTGGCGCATCTCTTCCGCAATATCCGCCTTTTTGTCTTCTAAAGCCTCAAGCTCCGTAATATACTGACGGAGCTTTTCTGAACTGATAGATTCCATCTATATAACCTCCACCAACTCAAATATAGACTTGACGAAACTGAGGTAAGCTTTTTTTGACCCGCTCTACTAAACCGCTGAACATTTCAAAACAATTTACCGCCATATCTGCTAAGATTTTGCGATCTACAGCTTCTTCGTGGAACTCAGGAAGACTTTTCAACCCGTGGATGAATTCCCCGTAAGTGATTCCGCACATCCGAGTTCCTGCGTTGATTCTTTGAATCCACAAAGCACGAAAATCTCTTTTTCGTACCCGACGGTCTCTGTAAGCGTACTGTAAAGACTTTTCAACGCGCTGAATTGCTGTTCGAAAACATTTACTAGAACGACCTCTGGCCCCTTTGGCCATCTCTAAAATTTTTTTATGCCGCGCTTTGGCGGTAACACCGCGTTTTACCCTTGCCATTTTTTCCTCCTATAGTCCGTAAGGAATGAATGATTTGCGGATGATTTTCGCATCGCACTCATCCATCACACAAAGACCCCGAGCTGATCTTTTCATGTCCTGAGATCTTTTGCGCAAGTTGTGGCGCTTGTACGCATGCCCACGCAAAATTTTGCCGCTGGCAGTGCAGCGAAAGCGTTTTTTGGCTCCGCTATGAGTCTTGAGTTTAGGCATTTATCCCCCTTTTATACACAGGTCAAGTATAAGTTAGACCTTAAAAATAAGCAATAGACCCAGTCTCTTAAAGCTGGATCTGTACAATAGATCCTATTTTGATCATGGATTAGAAGGAATGTTTGGATTGAAAAAAATCTTTGTAAATAATAGAAAAAAAGTTTCTTTTAACTGTATTTTTTTGTTTGGTTTTTTTATTTATAAGTTCTTCTTTTAAGATAGAACTCATTTTGAAGATAGGAACATATTTGGGTTGTACAATAAATCGTTCTTTGGTCTGGGGGTTGGATCCAGTATAAGAGGGACGGTGACGTACGGAAAAATTACCAAATCCGCGCAATTCGATACGGCCTTTTTGGGCCAAATGTTCAGCCAGAGTATCAAAAAACAAATCGATAGCTGTTTTGACCTCCAAAGGTGTGCAGTCAGAGAGTTTTTCTCGGACCTGGTTTATCAGATCTTTCTTATTCATTACAATTTGTGTTTTTTATTTATTCTATATATAATTTTGAAAAAAAATATTAATAATTTTACTTTTAAAGGTTCTTTTCTAACAAGAACAACAAATCAGTTCAATAACCTTGAAAAAAAAGATCTCTTCCCTTAGGATGAAACTACTGAGGAACAAATTATCGTAAAGCCAGATGGGAAAAGTCATTGGAATTGATTTAGGGACGACAAACTCTTGTGTTGCTGTCATGGAAGGAGGGCGCCCTAAAGTTATTGAAAACGCAGAAGGCGCTCGCACCACACCTTCAATTGTTGCCTTTCTTTCTTCCAACGAGCGCTTGGTGGGGCAGTCTGCCAAGAGGCAAGCAGTGACCAATCCACAGGGAACTATCCAAGCTGTCAAAAGGCTGATTGGGAAACGCTTTGATGATTCGCAAGTTCAGGCTATTGCCAAAATGGTCCCTTATGAGCTCTGTGCTTCCAAAGGGGGCGATGCAGATGTGCGGGTTAATGGAAAAGAATATAGTTCTAGTGAGATCAGCGCCTTTATTTTACAAAAAATGCGAGAGACTGCCGAGCGCTATCTAGGGGAGCCCGTCACAGAGGCTGTTATTACAGTTCCAGCTTACTTTAATGATGCCCAAAGACAGGCCACAAAAGATGCAGGTCGGATTGCAGGTTTAGACGTTAAACGTATTATCAATGAGCCTACAGCCGCTGCTCTGGCCTATGGTTTGGGGAAGAAAAAAGAAGGTCTTGTGGCTGTTTTTGATCTAGGAGGTGGAACCTTTGATATTTCGATCCTAGAAATTGGGGATGATGTCTTTGAAGTAAAGGCAACCAACGGAGATACACACCTAGGTGGAGAAGATTTTGACCTACGTGTTATTGAATATTTAGCAGCAGAGTTTAAAAAAGATACAGGAATTGATCTTTTAAAAGACAATTTAGCTTTGCAGCGTTTGAAAGAAGCTGCCGAAAAAGCAAAAATTGAGTTGTCTACAGCGTTAGAGACAGAAGTCAATCTTCCTTTTATCACCGCAGATCAGACTGGTCCAAAGCATTTAATCGTGAAATTAACTCGGGCTAGGTTTGAAGGACTGGTAGATGACTTGATTAAAAAAACTTTAGAGCCTTGCAAAAATGCCATGCGGGACGCCAAGTGTTCCGTAGAAGATATTAAGGAAGTCATTTTGGTGGGGGGTATGACCCGTATGCCCAAAGTGGTCCAGAGTGTCAGTGAGTTTTTTAAAAAGACGCCTCATCAGGGGGTTAATGCGGATGAAGTTGTGGCTATGGGGGCTGCCGCTCAGGCCGGAGTGTTGACAGGAGATGTCAAAGACATTTTGTTATTGGACGTTACACCACTTTCTTTGGGAATTGAAACGTTGGGCGGAGTGTTTACCCGGTTGATTGATCGTAACACAACCATTCCAACCCGTAAGTCTCAGATCTTTTCTACCGCTGAAGATAACCAGACCGCGGTGACCATTCGAGTTTTTCAAGGAGAACGAGAAATGGCTGTAGACAATAAATTGCTAGGACAATTTGATTTAGTAGGGATTTCTTCTGCTCCTAGGGGGCAGCCTCAAATTGAGGTCACTTTTGATATTGATGTTAATGGTATTGTGAACGTCTCGGCTAAAGACAAAGCCACGAATAAAGAACATCAGATTCGTATACAGGCTTCAGGAGGATTGAGTGAAGCCGAAATCCAACGTATGGTGCAGGAAGCAGAGACTCATCGGCAAGAAGATGCAAAGCGCCGGCGTTTGGTGGAGCTGCGTAATCAAGGAGAAGGTCTGGTTCAAGAAGTTCAAAAACATCTGGATGAGTTGGGGGCTTCTATGGAAGGAGATGAAAAGGCCAGAATCGAACAAAGAATTCAGGACCACAAAGCTCTGATGACCGGGGAAGATACTCAAGCTATTGAAACCAGTAATAAAGGCATGGAAGAAGAGTTAGGTAAGCTGTTGCAATTGGCCAGCAAGAATTCTAAGACAGAATCTTCCGATACCACTACGGCGGCATCAGATAGCGAAAATTCTTAATCAAGAAAAAGGAAAGAGAGCTCTGGGCTCTCTTCCTTTTTTTATTTTTATAAGAAAAAAAGATGCAAAAAAATTATGAATATTCTGATGGGAAGACTTTATTCCAAGGGTATCTGTCTGTCCCTCAAGATCAAACGATAAGACGACCTTACGTGATGGTTGCCCATGCTTGGGATGGTCCTAGCGATTATTTCAATTCTTTAGCTGATGACTTTTCACAAAAAGGGTTTATCGGTTTTGCCATTGATGTTTACGGAAAAGGCAAGCGTGGAAAAATAGATGGGGATAATAGTCATTTGATGAATCCTTTACTAGAAGATCGTGCTTTGCTTCGTAAACGTTTGTTGGCAGCTTTTACTGAGGTTCAACAACATCCTTTGGTCGTAAAAGATAAAATTGTCATTGTAGGCTATTGTTTTGGGGGGCTTTGTGCACTAGATTTAGCCCGGGCCAATCCGGTTGGGTTGAAGGGGGCGATTAGTGTTCACGGAGGCCTAACCCCACCGCAAGATTCGGATCTTCAACCAAAAATTGATGCCAGTATTCTGGTTTTGCATGGATGGGAAGACCCTGTGGCACCACAGCAAAGTGTGTTGGACTCTGCCCAAGAGATGCTAAGACCAATGACCAAGGCTAAAGCTGATTGGCAAATTCACTGTTGTGGTAACGCGAAGCACGCTTTTAATTTTGTGGGTGCAGATATGCCAGAATTTGGTGTAAAGTATGATCAAAAAGCACATCAGCGCTCTATTACCTATACATCATTTTTGCAGGAAATTTTTAATGAACAGGATAACATCTTGTTATCTTGAGACATTCGGTCTTTATCGTTCTTACTTCGTGATAAACCTTTTAAGATTCAGGAAATTTTTCCTCTATTTTGCGCAGCATTTTTCTGGTAGCCTATTTTTAGGCTTTTTAGAGGATTTTTTATGATGGCTCTTAAAAAAACTTTAATGATGATGTCGATTTTATCCCCACTTGTTTATGCGCATCCTGATTTTTTAAACGAAGAAAAGGATTTACATTGTAAGAAAAGTTCTTTAGAACAGGAGATCTCCGGTAGCATCAGTGGATTAAGTCAAGAAAAGCCTTTTATCATTTACGACCTTGGCCTTACAAGCACTGAAAAAGAGTATTTATCCGGTTTAAAAATGCATTCTTGTGCTGAGTATAGTCATTTCGGCAGTACTCAAGAGCTCTGTTTGGAAGTCAAAGAATTTGTAGCAGGATTGGGCAATGATGTTGAAACCAGTATACAGGTCTCTACAATTATTGAAAAATGTGTAAAAGCATCGTTGGCCGCTTCTGGCAAAGAAGCTGCTTGGGTGACCTTGAGGGCTTCTGTGCAAAATACAGACTATGATATGCCACGTTGGCATACGGATGGCTATTTTTACCAACCTTATGATGGTCAACAATATAAAATAGCCATGGTTCTGAAAGGAGCTCAAACTTTATTTTATCTTTTACCAGACAAAGACCGAAAGTGGTTTGATGAAGTGCCAAGAAGTACTCAGCCTATTTATCATAAGGACGGGTCTATTGATAAAGAAGCAACTATTCAGACTATGTTCAAGTCCCGGCAATTGCTTGCGGATAGTTTAGATAAAAAGAACATCGTCTCAGGCGCTTTTGGGCAGGGCGTCGTTTTTGCTGTAGGCTGTGATAATGCGGCTGTTCATTCTGAACCTCCTATCCATGAAGAAAGACTTTTCCTTTCTATCGTTCCTGGAAGTTCAGCACAAATTCAAGAATTACAGCAGAGATGGAAAAAGTAAGTACATCCCAGGACTTTGCCCTAGATGACAATCTTGTGCACAAATGTGGAGTGGTTTGTACTAAAACGTGAGGAGTCACACAATGAATCATTTAGAAAAAATGTTTCATATCTGGAAAGTGCTGTATGCTAAAGAGTAAGATCCAAACTTGGTTATAGAAGAGTTCTTTCATTAAAATTATACTCAATCTGTTAATAGTGTGATTTTCAATAGAGCTGAGTATATCAGATATGTCAGAGAGCAAAGGAAGCATATTTAAAAAATGGAATTTGATTTTAAAATCTCATATGTCTTAAAATGATCAATTATTTATTCTTTATGATGCCAAAGGATCAAATATTCAGGGCGATCAAATCACAGAAGAAGTCATCGCTTATTTTGCATTTAAGGGATCAAAAAGTCTTTAAAATTTATGGTCAGGTCCATTTATTGCAAGGGGATCCATCTGATGTTGATATGGTTATACGATGACCATGAAAACTGAAATGATGCCAACTGTTGAGCTTGTCCGAAGACTGATAGCGGAACAATTTCCCCAGTACGCTGGTCTACCTATCGTTGAGGTTGCACAACAAGGACATGATAACCGCACCTATAGGTTGGGGGATGATATGCTGATTCGTATGCCCTCTGCGGCTGAGTACGCACTTAAAGTTCCCATAGAACAAACAGTTCTTCCCCAGTTGGCAGATTACTTAAGCATTCCCATTCCTGTTCCCATTAAGATGGGGGAGGCATCTGAAGAGTATCCTTATCCATTTTCTATTTATAAATGGCTTGCTGGAAAATCTATTAATCGTTTGATACTAACAACACAAGAAACAGAACAATTGGTTTTGTAGATAGCTTTGGATTGTGCAAGATTTTTAAAAGAGCTTCAAGCAATTATGGAAGTTGAAGAGCTGAGTCCGGGGCATCATAACTTTTGGCGGGGGGATCATGTTCGTGTTTATGACCAAGGTGCGCGCCAGCAGATCTCAGAATTGCGAGGAATTATAGATTATACCCGCGCTCTGGATTTATGGGAAAAAGCCTGTTTGACGCAGTGGAATAAGCCCCCAGTGTGGATTCATGGTGATTTTTCCATAGGAAATTTGTTGGTTCATGATGGTAAGCTGTCTGCTGTGATCGATTTTGGGGGCGTTGCTGTAGGGGATCCCGCCTGTGATTTGGTGATAGCCTGGACGTATTTATCGGGAAGAGCCCGTGATATTTTTATGCAAGAGAGGAATCTGGGAATGGATCTAGACGCTGATACCTGGCTTCGGGCCCGGGCTTGGGCGTTATGGAAGGCTACTTATTAAAGCTATTATTTTTGATGTGGATGGCGTGGTCTTCAAAACTCATGATGAAAAGGGTTATTATCTATGGAGTCGTACGGTAAAAAAAGATTTAGGCTTTACATCGGAACATTTGTCTAGAATTTTTTCAGAAAAATGGACCGATATTATCACAGGGAAAATGGATCTTAAACTGCATCTTGATGTGCTTTTTAAAGAAAAATTGTTCCAAGACCTTGCGATCTCTCCAGATCAATTTATTGATTACTGGCTAAGGCCTGATTACCATATCAATCTGGATATCTTACAGCTTGTAAAAAGCTTAAAAATCCCCTGTTATCTGGGAACCAATCAGGAAGCTGTGCGTACGGCTTGTATTATGAATGCTGTAGGATCTTATTTTAAACAGTGCTTTGCTTCTTACAAAATAGGTTCTATGAAACCAGAAGAGGGCTTTTTTCGCCACATTGAAAAAACACTTTCTTTGTTACCTAGTCAAGTTTTGTTGATTGACGATACAAAAGATAATATTGAAGGGGCAAAACAATGGGGCTGGCATGTTTATCACTATCAAAATGATCTGAAGGCTTTGCAGTCTTTTTTATCAAAGAGGATTCATGGATAAAAATTTTTCGACTTATCTGGGGCTTTGTACAGAGTTTTATGACCTGAGTAAGCCTGAACCTCCTGGTGATGCCTATGCTTTTTATAAAAAATATCTTCAAGAAGCGTTTGGATCTGCTTTGGAGCCCATGTGTGGGTCTGGGCGTTTTCTGACTCCTTTTCTGGAAGACGGCTTTGATGTGTATGGTTTTGACGCCAGTCCTACCATGCTTGAAAGACTGCATGAAAAAGCTAGAATTAAAAACCTTTAGCCAACGGTATGGCAGTCTACAGCCCAGCATTTTAATGCGCCGGAAAATGTGAACCTTATTTTTATTCCCAGTGGCTCTGTGTGCCTGATCAATGATTCAGAGGATATGAAAAAGATTCTTAAAAAATTTTATGATCATTTAAACAATGGGGGTGTTTTTTTGTTTGAAGCAGAAACATTAAATGCTATTCCTATCCTGAATGAATGGACGAATTGCGTATTTCCTAAATCCGGTGATCAAAAGATATCTTTAAGTTGTTTTTTAATCTTCAGTGGCGATATTTGTTCGACACTCTGTCAATATGAACTTTTAGAAAAAAAACGTGATTTGTACGGAAGTTGAAGAGTTTACAGTTGAAATTTATAAAGAAAATGAATGGATCGATCTGTTAAAAACCGCTGGGTTTGATCAGATACGTATCTTCAAAGCTTTTGATTCTGGTAAGAAGCCAGGGGACAATGATGAATCCGTTGTATATGAATGCAGAAAATGATGTTAAAGACAGTGATTAGGGAGGTTAGAACTTAAAAACAAGGTCTCTATTTTCCTCATTAATCTTGAAAATGCCAGGTGTTTTAAGTCTTCCAAAGAAGCCCATTGCGGGTTAGGAACAGAGTACTCAGGGTTCCAAAGCCCTGTCCAAACTTGGACTTGAAGGTGAATATGGGTAAAAACATGAACCACTGAACCTAAAAGTTTTAGGCCATCTAGGGATGGGGGATGTATTTGATTTTTAAAATCAGACAGAGGAAAACCTTTTAGGTCTTTTAAAAGAGTGCGTTGCTCTTCCTTGCAGATTAAGAATAGAGGATCCGAGGTGTTTTTCTGCAAGATATAACTGTGGGCAAAATATCTGGTTTTGATGGGTTTTTTGACTTTTAAAGGCCAGTTTTCTGGAGTCCCTGAGGCGTAAGCTCGACAGCTTTCTTTTAAAGGACACTGAAAGCATAACGGAGCTTTGGGCCGGCAGATCATGGAGCCTAAATCCATCAGTCCTTGAACATAATCGCCGCAGTTGTGTTCTGGAGCCAATATCTCGGCCTGTTGATCGGCTTGTTGCTTCCAATTTTCCCCTTGTAAGGCCTCATGCCGGGCTAAAATACGACGAATATTGCCATCTACGGGGGCAGTTTTTTGGTCAAAAGCAATGGCCATAATGGCTTTAGATGTGTAAGGTCCTACGCCCGGTAGCTGCCGCCACCCCTCTTCTGTGCAAGGAAGACTGTTTTGGAAACAAAGTTGAGCTGCGGTGTGTAAGTTTCTGGCACGGCTGTAGTATCCCAAGCCTTGCCAGATTTTTAATACGTCTTCCAAAGGGGCCAAAGCCAAAGCATCCAAGGTTGGAAAACGGTTTAAGAAGTTTAGAAAAAACGGGATGGTGGTTTGAACAGTGGTCTGTTGCAGCATGATCTCGCTGATCCAGGTTTTGTAAGGATTTTTTTCTTGTAGTCGCCAAGGCAAAACACGTTTGTTTTTGGAGTACCAAAATAAAATTTGTTCTGAAAACTTGGAAGACATCTTAAAAAATGTTCTATGGTTTTTCTATTATAACTGAAGGTTTTAAAAAAGATGAAATTTTTTTAATTTTTTAAAAAAAATCATAAATTTGCCAAGGTTGTAACTTAAAAAAAGAATAAGATGATGCACGCTCTTTTAGAAAAAGTGTTTGGATGTGTACAGGATCATATGTTTGATTTGGGCGCATCGTTATGTAAATAATTGCTTCACTGTATTTCCTAAGAGGCCCACAGGGTAATACCCGTGGACCAAATATTGGTTAAACGGTGCGACGAAAGCGCGCCCGAAAATTCATAAAGACTAGATAAACAAAAGGAATGACGAACAGAGTAAAGACTGTGCCAATAGACATACCCCCTGCAATGACCCAACCAATCTGCTGGCGTGCTTCGTAACCTGGGCCTGTGGCAAAAGCCAAAGGAATAGCACCCAGTACCATAGCAAAAGTGGTCATTAAAATAGGACGCAAGCGTAACGTACAGGCTTTTAGAATGGCTTGACGGTAATTATGCAGTTCTTTATAAGCTTCATTGGCAAAGTCCACCAGAAGAATTCCGTGTTTGGTAATCAACCCAATCAGCGTAATTAAACCAATTTGTCCATAAATACTTAAAATTCCAAAACGTGCGGCCAAAGTGATCAGACCACCACCGATGGCAAAAGGAACGCTGAGCATGATAATAGAAGGAGCAAAGAAGCTTTCAAACTGAGCGGCCATGACCAAGAAAATGAATAATAAAGCCAGAGCAAAGACTATGTAGATATTTGCGCTTTCTTTATAAAGATTTTTCAATTCACCAGCGGGTTCTAAGCTATAACCTGTGGGTAATTCTCCTAGTCCGTTGATAAAAGACTCGTAAATGGCTTTGGGGGAATAACCTGGTTTCAGTTCAGCGCTGAAGTCAAAGGTACGTTTACGATCCAAACGACGTATGGTGCTTTCCCCCTTGGAACTTTCAATAGAGATTAGTTCTTTTAAGGGAACCATCATGGATTCTTTCTCTTGACTGCGGGCTTTGACAAAAAGCTGACCAATTTTGTTCAGATTTTTATCTGAATCTGCCACTTGCACCACCACGGGGTAAGAGCGGTTTTCTTTTTCAAACTGACTTACTTTACTACCTCGAACCAATGTTTTCAACGTATCTGCTACAGTTTCAGGGGAAATACCTAGCTGCTGTAATCGGGGCATATTTAAAGAAATTTCGTAGCTAGGCTCTGACACTTCTTCAGACTCTTCCAAAGATGCAACGCCCTCCATCTTTTTCAACTTTCTACGTAACTGTCTTCCAAATTTGGAAATGGCCTCAGGAGATTTATTGCTTAGAAGATTGAATTCCAGTTTTCCAGAAGCAGAGGCTCCTACCATAGAACTGCTGCGGCAATAAGGGCGCACTTCCAGACCTAGAATGTCTCCAAAGGTATTTTTTTGCCCCAGTTCAAAGGCGATGACTTGGCAAGCGCGGCTTCTGTCACCCCAATCCTTCAGAACGGCTTTACCGTAAGAATCTCCCATAGACAAAACAAAAAGATTATTTTGGACCTCGGGAATTTTTGTAAGAATATTTTGAAAGCTAGGGATTGTTTTAGATAGATAATGAAGGTTTCGACTTGCCGGAGCGGAAAGGTACATATTCAAGATTCCTTCATCTGCCCGAGGGGAGAGCTCATCTTTCAGCCACCAGGTATAGCTGGCCACTGTAAGACCAGAAAGGACTGCGACACTGACTAAAACCCACTTACCATGGTCCAGGCTCAGCCCGATAAAACGAACATACGCGTGTTCGATGGCGTTAATCCACCCTTCTATCCGCGTTCCAAGACGATGCCATACGGATTCTTTGTGGGACAGCGGTGCATTGCTGTGTCCTTTTAAAAGAATAGCGCACATGGGGGGGGTTAAAGTTAAGGCTACGAAGCCGGAAATCAGTACAGCTCCTGCCAGCGTTAAGGCAAATTCTTTAAAAAGTTTTCCCAAGATTCCAGGGATTAAGGAAATAGGAGCGTACACGGCGGCTAACGTGAGGGTCATCGCGATGACAGAAAAGCGAATTTCTTGACACCCTAAAATGGCTGCTTTAAAAGGTTTTTCTCCGCGTTCAATATACCGATAGACATTTTCCAGTACTACAATGGCATCGTCCACCACCAATCCTACAGCCAATACCAAAGCCAGCAAGGAAAGAACGTTGATGGTGAATCCCAAAGTATACATGATGAAGAATGTACCTCCTAAAGAAATAGGAATCGTGATTAAAGGAATCAAGGAGGCAGAAAAAGATCTTAAGAAGGCAAAAATGACCAACAGAACTAAGATAACAGCTTCAAAGATGGCTCGATAAACTTGACTGATGGATTTTTTAACATAGATAGAATTGTCTACGGCAACTTCTACACGAACACCTTTGGGCAGCATTTTTTCCAGCTTACCAATGCGTTCGAATACATTTTTAGAAATTTCAATGGGATTGGCGTTGGGTTGTGGACGCACTGAAATAGAAACAGCAGGTTTTCCGTTATAAAAAACGGCGGCCTCTTCTTCTCCTTTGCCCATTTCAATTTTTGCAATATCTCTTAAGAAGATATATTTTGCTTCTGCTTTGGAAGAAGGGGAGTACTTACCGACCACAATGTCTCCAAATTCTTTGGGATTTTTCAAAAAGGCTTGCGTGGTCAAAGAAAACTGTCGGTCCTCGTCTTTGATATGTCCTGCAGATTTTTGAAGGTTGTTTTCTTTTAAAGATTGGACGATTTCAGAAGAAGAAATATGAAAAGAGGCCATCTTTAAGGGGTCTACTTCGATTTTGACTTCTGATTCGCTACCTCCGAAGACTTCTGCCAATGCCACACCAGGAACATTTTCAAAAGCACTTTTTAGGGTGTGTTCTGCGACGTTATGCAAGGTCGTTAAAGGAATAGATTCATCTCCGTATACCACCAGTTCCATGATAGGCGCACTGTCTGCGTTTCCCTTGGTTACTGTAGTACGCAAAGAGTCTGGTAAATTGGCTTGGGCCTTAGAAAGAATATCCCGGACATCTGCCGCTGCGGCATCCATAGATCGGTCTTCAAAGGTTAATTTTACCACCACTTCTTTTTGACGAACATCGGTTTTCATGTCCGAAAGCCCTTGTACCGCGGCGCAAGCATCTTCAATTTTAGTGGCGACTTGTTCTTCTAAAACCTTAATGGACGCATCCATCTGAGCCTTAATGGTGACCAGTGGTTTTTCAACGATGGGATACTGCCGAGTAGACAGCTGCCAAGCCCCCACAATACCCAAAAGAACGACAATAATATTGATGACCCAAGAAAAAACGGGGCGTTGAATAAAAAAATCTGTAAAAGAAGACGATTTCATGATAGGACCTCGCAGAATTAAGGGTTTTGGATTTTGATAGGGCTGCCGTCCAGTAAAAACTCTACAGGATCAGTGACAACCAAATCTCCCGGGTTTACGCCCTCTACTTCAACGTAATCTTGTTCTTGGGCACCAACAGTGACTGGTGTCATCACAGCTTTCAATTGTTTTTTGTCTCCTATCGCTTGTACACGGTACACAAAATCTTGCCCCCCTTCCGAGCCTACTGCTTGTTGGGGAACAACGATGGCTTCTTCTGATCGGGATAAAAAAACCACCAATCGTGCAAAGGCGCCATCTCGGAATTCTTGACCCTGTCCTTTGGGGAAGCTAGCCCTGGCTTTTACGGTATGAGCAACTGCATCGGCATAAGGTTCAATAGCTGTGATTTGACATTCTAACGGAAGACCTGAAGGACCTTCTACATCTACCACTTGTCCTACAGCAATAAGACTGGCTTGAGAGTCCGCCAATTCAAATTCGACTTCTTTTTCTGGAGATACTAAACGCGTGAGTTCGTCTCCTTGACGTATCGGAGAGCCTTGTCCTAAAGTACACAACCCAACATATCCTTGGAAAGGAGCAGTAATGCGGGTGTATTTCAGATTCAACTCTGCTTTGGCCAGTTCTGCCTGAGCAGCGGCTACTTCTGCTTTTGCTTTTTCTAAAAGAGATTTCTGACCATAGTTTTTTTCTTGCAGAGCAATTTGTCTACTGAGTGTGGCTTGACTGGCCTGAAGCTGAGATTTGGCTTGCTGAAGCTGCGCAATGGCTTGTTCATCTTCTAGCACAATTAAAACTTGTTCTTTATTGACAGTCCCACCGGGCTGAAAAGAAATTTTTTTCACAATTCCAGAGGTTTGAGCTGTAATAGGTATGGAATGTTTAGCACGTACTACACCACTGACGGTCACTTTTTGTTTGATGGGTTTTTTTTGGACTTCAGCTACTTTTACCAAAACCGCTGTTCCTTGGATGGAAGATGCGCTCTGTTTTTTAGAACACCCTCCTAACAAGATTCCCATTCCGATATAAATAATACTTGCTGGAAAAAAATTCTTTTTCATTTCTCTGCCTGATCTCACTGGTTCTAAAATTCTACTGCAAAAACAATAAGTTGGGGAGTCCTTATTCCTTTTTTATGTTTACTTTAAAAATTAAATCTTCACAGAAACTTCTCAGAAGATCAGAGCGCAAGCGACATTAAATAGATGAAGAGATATCTATTTGGGAAGGCACCCCAGAATACTTTCCCCTGCAACTGTTTTCTGGTATTTTTCAGCCCAAACCTCTGCTGTGGAAGGAAGATAAATATCCATTCGACTGCCAAAACAAATAATTCCATATCTCTGTCCCAATTGCACTGGTTGGTTTTTACTGACTTCGCATACAATTCTTCGTGCAATAGCCCCAGCAATCTGCACGCTGGCTACCCAATGGCCTTCAGGTGTTTCAATCAGAATACCGCAAGATTCGTTAGAAGCACTGGCTTCGGGACTGGCTGCATTCAAAAAACGTCCTGCTTTGTAAAATTTCCTGATAACTTCTCCTGCTACGGGTGCTCGGTTCACATGTACATTAAAAATACTTAAAAAAATACTGATACGATGATACAATTCTTCATCTTCTTCTCCAAGCTCAGGAGGCAAAGATATATTGTGATCAATATCTAAAATAATGCCGTCTGCTGGGGCAACAACCGCCCCTTGCACAGCTTCAGGTGTAATACGATCAGGATCTCGGAAAAAGAAAGTGACAAAAAGAGTGATCAAAAGACACAGCCAAAACCCCATCCAGACATGAAACACCAAAAATAAACTACTTAGTATTGCCCCTGGAATAACGAAAACCCACCCTTTGGGATGAAGTTTTCCTGAAAACATGGCAGACCATAGACGCTTGTCGTGCATTATAAACTGATTACTCGAAGCTAAGTGAATGTTATCACGCCTCTTCTTGAAAATCTACGGTAAGATCTCATCCTACGCACTTATAGTCTTTGTCAATTTTTTCAGATAAAATCAAATAAGGTCAAAAGCGAGGCAATAAATTGTTTTCAAAAATGATGCAGCAAGCTCAGCAGCTGCAAAAAAAAGTTCAAGCGCTACAAGACAAACTTAATACTTTAGAGGTAGAAGGGCAGGCGGGGGGTGGTGTGGTTAAAGTCACGATTTCAGGTCAAGGGAAGTTAATGAAAGTGCACCTCTTAGCCCAGGATCTGGAGCAGGATTTATTAGAGGATTTGATTTTGGCGGCTTACAACGATGCTTGGCAACAGTTAGAACACATACGCCAACAAGAAACTGCGGCTATGAATATTCCTGCCGGTCTGACTGGGTTATTACCATAAGGGGGATAGAAAGGCTTATTTTGACTTGAGGACAGAGAAAAGCATTTTGGGACTCATTTTTCTAAAGCACTCCTCTATCCCCTGGCCAGAGTTTTTGTCATAATGAAAAAAAACCGATCGTGGTAAGAGATGAATTTGTTGCAACAATTTAACGCACGACAAATGGAAAGCCTAATAGCAGGTAAGGCAGAAAGTATTCCGTTTTTTCGGGCTGGAGATACTTTAAGTGTCCATGTGCGTATTGTGGAAGGAGAGCGTCAAAGAATTCAGAGGTTTGAGGGCGTTTGTATTGCACGCCGTAACTCTGGATTGCAATCTTCTTTTTTGGTGCGCCGTGTGACAGGAGCAGTAGCTGTTGAAAGGAGATTTCTATTGTGCAGTCCTTCTGTTCATAAAATAGAGGTGTTACGACGCGGACGCGTGCGTAGAGCTAAGCTATATTTCTTGCGGGAAAGAAGCGGAAAATCTGCGCGTATCAAAGAATTAAAGGTACACAGACCTACTGCACCTGCTTCTGGGCAAGTTGTTTCTTGATACAAGGCCCCAGGTTGGGTCTTGTCGCGTAGTGGGGGCGAAAGTAGCCCTCTAAGATTTTAAAAAGCTGTGACTTAGAAACTATCATTAAATTTGAAGAATTGTATTTTTTGCGTATTTTGATTATTAATAAGAGAATGGCTTTTACATCTTAAAGAGACTTATTTTTATTTAATTTTTACTGAATTTTTACGCTTTTAGGAAAATTGATCATTTTCTAGAAGAAGCCACTTTTCTGAGTTTTCAGATTGTGCTTTTAAAGCTTTAATTTTTTAAGTGACTTCCTAGAAACAGGGTGTTCTTATTTAAAAATCTAAATTGAAAGTAGTCATTCCCCCCTCGCAGCCTTCTTTGGGAATAAACCATACTGTGCCATCCCCCATCATGAATCCTTGAGCATTCACAAATAGATCGCTCAAAGTTGTTTTAAGAATAAGGTTTTTAATATCAGGGGTAAAAATTTTGGGAAATAGTACCTTGAAATCCTCTTTCGCTTTTATTTTTTTATGCTCTCCTATGGATCCTGACTTTCGCAAGTTCAAGTTACAAGGATAGTGGATAAAAGCGGAGATCTTATCTGGGTCATCTGTTTGAACAGCCTCTTGGAGTTTTGGTAGATAACTGGCAATCATCTGATCTGTTATTGTACGATCATAAAAACCATTGATATGATCGGGATAAGTTTTGCCCTGAATACTGTCTGAAGCACAAACTTCAGCCATAAGACCAAAGGCTAAAATATGGTATAAAGAAATAAACTTTTTAAAAAAAACGTGTGAGATCATTTGACTCTCCTTATAAAAAGTTACGGTAGTTTCAAAGTGTTCTTTAAAATTTAAGCTCTTTTAGCGCAATTAAAGAATAGCTTAACCACCAACACGCCCCGTGGCATTGTAAATGCATTTTTGATAAGAGGATAGAGTTTTTATAACTTATTTTTTTATTTCTATGAAAGAAAAACTGAGTTTGGATTTTTTTTTGGGAGTGTTATAGGGGGCTCTTGCCTCAGTCCTTTCTTTCCTTTATACCAAAGGAAAGAATTTGTTTTTTTAAAGAATGGTGGTTCTGAGTTGTGATCATGGGGGGCGTGATTTAGCCCTTTTTTTACAAGAGTGTCTTGTCAAGGATGGGATTTGTGTAGAAGGTGCTATTTCTTTAGAACAGACTGTTGACTATCCTTGCGTGATTCCTTGGATGGTTCAAAAAGTGCGCTATGATAAAAAAATGGGCATTTTGGTGTGTGGGTCGGGTATTGGAATGAGTATTTCTGCTAATCGTTACCAGGGAATACGCGCAGCCCTGTGCCATGATGAAACCACTGCGCGTTTGGCGCGACAGCATAATAATGCCAATATTTTGGTGCTGGGAGGACGGTTGTTGGGGCCCGTATTGGCTTGGCAGTGTGTGCAGGTTTTTTTGAAAACCACTTTTGAAGGCGGTCATCATCAAAGTCGTTTGGCGGCCTTGGAAAAAGATTCTAAAAAAGTTCCTTTCTTATACTCTTCTTTCCAAAATGATTAAAATAAGAATGACCAATCCGGTTATCCAAGAGTATTTAAAAAAAGTATTGCAAGAGGAAGAGGTATTTAAATCCAACCTTTTCAGTTGCCTTGCCCATAAGATCCCATAGCTCCATAATAAAATATGACTGGTGAGGTGTTGACACCATCCGCTCAGCATTAAAATGCGCAGTCCTAGACCTGTCATCAGATAGACCTTTCCTTTTTGATCCCATAAAACAGCCAAGGATTTCAAACCCAGTTGAAGGTCTTCTTTTTTATCTTGATAGGCGTATATTGTGTCGTATTCTATAGTCCACAGGATGCCCAATATAAAGAAAAAGATCAGGTCTTTTTGAAAAAGGGGGGACGTCAAAGAGGCTCCAATCCATACCCCCCAACTGAATAAAAAACCTAAAAAAATTTGAGGCCCCAACACCCAACGCTTTAAAAAAGGATATAATAAAGATAAGAGCCATCCTGCCATGCCCCATAAGATGGTCCTAAAAGGAAGGCAAAACCACAAAAATAGTCCAGGCAGTAGGATCAAGGTTCCTAGGTTTAGTATTTGAAAAATGGAAAAATGCCATAGACCTCTTTTTTTTGTTCGGTGAACGAAGAAGTCAAACCGTTGGTCGATCCAGTCATTGTAAGCACATCCTACGCTGCGCATCCATAAAGCTCCAAAAGCTAAAAGAGCGCAATCCCAAGCCTTGATTGAAGCTGTTTGCCATACATATCCCCAAAGGCAGGGGATTAGTAGAAGTACAATACCTATGGGGCGATTCAAACGGCATTTTTTCAAGGTAAAGGCGCATTGCTTATAGAGAGAAGATAGTTGCACGAATTTTGATCCTAGTATTTTGATCTAAGGCTGTTGCTATAGCTTACAAAAATAATTACCCTGAAAGCAAAGTCTGAGGTTTATGCTTGTGAAAAAAATATTAAAAATTAGCATGATTTTTTTATGTGGTTTGGTTGGAATGCTGTTTTTGCGTGTCCCAGGATTTTTCTTGTTGCCTTCGCAAACAGTTTCACCTTCTTTCCAAGAAGAGCTTTTTGGTTCTCGTACAGTACATGAAGGGAAAGCCACTTCCGATGAGATAGCTATTTTTGTTATTAATTTGGATCGCAATCCAGAACGTTACAGGGATATTCATGAGCATGTTCTGGTGCCCTTAGGGCTACCTTTTTTCAGAGTCAAAGCCATCTATGGAAAAGAACTTCCCCAAAAGCAACGAGATGAACTGACATCTTATAAGGTGTATCGTCTTGCTTTTAATGGTAACCTGCCAGGCCCTGGAGAATTTGGGTGTTTTGCCAGTCATGTGAAAGCCTGGCGGGAATTTCTGGCTTCTTCTTATCAAACAGCCCTTATTTTGGAAGACGATGTGCAATTGTGTTTTGATCCTTCTGTGACTTTAGCTCTTTTAAGTCGTGCTCGGGATATATCAGATGTTTGTTTTTTGGATGCTCAAGGTACAGCTCATCAAGAAGTTTTTTCTTCTTTATCACTGGATGATTGGAGGCAAGGGAATATTCATGCTTTTGGACAGCTCAGTTTTCAAGAAAGTATCAACGCGGGGGCTTACTTGATCAACCGACGGGCTGCCCGGGCCTTATTAGATAAAGCAAATCAGTTTTGTTTGCCTGCTGATCACTATATTCAAAGAGCTTGGGAATTTTCATTATCTACGACTCACCTTAGTCCCCGCCTTTTTCACCAAAAGGCTGTTCCTTCAGATATTGAATCAGATCGGCGGATTCCTTTTAAACGGAGCATTCCCGAGCGTTTGTTTCAAAGGCTTGAAACTCAGATGTTTCATCTGAAGCGAGATATGGCTAGGGTTGTTTTTCAGCTTTGGTCATTTGTAAAAATTTTGTGGAAAGAACCCCCTCAGAAAAAATAGGTTTAAATAAAAAAAAATTAAAGGTAGGAAATATTGATAGCATCCATCAAAGCCTTGATTTTTTGCCTTATATACAAGAAACTAACAGTGGAGAAATGCCAGAGTGGTTGAATGGGACGGTCTCGAAAACCGTTATACGTCTTGCGTATCGAGGGTTCGAATCCCTCTTTCTCCGCCACATATTTAGCTACACAGAATTCCTAAATGTAACGAAATGACTTGGGTGACTTCATTCATCCAACCTGGTCGCTTAAAGAGAATTGTGGTGATTTAATAGTAAAATATAAAGAAATTAGATGTACTGCTGCAATTGCAATATTGCTTAACACAACAGGATTTTGCAAGCTACCGACAAGGATAGATGATAGAAGTTTGTACACGACTTGCATCATTAAGAGTGAAAAAATAAGTATTGATTAGGTTTAATCAATAAATAAAAAGAAGAAATTAGAATAGTACAGTATATTGAAAATAATATATAAAGAGAGGGTTGCTTAGAACCCCAATCATGGGCAACAAAATCTTGTCCTGAGAGAATGCCAAAACATACAGGAGCTAACACCCCTATGTTTAAAAAAAGTGAAAATTTAGTCATCTTATTTATATTCTTTTTTAATGTCTTTTAATTTAAAGATTCATCTTGAAAACATAATAACCTCTTTCCACCTACAAAAAAACGCTCAACTAAAATATACAAGATTGGTATTCCCTTCAGTTTACATATCGTGTCACTTTAGGGACATGCTACCCTTGCTCGATGCTTTCCAAACAATCCCAAATCATTGATTTGATATTCTTTAAGTGCGCCTTTATAATCGATTCGGAAATTCAAAACATGATCATATGAATCCAGTTTAAAGTTCGTTAAATGGCAGTAGAATTATCTTCAGATCAGCATTGTATAAGTTTTCTAATCTATTTTCTTAGAGGAAAAGATTTTTTTTAAGCTAGAGTTCTTTATTTAAAAGAGACAAAATGCGGGCCATAGAAAAAAGATTGGTACAGCAGGTTATTATAAGCTTGGCCCTGACGCTTAAGGCGCAATAGTTTTTTTCAATTGTTTTAGGATCTCTTTTTGTAATAGCAATTACGTGGGGAATAACATCTTTTATCAATTGTTGGTCATCATGTTGATTGTATCATTTATCAATCATTATAATTGTGTTCACATAAGGGACCAGTATCGCGTTACGCTGTTTTTGGGTATGAATGACAGTAGATCTTTTTTGTAAAATCCGTGCATCTGGTTCCAGAGCGACAACTAAATGGTCTCCTTGGGAACGGGCATATTTTAAAAATTCCAAATGACCAAAGTGCAGGATATCAAAACAGCCTCCTACTAAAACAATTTTGTGGCCTTTAAGTGTTATTTTTTTTCCTAGATAATGGCGTATGAAGACATTTTTTTGTGGAAAATAATTGTGCACTGCTTTTAACATAATATTTTTAACTTGCTGTGGGAATGTCCTTAAAAATGAACAGAGCTACGAACCAAGGCCTGGGTGTAGTGGTGCTGGGGATGGTTAATAACAGACTGGGATTCCCCTTGTTCCACGATCTGTCCCGCTTTCATGACCAGTAAAAAGTGACTGATACTGCCAACGACCGCAAGGTCATGGGTGATAAAAATATAAGAAAGTCCTTTGTGTTGCTGAAGATTTTTTAAAAGTTCTAAGATTTCTTTTTGGATGGTTAAATCCAGAGCTGAAGTTGGTTCATCTAAAATCAGGAAATCGGGATTCAAAATTAAGGCCCGGGCGATGGAAATTCGTTGCCGTTGCCCCCCAGATAATTGGTGAGGATAACGGCTTAAAATTCCAGGATCTAAAGCCACTTCTTGTAAGGCGGCCATCAGACGTTTTTTGCGAGCATTCTTGGGAAGGGTTTCATAAAGATCCAATCCTTCCCCCACCACCTCTTCAACGGTCATGCGGGGATTTAAAGCTCCGGCAGGATCTTGAAAAATCATTTGAAAGTACCGACGGTAGGATCTGAGTTCTTTTGAACTGAGAGATGAAAGATCTTGACCTTTAAAAGTCACGCGACCTTTAAAAGGTATAAGATGCATTAAGGCCAAAGCCAAAGTACTTTTACCTGAACCGCTTTCCCCGATAATGCCCAAAGTTTGACCCTCTAAGACTTTAAAAGAAACATCTTTAACAATAGGCGTATTTTGTAAGAAGACCTGTAGGTTTTGGACCTCTAACAGCGCAGGCCCTTGTGAAGGGACGGAAACAACTGGAGATAAAGCAGCACTTTTAAATAATTTTTGAGTATAAGGGTGTTGAGGGGATTGAATGAGTTTAGAGCTTTCTGCTTGTTCTACGATTTGTCCTTTGCTCATCACCGCAATATGGTCTGCAATATGCGCCACTAAAGGAAGGTTGTGACTGATGAAGAGCATAGCCATTTGAGTTTTTTCTTGAATTTTTTTTAAAGAAGCTAAAACTTCTGCCTGGATTGTTACATCTAAGGCGGTGGTGGGTTCATCGGCGATCAAAAGGCTGGGATTGCCCGATAAGGCCATGGCAATCATCAACCTTTGCCTCTGTCCCCCTGATAGTTGATGAGGGTAGTCTTGAAGACGATAGATGGCTTCTGGGAAATCTGCCAGCTCTAAAAGGCGCACGACTTCATCCTTTAAAAGTTGAGCTGAATAGAGCTCTTGCCCTCGATGAAGTTTTAAAGGATAAGAAATAGCTTGAAAAATAGTGTGCAAAGGATTTAATGCCACACTGGGTTCCTGAAAGATCATCCCGATACGCCCCCCGCGCACGTTGTAGAGGTGCTTTAAAGGGCTTTTGAGCAATTCATGTCCTTCAAATAAGACTTCTCCTTGGTAAGAGGGGGATAATAGAGTGGGAACCAAACGCAACAACGATAAGGCACACATAGATTTTCCTGAACCACTTTCCCCTACTAATGCCAGGGTGCAACCGGCTTTGAGGTCGAAGGAAATATCATCCAGAATAGGGCGGGATTGTCTTTTAAAGTTTAAAGACAAGTGACGAACAGACAGTAAGCTCATGAGGGTTTGTGTGGTGAAAAAGTATCGCGAAGAGCTTCACCAATAAAGGTGACAAGAACCAAAATGGTAGCCAAAGTTAAAAAGGCTGACAGCCCTAGCCACGGGGCGTACAGATGAGATTTACCTTGGCGTAATAGATCTCCTAAAGAAGGTGTTCCCAAAGATAGACCAATTCCCAGGAAATCCAAAGCGGTGAGGGCGGAAATACCGCTGCTGATCAGAAAAGGCAGACAGCTTAAGGCCGGAGCCAGCGCATTGGGTAAGATATGACGAAAAATAATGCGTCCTTCAGGGACTCCCAACGCTTTGGCTGCTTTGACATAGGACTGTTGACGCCCTCTTAAAAACTCTGCGCGGACAACTGGGACAAGCCGTGTCCAGCTGAACAGGGTCATAATACCCAAAAAGACCCAAACATTGGCTGACAAAAAATTAGATACAATCATCAACAAAAAGAAAATCGGCAAACCATCCCATATTTCAATGATACGCTGCAGAACAAGATCAATTTTTCCGGCAAAATATCCTTGAATGGAGCCTACTATAATTCCTACAATACTGCTGAAGATTGCCAGTCCAAGGCCAAAGAATAAAGAAATACGTGTCCCATACAATAATCGTGCCAAGACGTCTCGCCCTTGTTCATCTGTGCCTAACACATGGTGACAGTCGGGGGGAGACAACGAAGGCTGAGGGGCATCTAAAGAAATTGTTTGGGCACCGTACCGATATAAAGGCCATATTACAAAAGCTTTTTCTTTTTGAATAAATTGATTGAATTCACAGCTCATATAGTTCATTTCAATATCTTCACCATCGAAAAAGGCTGTTTCAGGATAATAACGCAGAATAGGAAACAGCCAAGATTTTTTTGTAATCACCAGTAAAGGCTTATCATTAGATAAAAATTCTGCACCGCTGCACAACAAAAAAATGAAGCTTAAAGTCAGGAAACTGAAAAAACCTCGTCGATGAGAAAGAAAATAGCGCCATTTTCCCGCAGTATTTGTTCCAGACGTATTCATCGTTCAGACAGCCCCCTAAAGTGAATTCTAGGGTCTATGCGCGTGTAAATGAAGTCTCCTATAAGATGCAATATTAGACCGATCAGTGTGAAAATATACAGGGATCCAAAAATAATGGGGTAGTCTCGGTTTAAAATAGCCTCATAGCCCATCAGTCCTAAACCATCTAAGGAAAAAATGGTTTCAATTAAAAAAGATTCGCTGAATACCACCTGCATCAAGGTTAAAGGTAAGCTGGCGATGATAATTAGCATAGCATTTTGAAACACATATTTCAGCAAAACAGCTTTGGTGCTGAAGCCTTGAGCCTGGGCAGTGATGACATATTGCTTGCCAATTTCCTCTAAAAAAGAATTTTTGACCATCATTGTAAGGCCGGCCAAACTGGTGATGACTTTGGCCATAATAGGCAGTGCAAGATGCCAGAAATAGTCTGCGCATTGTTGCAAAGGGCTTAGGCTGGAAAAATTATACGAAAACAATCCTTGTAGGGGGAACCATGAAAAAAAGCTACCTCCTGCAAAAAATATGATCAATATCACAGCAAAAAGAAAGGTAGGAATAGCATAGCCAAGCAAAATTAAAAGGCTGCTGCAGACATCAAAAGTACTGCCGTTGCGTATGGCTTTGAAGATGCCTAAGGGAATCGCTAAAGAGTAAATTAATAATGTTGACCATAGACCAAGGGAAAGAGAAATAGGTAGGCGATCAGCAATCAGCTTTAAGACGTTTTCATTTTTAAAATAACTGCGGCCAAAATCGAAACACACATATTTTTTAACCATATAGAAAAAACGAGGGATAAGGGGTTTGTCGAAACCATACTGTTTTTTCAGCTTTTCAGCTGTTTCTTGGTAATAACTGTGTCCGACCCCTGCATTAACAGAAACTCCAGAATTTTCCGTATCTTTACTTTGCATCCGATGCAGCATTTGATCGATCGGTCCTCCGGGAGCCCAGTGAACCACGAAAAAATTCACAAACATAATGCCTAGTAAGGTGGGAATGATCAGCAAAAGCCTCTTTAAAAAATAGGGCAATCGAAAAAAAATAAATTTTTTCAAACTTTGACAGATATATGATTAAAAATCTAGTCCCGGTTTATGCCGGGGGCTACAAGCCTTTTGTCAGAAAGTTTTCTGTAGTTGCTTCTTTTTGATTTCCACTCCTCCCCTTGCTATGAAGCTTACAATATGGTATGAATATCCTACTGTGTGTAGTTTAGATATAAGAGGTTGCCTGATGGCAAAAGAAAAATTTGAGCGTACAAAGCCCCATGTGAACATAGGGACCATCGGGCACGTCGATCATGGCAAAACAACACTGACTGCGGCAATTACAAAGTTTTGCAGTGAAAAGGGAATGGGTGAGTTTAAAGCTTACGATCAAATTGATGGGGCTCCTGAAGAAAGAGCTCGTGGTATTACGATCGCGACGGCTCATGTGGAATATGAAACAGATCAGCGCCATTATGCTCACGTCGATTGTCCGGGTCACGCAGACTATGTGAAGAATATGATCACAGGTGCTGCTCAAATGGACGGTGCGATCCTTGTTGTTTCCGCAGCGGATGGTCCAATGCCTCAGACTCGTGAACATATTTTGTTAGCGCGTCAGGTGGGTGTTCCTAAGTTAGTCGTTTTTATGAATAAAGCGGATATGGTGGACGATCCTGAATTGATTGAACTTGTAGAGATGGAAGTTCGAGATCTGCTTTCTAAGTATAATTTCCCCGATGATACTCCTTTTATTAAAGGTTCTGCTTTAAAAGCATTAGAAGGTACGGGTGAAGGAAAGGCAGCGATGCAGCAGCTTTTGGATGCGGTTGATAGTTATATTCCAACTCCTGAACGTGATGTTGATAAGCCTTTCTTGATGTCTGTTGAAGATGTCTTTTCTATCGAAGGTCGTGGCACTGTAGCGACTGGTCGTATCGAAAGAGGTATTGTGAAAGTAGGTGAAAAGGTGGAAGTGGTCGGTTTGCGTCCTACCCAAGAAACCACAGTAACTGGCATTGAGATGTTCAGAAAGTTACTAGATGAAGGATGTGCTGGTGACAACGTCGGAGTTCTTTTAAGAGGTCTTAAAAGAGAAGATGTTGAACGTGGACAGGTTATTGTTAAACCAGGAACGATTAAGCCTCATCATAAATTTGAAGCAGAAGTTTATGTGTTGACTAAAGAGGAAGGTGGTCGTCACACTCCGTTCTTTAATCAATATCGTCCTCAATTTTATTTCCGTACTACAGATGTCACAGGTAGTGTGAGTTTGCCTAAGGATATGGAAATGGTCATGCCTGGGGATAACGTGGCAGTTGAGGTGGAATTGATTTCTCCTATTGCTATGGAAACAGGGTTACGTTTTGCGATCCGTGAAGGTGGTCGTACGGTGGGCTCTGGTGTCGTCACAAAGATTCTGGCGTAGGGGTTAGTATGTCAGGTTCTCAGAAAATTAGCATGAAATTGAGAAGTTTTGATGCAGAGGTCTTGCAAAGAGCAGTGGGTGAAATTGTCGCCACAGCTCTAAGGACCGGGGCAGAAGTTCGGGGTCCTATTCCTCTGCCTAGGAAAATTAGGAAATTTACAGTTCTGAGGTCTCCTCATATTGATAAAAAAGCGCGTGATCAGTTTGAGCAACGTTCTTATAGTCGGTTGTTGGAGATCGTTGCCAATCCTCAGACCTTAGATGCTTTGATGGGGTTAAATTTGGCTGCGGACGTTGAGGTTGAGATTAGAGTTTAGAAAATGAAAAGTTGCAATCAAGAAAGGCGAGTAGGTGTTTTAGCCAAAAAATTGGGAATGAGCAGTTTGTTTCTTCCTGATGGAATCTGTGTTCCTGTAACGGTCTTGCATTTGCCGGAGTGCTGCGTGGTTTCTCAGAAAACTCCTGACAAGCACGGGTATACTGCTATTCAAGTAGGGGCAGGATTGACTAAGAAAATGGGGCGTCCTTTAACGCAATTCTTTTCGAAGATTGGAATAGATCCAAGAGAAAAACTTTGTGAGTTTCGAGTTGGAGAAAAAGGGTTGCTTCCAGTGGGTTTTGTTCTTAGGCCAAGTCATTTTCCTGTTGGAGGCTTTGTAGATGTAGTGGGGCAAACTATTGGTCGTGGCTTCGCGGGAGCTATGAAACGGCATGGGTTTGGTGGATTGCGTGCCACTCACGGTGTTTCTGTTTCTCACCGCAGCCATGGTTCTACAGGGCATCGTAAAAGTCCTGCCCGTGTTTTTAAGGGTAAGAAAATGGCAGGAAGAATGGGAGGATGTCGTGTGTCAGTTCAGAATCTTCAAGTTCTTCAGGTAGATGACGAAAGAGGTTTTTTAGTGATAAAAGGTGCGGTTCCTGGGCATGAAGGTGGGTGGCTTCAAGTTCGGGATGCTGTTAAGTGCGTTTTAACTGAAAACCACGCATTTCCTAGTGTTGGGGCCTAATAAAGCATTTTTAATGAGAAGGGTTAGATGATGAAAGATGGAGTGATGTCAGAAGATTTTGCGGTAAAGGACTGGTCTTTGAAGAATGTGGGATCGTTGAAAATTCCATCATTCATTTTTGACCTTGATCCCAGAGAAGATATATTGTCCAGGGTAGTGCATTGGCAACTAGCTAAGAGAAGGGCTGGGACTCATAAGACTAAGGGAATTAGCGATGTCAGAGGGACCACTAAAAAGCCTTATAAACAGAAGGGAACGGGTCGGGCTCGACAAGGTTCTTTGCGTTCACCTCAATTCAGGGGTGGAGGAGTTATCTTTGGTCCTGTAGTTCGGGATCATTCATATTCACTTCCTAAAAAAATTCGTTCTTTAGGATTGAAGATGGCTCTTTCTTTGAGAAAGCAACAAGAAGAGTTGACGATTATGGATTCTTTAGGATCTCCTTTTAAAAAGACTGCTGAGATGGTGTCTTGGTTGAAACATTTTGAAGGGAATTCTGTTTTATTTGTTACATCTCATAAAGAAAGTGGTTCTTTATTAAATTGTGTTCGGAATATTCCTAGGATAAATGTGTTAGATCAAGAAGGTTTGAACGTTTATGATATTTTAAAGCATGATCGGTTGATTTTGGATAAAGAGGTGTTACCCTATTTGTCTGAAAGGAGGTTTGCGTGATACATCGTTATGTAGAAAGAGATCGTTCTCAGCAATTGTCTAAAGAAACTGCTTTGAGAGTTTTGATCAGGCCTCTTCAAACAGAAAAAGGGGTAGGGGTTTCTCAAGGAGGACAGTATCTTTTTGAAGTCTCTTCGTGGGCTAATAAGTTTCAGGTTGCTCGTGCAATAGAAAGTATATTGGAAGTTCAGGTTGCTGCTGTTAATACTGTTATTCAAAGGGGAAAGGTCAAGCGTTTCAAGGGTAGGCTTGGGCAGGGATCTGATGTTAAAAAAGCTTATGTGACTTTAAAGGAAGGTTTTACCTTAGATTTTGAGTCTGTCAATACGGGAGGTGAGCAATGAGTTTGAAGAGTTATTCTCCTACTTCTGCGGCACGTCGAGGGCTTGTCCTGGTAGATCGCAAGGATCTTTGGAAAGGACGTCCTTTAAAGGAGCTGGTTGAAGGTAAAAGAAAGACGGGGGGACGGAATGCGCAAGGGCGTGTCACTAGTCGGTCCCGGGGTGGTGGGCATAAGCGGTTGTATCGTTTTGTTGATTTTAAAAGATTTTCAGGAGACGACGTTGTGAAAGGGGAAGTCCAAAGAGTGGAGTATGATCCCAATCGCAGTGCTTTTATTGCTCTTTTGAAGTCTCAGTCTGAAAAAGGGCAGGATCTACATTCTTATATTTTGGCTTCACGGGCTGTAAAAGTAGGATCTATTTTGGAAGCAGGTGAAAAATGTGATATCCGTGATGGAAATACGATGCTTTTGAAGCATATTCCTGTGGGTACTATGGTGTATAACGTTGAATTGAAAATTGGAAAAGGTGGTCAAATTGCTCGGGCAGCAGGGACTGCTGTTCAGGTTATGGGGCGAGATGATGAAAATATTTTGTTAAAAATGCCTTCTGGAGAAATTCGAAAAGTGAACGGTCGGTGCCGTGCAACTATTGGAGTTGTTTCTAATGAAGATCACCAAAACCGTTCCTTGGCCAAAGCGGGGCGAAACCGTTGGTTAGGGTGGCGTTCTCACGTGCGTGGAGTGGCGATGAATCCCATCGATCACCCTCATGGTGGAGGAGAGGGGCGTACTTCTGGTGGACGTCATCCTGTTTCTCCTTGGGGGCAGTCAGCTAAGGGAAAGAAGACTCGGTCTAAACGCAAAGTTTCTGATAAATTTATTGTTTCTCGTCGTAAGAAGTAAAAGGAGGAAATATGTCAAGATCTGTATGGAAAGGGCCTTTTGTTGATTCTCACTTGCTGAAAAAAGCTGAAATTATGAGAGCTTCCGGTCGTCATTCACCTATTAAAACTTGGTCTAGGCGCTCAACTATTGTGCCTCAATTTATTGGGTTGAATTTTGCAATTTATAATGGGCGTAAATTTATTCCTGTCTTTGTGACGGAAGACATGGTAGGTCATAAATTTGGTGAATTCTCTTTGACCCGGACTTTTAATGGGCACGCAGGTGACCGTAAAGTCAAAAAAGGATAGGAGTTGAAGATGAAGGTTCAAGCGTGTTTGCGCATGGTGCGCGTAGGTTCTCGTAAGCTTAATGATGTTGCTAGTCTGGTTAGAAGAAAAAATTTGAAAGAAGCCTTTCATATTTTGAAAGGAGTTCATAAAAAAGCAGCGTTGGATGTTATTAAAGTCTTACGTTCTGCGCAGGCCAATGCTTCGCATAATCATGGGATGTTAGAAGAGAAACTTTTTGTGGATGAGTTGACTGTTGGAAAAAGTTTAGTTTTGCGTCGGAGGGAAATACGAGGTCGTGGTCGTTCTGGGGTGATTAAAAAAGAATTTAGTCAGATAAGAGCTGTATTAGTGGAGGGTTAAGAAAATGGGACAGAGGTCGGATCCTAATGGATTGCGTTTGGGAATTAATCGAGGATGGGATTCTGTCTGGTACGCTAAAAAAGGCTACCGGGATCTTGTTCAAGAGGATTTAAAAATAAGAGCTTTCTTTAAAAAAGCTCTTGCCAGCGCTGGAGTTTCTAAAATTGTGATTGCAAGACCACAAAAAAAGAAACCCCATGTAACGGTTTATGTGGCTCGTCCTGGTCTAGTGATTGGGAAAAAGGGTGTGGGTATTGATGCATTGATGGCGCAGTTGAAGGATGCGGTAGGTGTAGAGTGCTTCTTTAATATTGTAGAGTTAAGAAAACCTGCATTGTATGCGCAAGTAGTAGCGGAAGAAATTGCTCAACAGTTGCAGCGGCGTGCTTCTTATAAGCGGGTGATGCGCAAGGCAATTCAAGATGCTGATAAAGTGGGAGCTCAGGGTATTCGTATTGACTGCTCAGGTCGTATGGGGGGGGCAGAAATTGCTCGTTCAGTGCGCGATTCTAGAGGTCGTTTACCTGCTCAGACTCTTCGTGCTGATATTGACTACGGGTTTTGCACTGCTTATACCCGTTCAGGGACATGCGGTGTAAAAGTGTGGATCTACCGGGGAGACATCTTGGACAAAGCAGACTCTTTGGTAGAGCGACGTCTAGGTGAACTTTCTGTTAATCGTTTGAGGTAAGAAAAAATGTTGGTTCCTAAAAAAAATAAATTTCGTAAACAGTTTAAGGGAAGGATTCACGGGGCAGCAACCCGGGGGACTTTTGTCAGTTTTGGGGAGTATGGATTAAAATGTTTGGGTGCCGAGCGTATAACATCTCGCCAGATTGAAGCATCTCGTAGGGCATTAACTAGGTATATGAAACGTGCGGGAAAAGTATGGATTCGTATTTTCCCCGATGTTCCAGTGACAGCTAAACCTGCGGAAGTCCGAATGGGTAGTGGTAAAGGGAGCGTAGATCGCTATGTGTATCGTGCTCAGCCAGGGCGTGTATTGTTTGAAGTGGGAGGGGTTTCTGAGGAGATAGCCAGAGAGGCTTTTCGTCTAGCGTCTGGAAAGTTACCTGTAGCCACAAGTTTTGTGCGTAGAGAAGATCGAGGTGGATGATGGAAATGAAAATGTCGTTTAAAGAATTACGGAAGCTTTCCACCCCTGAGTTAAAGCAAAAATCTTTGGAAATAGCCAGAGTTTTGATGGAGGCGCGCTTTGCGGCTTCAGGGGGAAGTGAAACTTTAAAGTCACATGTGATCAGAAATTTTCGTCGTTCTGTTGCCAGGATGCGCACGATTGTTTCTGAAAGAAAAGAGGGTTAGAATGTCAAAAAGGGTATTGGTTGGTCAAGTGGTTAAAAAATCTTCTACGAAAACAGTGTCTGTTTTGGTGAAGCGCGTTCAAAGACATCCTATCTATCATAAGGCTGTGGTCAAATCTAAAAAGTATTTGGCACATGATGAAGGTGATGCCTTGGAAAACGGGGCTTGGGTCCGTATTCAGGAGTCTCGTCCTTTGTCTAAAATGAAGAGGTGGGTTGTCCTTGAGACGGTTTCTGGCGAAAGTACTGCAACAGGAGACAAGCTATGATTCAGATGCAAACACGCTTGAATGTGGCAGATAATACTGGTGCTAAAAACGTCATGTGTATTAAAGTCTTAGGAGGAGCTGGCCGCCGCTTTGCTGTTCCGGGGGATGTAATTGTGGTCTCAGTAAAGTCTGCCCTTCCTAAAACTAAGGGAGCTAAGGTTAAGAAAGGAGCTGTGCACAAAGCATTGGTAGTCCGTTCTGCCAAAGGGTTAAAAAGAAATGACGGCAGCTTGATTGCTTTTAGCGAAAATGCCGCTATTCTATTGAAAGCAGATGGAGAGCCTTTGGGCACACGTATTTTCGGACCTGTGCCAAAAGAATTACGGCAAGGATATATGAAAGTGGTTTCTTTAGCTCCGGAGGTATATTAATGCAGTGGAAAAATAAGAAAATTCGTTCAGGAGATTTTGTATCGGTTATCTGTGGCGATGCTAAGGGTTCTTATGGGCGCGTTCTACGGGTTGATCGTGAACGGTCTAGAATCTTTGTGGAAGGAGTCAATTTGTGTTCTAAACATGTCAAGCCTTCTGTAAAAGATCCTGATGGAGGAATTCGTCGCACAGAGGCAAGTCTTCATGTCTCTAATGTAATGTTGGTAGATCCTGCAGTAGTGCATGATCAAGTAGAAGGAAGTCGCAAACAGTTAACTCGTGTAAAAATAGGTTTAGGGTCTGATGGGCGGCGTGTGCGCTTTGCAAAGCGTTCTGGTGTTGTGATCGGAGAGAAGAAAAATGTTGTCGTTTAAAGAACATTATGAGCAAGTGGTGATACCATCCTTGAAAGAAGAGTTCAAGTATGGAAATGTTCACCAAGTTCCTAAGTTGGAAAAAATTGTTATTAACATGGGTATGGGACGAAAGCTTCTAGATAAATCTGTTGTAGAATCAGCAATAGATACTTTGTCTAGGATTTCCGGACAGCATCCTAGTCTGACTCGCTTTGCCCAGTCGAATGCTAGTTTTAAGGTCCGTGAGGGCATGTTGGCAGGATTAAAGGTAACACTTCGAGGTCGGCGTATGTATGAGTTTTTGCAGCGCTTGATCTATATTGCGATGCCGCGTATTCGAGATTTTAGAGGTGTTTCACCCAAAAGTTTTGATGGACGTGGTAATTTTTCAATGGGATTAAAAGAACAAACTGTTTTTCCAGAAGTTCCTTACGAGGGGATTACTGAATTGTGGGGAATGGATATTAATATTGTTACAACTGCACGGACGGATCCAGAAGCCAAAGTGCTTCTAGAGAAGTTTGGTATGCCTTTTAGGAGTTAAATACAAATGGCGCGTAAAGGATTGGTAGAGAGCAACAACCGAAAAAAAAGGTTGGTTGAGCAAGATAAGCAAAAGAGAGAGCGGTTGAAAGATATTATTCGTAGTAAGACTTCTACTTTAGAGCAGCGTTTTGAGGCCGTATTAAAGTTGTCTAAGTTGCCTCGTAATGGCAGTGCAGTGCGTGTAAGGTCTAGATGTGTTCTTACTGGGCGTCCAAGAGCGGTATACCGTATGTTTGGGTTATCCAGAATTGCGTTTAGGGAAGAGGCTTTAAGGGGTCATCTTCCAGGTGTTAAAAAATCTAGCTGGTAGGGGAAAAAATGTCGTTTACGGATCCTATAGGAGATATGATTACGCGCATTAGGAATGCGCAAATGCGGTTGAAGAAGGATGTTATTGTCCCAGCTTCTCGTTTAAGAAAGACGGTTTTAGAGGCTCTTTTGCAAGAAGGATATATCAAAGGAATTGAAGAGGTAGGAGAAACTCCAAGAGAGCGTTCTTTTGTGGTACAGTTAAAATACGTGAAATCTCGTCCTGTTATTCGAGAAATTCGTCGGATATCTAAGCCTAGCGTTCATTTTTACCGGAAGGCTCGCGAAAATAAGCCAGTTGCCAACGGGTTGGGGAGTTTAATTTTAAGTACTTCTGCTGGAGTACTTTCCGATTCTAAAGCGCGTGCTTTAGGAATCGGCGGAAAGGTGTTGTTGTATGTCAGTTGAGGTGGGTTATGTCACGTATTAGTAGAGTTCCTATTGTTATTCCTGCGGGGGTTTCTTATGACCTTCAGACAGAGGGAGTTTCTGTGAAGGGATCTTTAGGGGAAATGTTTTGTAGTATGCTTCCAATCTTTTTTTTAGAGCAACAAGAGAATAAGCTGTTTGTTCGTTGTAAGAAAGAAACTTTAAGTCAAAAAGATTCCATGATGATAGGAACTTTTTGTCGTTTACTAGGTAATGCGTTCAAAGGAGTTTCTGAAGGTTTTGAAAAAATTTTAGAGCTTGTAGGTGTGGGTTATAAAGCTGAGCTTCAGGGTACAGGGGTAAAGCTAAGCTTAGGCTACAGTCATGATATTTTTTATCAGCCTCCTGAAGGTGTTGCTATTAAAGTTGAAAAGATGGATAAAGTGATGGTGCTTCGTGTGTCTGGAAGAGATAAGCAGCAAGTAGGCCAAGTGGCCTCGCAATTGGTGAAATTTAGAAAGCCTGAACCTTATAAAGGAAAAGGTGTGCGTATTCGTGGTACCTTTATCCGTATGAAGCAGGGTAAGACGAAGAAATAGGAGAAAAGGGAGATGAGCGCAGAAAAATTAATTTTTGATAGGAGAAAGAGTCGCACTAGAAAGCGTATTGCTCAAGTCTCTGGAGGAAGGCCCCGTTTGAGCGTATTTCGTTCGGGGCGTTATATGTATGTTCAAGTCATTGATGACGTGAAGCATTGTACTTTGGTGAGTGCCTCTTCTATCGAGTCTGCTCGTAAGGAAGTGGTCGCCTCGGGATCTAATTGTGAAGCCGCCCGTTGGGTAGGCCGTCAGATTGCTCAAAGAGCCTTAGAAGCGGGGGTGAAAACCTTAGTTTTTGATCGAGGACCTTACCGGTATCACGGTCGCGTTAAGGCATTGGCAGAAGGAGCTCGTGAGGGGGGCTTGGAATTTTAACACTAAATTTTTAAAGGGAGGATTGTGGTGAAAGCAAAGCGCACGCAACAAAGAAGCGAAAAAGAATTACTCAGACGTAGTGTCTTGGTAAGAAGAGTTGCGAAAGTTGTAAAAGGTGGAAAAAGATTTAGATTTTCTGCTCTAGTTGTGGTCGGAGATGGGAAAGGCTCTGTGGGCTATGGTTCAGGTAAGGCTCATGAAGCTCCTGACGCTGTTCGGAAAGCGACAGATCAGGCTACTAAAGCCATGTTGAGGATTCCTTTGAAGGAAGGTCGTACTATTTATCACGACGTTACAGGATGCGCAGGGGCCGGAAGAGTGCATTTACGATCAGCCCAAAAGGGAACAGGTTTAATTGCAGGAGGCGCTATGCGATCTTTGTTCGAGGTTTTGGGAGTCCAAGATGTCGTGGCTAAGATTTTAGGGTCTACTAATCCTTACAATGTAATTTTAGCGACTTTAGAAGCGTTGAGATCTATAGAGACTCCTCGTTCTGTGGCTCACAAGCGGGGTAAAAAAGTTTCTGAGTTATTTGCAGGAGAGGCCGCATGAAGAAGATTATATGTGTGCAGTATCGCAGCTCTATTCGGGTATGTTATAAGCAAATTTTGGTGTTAAAATCTTTAGGTTTAGGACGATTGGGAAAAAGAAAAGAATTACCTGATTGCCCAGAAGTGAGAGGTATGATTGCAAAAGTGTTGCATTTAGTGAGGGTTGAGTCATGAAGTTAAATGAAATTAGAGATAATTTGGGTGCGCGACGGCAAAAAAAGTGCCTAGGCCGTGGCATTGGATCTGGTAAAGGTAAAACCTGTGGTCGAGGTGGAAAAGGGCAAACGGCTCGTTCAGGTGTGGCTATTAAAGGCTTTGAAGGAGGTCAGATGCCTCTGGCCCGTCGTTTACCAAAGGTCGGATTTTCCAATCCTTTTAGGAAAGAGTATGTGCATATTAATTTAGATCGATTGCAAGAGGCAGTAGAAAACAAGATCTTGGATCCTTCTGGAATTATTGGAGAAGATACTTTGAGAGCAGCGGGTTTTTTTAAGAAGAAGTTACCCGTACGCATTTTAGGAAGGGGAGATGTTTCTGTGGCACTACGTTTGTGTGTGTCTGGGGTCAGTCAGTCAGCAAAAGAGAAGATTGAAAGAGCTGCTGGTTCTGTCTCTTTGGTAGGTTTCGAGCAAGAGGAGAAATGAATGGCATCCGTTTCTGAGCAGCTTCTTTCTAGTTTGAGTTGGGGGTCTTGGAAACAAGCTTCTGATCTCCATCGCCGTATTTTATTTACTCTTTGGATTTTTATTATTTATCGTCTAGGCACTTATATCCCTCTACCAGGGATTGATCCTGTAGCGATGAAAATTATGGCTTCTGATTATACATCTCAAGGGGTACTAAAAATGTTCAATTTAGTATCCGGAGGTGCTTTAGAGCGAATGAGCATATTTGCGCTCAATTTAGGTCCCTATATTTCGTCTAGTATTATCGTCCAGTTGATGACAGCGCTATTTCCTTACTTTATAGCGCTGAAAAAAGAAGGAGAGGCTGGTAAAAGGAAATTAAACCAATATACACGTTATGGAACCATCGGATTATCTGTCTTTCAGGCAGCAGGGTTGGCTTCTTTGCTGTCCATGCGTTCCGGGTTAGTCTTAGATCCAGGATTTTTCTTTTATGTTAGTACAATAGTTACTATAGTAGGTTCTACCCTTTTTTTAATGTGGTTAGGAGAACAAATAACAGCGAGAGGCTTGGGAAACGGGTCTTCGATGTTGATTTATGCGGGTATCGTGTCCACTTTACCACGCTCTATTGTGCAAACATTAGAGTTAGGGCGTGCAGGCGGAAGTCAGTTTTTTGAAGCATTTTTGGGGGTTGTAGCGGCAGGAGTTGTCATTATGTTTGTGGTCTTTATGGAGAAGGCTTACAGAAAAGTGATGATTCAGTACCCTAGACGACAAGTGGGACGACAAGTTTTTAGTGCTGAAAAGACTTATATGCCTATTAAGATGAATAGTACAGGTATTTTGGCCCCTATTTTTGCTATGGCTTTGATGCAGATGTTTTTTACTTTAACGAATATCAATTTTATCCAAGCTATTCCTATTTTAGGACCTTCATTGCGTTTTCTCTTTGTAGAATCTTACACATTTTCCTTATTAACGCGGGTGATTTTGATTATTTTCTTCTCATTTTTTTATACTTCGGTGGTCTTTAATCCCGAAGAAACTGCAGAAAATCTTAGGAAGAGTGGAGCATTTATCGCGGGTTATCGTCCTGGTATTACAACAGCGAATTATTTTACGGCTCTTTTAAATCGCTTAACGGTTGTGGGCTCTTTGTACATTGCATTTGTGGTGGTATTTCCTGATGTGATGCGTATGGCAGGCTTCAATTTTCCTGCTACTGGAACAGCATTGCTGATTGTTGCTAGCGTCACGATTGAAGTGGTCTCTCAGGTTTATTCTTATGTTATTTCTCACCAATACGGTAATCTTTGGAAGAAGAGGTCAGGTCAGAAATGAACTTAGAGATAAAAGCTGTTGTTTTTTTAGGTCCTCCTGGGTCAGGTAAGGGAACGCAGAGCTCTTGGTTGGCTAGAGACATGAATTTTCACTTGGTGGGAATGGGAGAGTTGGTCCGAAGAGAGATCGCATCTGAAAGTTTTTTAGGGCAAAAGATTAAATCTGAAGTAGCTGCCGGAAGGTACCCAGAAAGCCAAGAAGTTATTGGTCTTTTGTCTCGCTTTCTTTATTCGGGATTACGGGATCAGAAGACAGTTTTATTAGACGGAGTTCCTCGTTACTTAGAACAAGTTTTTCATTTGAAAGAACAAGTGCCTTTTTTAGATATTGTAAAGGTTATATTTTTGGATGTTCCGGAAGACTGTCTTTTAGAGCGTATTAAAAATCGTTGGCAATGTAATTCTTGTGGAAAGCCTGCTTTAAATCACGAACAAAGCTGTTCATTTTGCGGCCATGGAGAATATTCTAGACGTTCAGATGACAAACCAGATATTTTCTTAGAAAGATTGAAAGTTTATAAAAATTCTATAGAGCCTCTTTTAGATTTTTATGAAAGTAGAAATCTTTTGGTTCGTTTAGACGGTAGAGGTTCAGTACATCAATTGCAAGCACAAATTAAGTCGGAAATCTCTAAAATCCTGTAGTTTTAACTAGGAGATCTTCGTTATTAAAAAGTCATTTTTAAAATATTTTTTGAGTTTCTTTGACCTTATAAAGATATATTAATTTTTGGAACTATATTTAAAAAAATATTTTTAACATGACTGATTAAATAATTCTTATTTTGAAGCATCTATTTTTTGTGTGCTGATAGTCAGAGAAAAGAACTCTATGCAGAAGATGAAAGTTTATTGTTTATCTTCGCCAATGATTTTTTTAAAACGAGCTGGCGTAGGAGGACTGCTTAGAAACTCTAGGATTTTATAGGAAACTGTAAAAGAGCTTTGAAAAGATGTATCTACTGTAAAATCATAAGAACTACAAATACCTTTATGGACTCGCTCTATTTGATCATTAGAAAGACCAATAGCCCGGTCACCTCTTAAAATTTCACGCTCTTGCATGATTTTAAGATCACAAAAAACTCCAATATAATATACAGTGTGATTGGCTAAACTTGCTGCGTAAGTTCTTAAAGAGGTATCATCCAATAAGACTTCATCAATAATTAGATTATTTCCCGCGTTTGCTAACGTTTCGGCAAATTTTGGAATCATACCGAATACTTTTCCAGAATTTTGCCTTGTTTGAACCTGTACAGTTGGGCCACGTTGATTCTGACCTAAAATAAATTTGAAATAGGCTTCCTGTTTTTAAAGGGGTAACAAATTAATAAAAGTATCAACTCCAAAACTTACCCAAAGATCAGAACTTAAATGTTGGATACTTTTAGCAAGGGATGTTTTTCCTGCAGAACTGCAGCCATTTAGAAAAATAATTTGACTCATTTGCTTTTAGAAGATGATTTTTTCTGTAAAAATAGAATTTAATTTTTTATATCTCTTCAAAATTATACCTAAAAAATAGCGTATCAGAAACTTACTTTGGCATTGTATTCTTTGTTCTATGGATTTGTAAGTTTTTTAGATCATATAGTGTAAGGTTTATTTCTGTAAAAAATGTTTCACTGGTATTTTTTTCCTAGAAAGTATTGTTGTTTTCTATTTTTGAAAAACTTTAGATCATTTTCCGTAATTGGCACATTGGTAATTTATTTTTGATTCCTAAAAACAGTTTAAAGATTATTTTTGAAATCAGGATAATTTGGGGGGTGCAGTACCATTTTTTAAGTTTTTGACAGAGGTAAAAAAACTAAGAAAGCGGCTTGTTTTTGAATAAAAGTAGAGATCTTGTTTTTCTTGTGCAAGAGTTTTTACCTTAAATATTTTTTTACTTCTTTAAAAAGCACTGTTACCCAAAAATTGTAAAGATTTGATTTTTTATAAATATAAAAAAACATCAAGGTAGTCCCAAATTATGACCTTGAAACTATTGATTGGCTTTAACATAAAAAAACCCCGAAAGATTTTTCGGGGTCTTGATAGCTGTAAAGTGAAGCTAAACTGAACTAAAAGTCCATACCTCCACCCATACCGCCAGGCATACCACCGCCATGTCCTTTATCTTTTTCAGGAGCATTGGCAATCATGCATTCAGTTGTGCTCAATAAGCTAGAAATAGAAGCAGCATTCTGCAAAGCTGTACGGACAACTTTTGCAGGGTCAATGATGCCACTGCTGATCATATTACCATAGGTATTGTGCTGCGCGTCATACCCAAAATGAGCATCCGTTGATTCCAACAATTTTTGGATAACTACACCACCTTCTACACCTGCATTTTCAGCAATGGTGCGGGCAGGGGATTGCAGTGCTGCGATGATGACTTCTACTCCAAAATGGAAGTCATGGTTGGCTGCTTGAACTTCCTTTGACGCTAAGGCTTCTTTAACAGCTTTGATGCAAGAAATCAAAGCCTTTCCGCCTCCGGCAACGATGCCTTCTTCTACAGCTGCCTTGGTAGCTTGGACCGCATCATCTACTCGGTCCTTCTTTTCCTTGACCTCGGCTTCGGTGGCTCCACCAACACGAATGACGGCCACTCCTCCAGACAACTTAGCCAAACGCTCTTGCAGTTTTTCCTTGTCATAGTCAGAGGTTGATTCTTCGATCTGCAGGCGCAGTTGAGCGCAACGATCTGCCACAGCCTGCTTACTGGAATCAGAACCTGCTTCTACAATGGTGGTGTGCTCGCGGCTGATTTTAATTTTTTTAGCATGACCTAAGCAATGCAAACCTTTTTCCAGTTTGACACCCATTTCTTTGCTGATGACTTGACCTCCGGTCAAAATAGCGATGTCTTCTAACATAGCTTTGCGGCGATCTCCAAAACCTGGAGCCTTAACAGCAGCAATTTTTAGCCCTGCTTTAATCTTGTTGATGACCAAAGTGGCCAGAGCTTCCCCTTCCACATCTTCAGCGATAATAACCAGCGGGCGACCTTGCTGAGCAACTGCTTCCAAAATGGGAACCAAAGGTTGTATGGCACTGATTTTTTCTTCATGCAACAAAATAAGAGCATTATCAAATTCACAAACCATTTTTTCTGCATTGGTTACAAAATACGGAGAGACATACCCACGGTCAAATTGCATCCCTTCAACAACTTCCAGTTCTGTGACAAAAGACTTGGCTTCTTCCACAGTAATCACACCGCTGTTGCCTACTTTGCTCATAGCTTCTGCAATGATGCCTCCGATTTCAGAATCACTATTGGCTGAAATGGTGGCGACCTGAGTAACTTTTTTATAATCACCTTGAATAGGAATAGCGATATTCTTAAGCTCTTCCACTACGACGTGTGTTGCATGCTGAATACCCCGATGAAGGTCCATGGGATTGATTCCTGAAACCACACCTTTTAAGGCTTGCTTTAAGATGTTGTAAGCCAGAACGGTTGCTGTGGTTGTTCCATCACCGGCGACGTCTGCAGTTTTAGAAGCCACTTCCTTCACCAGCTGAGCGCCCATATTTTCAAAGACGTCTTCTAGATCAATTTCTTTAGCGACGGTAACGCCGTCCTTTGTGATCCTGGGGGCCCCAAAGGCTTTCTGAATCAAAACATTACGTCCCTTTGGACCCAAAGTGACTTTAACTGCATCTGCTAGTTTTTTCACTCCTTTTAAAACTTGTTCTTGTGCCTCGGAACCGAAACAAATTTGTTTTGCCATGATCTTCCTCCTTATTCAATGATGCCCAAGATGTCGGACGCTTTCATTACTACGTACTCGCCACCATCAACTTTAACTTCTGTTCCGGACCATTTTCCGAAAACAACGCGCTGTCCTACCTTTAATTCTAAAGGATGAACCTTTCCATCGGAGGTCCGCTCCCCGGGTCCTACAGCCAGAACTTCCCCCTCAATGGGTTTTTCACGGGCTGTATCTGGAATAATAATACCACCTGCTGTTTTTTCCTCTGCCTCGATGCGCTTGACTAAGACGCGATCTCCCAGAGGTGTGAATTTTAAGCTCATTGTTTTCCTCCTTGATAAATTATCACTCTAGCACTTTGAGTGCTAACTGATAAAAATTTAGCATAAAATTAAGTGCTGCGCAATAGACGGCGTATAAAAAGCAGAAAGCCTAAAACGCCAAAAGGCACTAGCGCGTGACGGTAATGCCTTTGAGACGGGACTGTAAACCAGTTTTCAAGCATAAAGAAGATTTAGGAACTTTTAAAAAGTCTGAGACCAGTTCTAAAACAGCTTCGTTCGCTTTACCGTGTTCGGGGGGTTGGCGTACAGACAGTTTTAATAGGACTTCTTCTTTTCTCTTGACCCAGCCATAAATATGGTCTTTTTTGGCTCCGGGACTGACCCATACTTTGATAAAATTTAAGTTTTCTTGAGGAGAAAACAGCGACGTTTCCATCTTAATTTCCTTTAGGACAAACTACAGCCGAGCAAAAACCAATATGAGAGGCTTTTTCAGGATCATACTTCAAAGCCCAACGACGACTATAATAGACGTCTCCAAAAGTATCTTGTTGGCTGTCCCAAACTTGGATTTTTTGATCTTGAAGAACTTTTTTGATATACCCTGGCAGATCAAAAAAAATCTCTGTATCTTTCATCAGAAAGAAGGCCTTATTAGAAAGATCTTGGTTTAAAAAAATTTCATAAACATCCTGTCCCACGGGATAATGAACAGGACGAATAGTGGGACCAATGAGGGCCTGCATCTCTGTTACGCCCTTGTTTTGAAGGCATCTAACCATTTCTTGTAAAATTCCTGCCAAAGCGCCTTTCCACCCCGCATGACAAATACCAACCCAATTTTCCTTGGGTGCCCAAAAAATGACCGGAGCGCAGTCTGCAGTTTGCACTCCTAAAACCACTCCAGAAATGTTGGTGATTAAGCCGTCACAAGGCTCTGTTAAGTCCTGATCTGGAGCTTGAATCTCTTGTACGGCGGTGCCATGGACTTGGAAAGGAAAGAAAAAGGCGCACTCTGGCCCCGCCATCGATTGGGCGATTTGACGGCGGTTTTCTAAAGCCTTAGGAAAGGCTTTATTGATATTCCAATCTTCGCCCTGAAAAGACTTTTTGGCAAAAAAACCATGCCTTAATTGGGGCGTCCATTCAGGGTATTGATAAGCGACCCTAGGAAAAGGCAGCGAAAGAGACATTATTGATCAGAATGTTGTGTTAAATGTCCCTGAATCCAAGCTTGTAAATCTGGTAAAGGACAAAAACCTAACTTATTGTCGATCACTTCTCCCTTTGAAAATAAGTATAAAGACGGTAAAGACATAATCCCGTATTCGCTAGCACGATGAGTATTTTCATCTACGTCTACCTTGCAAACCGACAAAGAAGGCGCTAGGGTCTGGGCGAGTTCTTCCAGAACTGGGGCTAACCTTCTGCAAGGGCCACACCAGGGCGCCCAAAAATCTACTAAAACCAATTGACGTTGGCTGGCTTCCAAGACATCTTTTGAAAAAGTCTCGTCTGTTGTGATGATGGATAGTGATGACATGAGAATGAACTCTTTTTAAGTACTATTGATATTGTCCTGGAAATGCGCTGTTGTGTAAAGCGTTTAAGAAAGAGCTTTTTTGGTTCTTAAGAAAAAAAGAGAAAATTTGGCTTTTTTATGATGTTAGCATAGGCAATAAGATGTTTTTCAAAAATTATTTATGAATATAAATTAATTTTTAGAAGACAAAGATGAAGAGGGTGATTCAGCATAAGAGGTATGACAATAGGTGCAGAGGAAAAAAGAGCGTCGTTACATCAAAAAAAGTGTCAATGAAGAAAAAGTATCTAAAACCATTGATCATGTCAATTTTATGATTAAATACTGAATGATATCACTATTAATCGCTTTTTTGATTAGGGTGTAACAATTAAAAACATTTTTGTCTGCAAGGCTTATGATCTGCTTTGAATAAAAAGAAGGGTTTTATGCAGCAGTGTCGACTGTTTTCATATCCATCTTTTCAACCAAATGAGGAGGTCTATCAGATCTGATCTGGCCTGCCAATTTGTCTAATACTCCGTTGATAAAACCGTACCCCTTTTCTGACAGCAAGCATTTGGAAATGGTGATATACTCATCCAAAATCACGTTAACAGGTGTTTTAGGTGAAAACAAAAGCTCCCAAATGCCACACAAAAGAATAGCGCGGGTGACCAGCTCTAATCCCAAAACAGTACGTTGTGAGCTCAGAGCGGTTTGTAAATACTCATTAATAACCTCTTGTTTTTCAAGAGTTCCTTGCAGCAGAGTTATCAGGTGAGTTCTGTCCGCTTTATGTAGGGATCCATCATCAAAAAGATCACACTGATCTTGGGAGTCCAAGCGAAAGTCTAAAAAAGATTCTATGGTAAAATTTTTACAAGAAAAAGCTTGAAAAACCCCTTGAACACTGATGAAGCGCGATACAGAGCGCGGAAACAGTTGGCAGTTTTGATCCATTATTTCAACGAAAGAGCCAAATGTCTCTTTTCCCCCGACCTTACAATAACCAATAAAAGATTGCTTTTACCTGTTTTTTTTGCTTCTCGAATAATACTTAAGGCTTGTTCTAGGCTGGTGATGCTGTAAGAACCAATTTCTACAATGATATCTCCTGGACGTAGTTTGTCACTGGCAGGTCCTTCCTCATCCACTTCGGTTACAACCACAGTGCCTTTTTCGTTGGCTTCTACTGTAAATCCTAGTTCATGGCATGTGCCTGGTTTGGATTCAGCAATTAAAGCGTCTGGGTTTAATTCTTCAACTTTCACAGTGACGTTGAGCATTTTTTGTCCCTGACTGCGCCATAACCGCATACGTATGGACGATCCTGCCTTCATGCGGCTGATGGCTCGGCGGGCATCATAGGCACTCATCATTTTACGATCGTTAATTTCAAGAATTACGTCTCCTGATTTAATACCTGCTTCTTCGGCAGGCTTACCGGGCATAACTGAACCCACCATAACGCCTTGAGTCTTTTCCATATTTAACGCAGCAGCCATGGCGTCGTCTACGGGCTCACCCAAAATAACGCCTATCACCCCTCGTTTAACGTATCCTCCGTTTTTGATCAGTTCTTCACAGACGTACTGAGCCGTTTCACAAGGAATCCCAAAAGTAATTCCAAGGCTACCACCTCCGATAGACAAAATAGCTGTGCTGACAGCAACGACTCGGCCATCTCGATCCAATAAAGGCCCCCCAGAGTTTCCGGGATTGACTGCGACATCTGTTTGCAACCATTGTCCAACTTGGGACGCCTCTCCTGGTTCGGAAGGCATATTACGATCTTTTCTGGAAATAATCCCAAAACTAACGGTTCCACCTAAGCCAAACGGATTTCCGATAGCCAAAACAGGATCTGCCAGCCTCACCTTAGAGTAATCGCCCCACTCTAAAACTGGCAGCGGTTCAGAAGAAGAAACCTCTAACAGAGCCAAATCGCATAAAGGATCTGTCCCAAAGATACTGGCTGTAAACTCTTTACCCCCATCTGTTTTTATTGTGACCTTTCCTCCTTTTGAAGTAGGAGTCTTTCTACGTTGATCTCCTTTGCTTTCAAGTGTAGGTGCGTAAAAACGATCATAATTTTCTACAATATGTGCAATAACATGGTAGTTGGTGACAATCAGAATACGGTATTGATTTTTCCCAGACTCTTTGCAGTGGATGACAAAGCCTGATCCCAAGGAAGTAACCTTCCTGGGTTGTAATTTTTCTGCAAAATAGCGCTTCAAGAGCTCACCTAACGGTCCTTCAGGAAGCGGTCCTAATTCGTGCTCTTGACCCTTGTGTTTAGGGGGCAGAGAAGCTGCCGAAATATTAACCACACTTAAAACACACGTTTCCGCTGTTTTAGAAAGATAGTGAGGATCAATCTGTGCTGAGGACTTGGCAAAAGACTCTTTATCAGAAGATTTTTCCACTAAAGGGGGCTTTTTTTCTGTTTGCACATCAGCACTGATATCAGTGGCTAAGGCTGCCAGCATCATCAAGAAAAGAGTATTCTTTTTCTTCATCAAAGTCACATTTTGCATTTTTCTTTAAGGTACTACAGAAAATGTGTTTCGTCAACGAAGTAGAAATGCCTTTTTAAAGATCATTTTTCTATTAAAAATATTTCTAAAAAGCAATGTGATCGAAGTAATACAATTGAAATTCACAAATGGTACAACGAATTCGTGAAAGATAATTGGCTTCAGGACAATAGGCTTTTAATCCAGAAAGCATCTTTAGCCCTTCTAAGGGTTGTTTTTTTTGACGCATTTGATGACGTAGTTTACGAAACAGAGTGTAAGCACGATGACAATTTAAGGTTTTAATATAACACGAAGCGCTTTCTTGGGCTGAGGTGAAAGAAAGGCAACGACCTTTTTTACGTAATCCAAAAAAAGCATTTTTACGAACGCAGCTTCTGGCCCGGCCCCAACCGCTTTCAATAGCGCCCTGAGCTAAAGCCAGAGAGATGGGGACTCGATCTAAGCGATCCCAAAGAGCGTTCCAGTTGCTGACTTTGTAAAAAGCAAAAATATTGTGGAGGTATTTTTTTTGTGGGCCGGTTAAAGGTTTTTTCTTTTGCTGAGTGTAAAGAGCCTGGAGTTGGATGCGCAAGCGGGCAATTTTCTGATTTTCGTGCCATAAGCACTGCCCCATGCGTTTTATAAAAAGTTTCTTTTCCCAGCTGGCTCTTGAGCGTTGGTTCCATTGTTGATAGAGCTCATTCCATTGTTTGGCCAGGACGCTATTGGGGAAAAGGTTGAGCCCGCTTAGAAAAATCCAAAGAAGCCCTATTTTTACTTTAGTCCATAGGGTAAACACTCTTCACTTCCGGTATATAAAAACGCAGTAATTGTTCAACGCCGTGTTGAAGGGTTTGGGTGGAGTGAGGACAACTGGCACACGCTCCCCACAATTGCACATAGACCACACCATCCACAAAAGCTTTAAAAGAAATGGCTCCTCCGTCAGCTTCTACATTGGGACGGATTTTACTGGCTAGCAGCTCTTCAATCTCTTTGCAAATGGCCTCTGTATGGGGATCTTCTGGTTTCCAACCTTCTAGGGACACGGTTGCCAGTGGGGGTGTTTGAGCAGGCTTCACCCATGTAAGGGGAAAAGAGTCTTGGTAGTGTGTCAGGATGGAAAAGATGACACTTTCTAAAAGACTCCAGGTGACTTCTTCTGATTTTGTGACTGTGATGAAATCTGGAGCAATAAACAGAGAGCAAACTCCGGGAAGCGAAAAAATCTCTTCTAAAACAGGAATTCCTTCGACCTCTGATGCCTGGAAAAAAGAGTGATAGTCTTTTTCACAAACGGATTTTCCTAAAATAAATTTGACAGAAGAAGGGTTAGGTGTTTGTTGGGTGTATATTTTTTATCTCCTTCTTAAAACTCAGTTGTTATTTTAAAAGAAAAAAGGAAAGAGGTCTACCTGTCAGCACTTTAAGAATTTCTTAGAAGTCATTTTCTAAGTAAATCACTCCATTTAAATAGAGCGCAAAGCACAGCCACAACACATACGGCAGCCATAATCCAAAGAGGAGGGGTTTCTTTTTCCAACGCCAAAGTATTTTGATGTTCAGGAGTGCTAAAAAGACAAGATCCCAAAAGGCTGCGTCAGGACGGTGAAGTTTAAAAAATAAGAAAGACCACACAAGATTTAGACCCCATTGTTGATGAAACAAAATAAAGTCGACTTTTTTAGTGTACGGATCTTTTTCAGCCCACAATTTGGCATAAACGAGGCCCATCACGGTATACAAAACAGTCCAAACGATGGGAAAGATGTAAGAAGGGGGAGTTAACAAAGATTTGTTTAAGGAGCTATACCATATATCTGGTTCAGATCCGCAAAGCCAGCCTACCAGCATGCCGGACCCTACACAGACTGTCACACAGATAAGATTTTTAAAAATATTTTTTAGACTCAACAAGATATTTATAGGAAAATGATGGATCTTTGTTCATAAAAACACAATTAGGAAAAAAAAGCTTTAAAAAGCTCAAAAAGGCGGTTTTTTTGAACGGCCTATTGCACTAAATAAAAAACTATGGTTACTTATAGCTGTAAGATTTGAAAGGAGAGTTTATGAAATCCTTGTTGTTATTATCCTTGTTGGCCGTAAGCGCCAATGTTTTTGCTACTGATGCAACTCCTACTTCTGAAGAGAAGAAAGAAGAGCACAAAGTAGAAGAGAAGAAAGAAGAAGTCACAGAAGCGAAGTAATTCACTTTTGCCTTTTTTCAGCACTGCAGGCTTAGACTGTAGTGCTTTTTTTATATCTAAAAAATTCTTTTTATTCATGATCAGCCAGCTTTTTTTAAAATCAGAGTCCCTGTTTCAGTGCTTGTACCAATAAGGTTGGAAGAACAGTTTGATAACTGTACTCGGGGTGTTGTACCGTCAGCGTTGCAGGAAGGTCAGGCTGTAATGTGATAGGGAAAGAGATAAAGTTAACGCTAAACGCTTTGGGGTCACCATAAGTGGCGGCCTGGAAAGAGCTTAAAGGTTGGCAAAAAGATTTTACTCCTTCTTGATTTAAAGAAACATAGGAAAGAATATTCCACCACTGGGCCAGACGTTGTTGCCGTTGGACAGGATCAGAAATTTCAATCATCAAAGTGGCCGTTACCTGATTTTGGTCGGGGATTAAGGGGTTGTAGGCTTCTAGTTCGCCTTCTATATCTTGGCTTTCTTCAATCAAAAGCATTTCTTGAATGTGCCACCAAACCAATAACTTGCTTTCAAAGACCACGGAAATATCGGGTCCTAAAAACACTTGGTGCTGTTTTTTTAGGTGCATGATCAAGGGCAACAAAGTAGGTTTCTCTTCACCAAAACGCGAAAAAGGCCAAATATCTTGAACGGTTAGTTTTTCAAAGGGATTGTCGAAAGAAGGCATCATCAGATTATCAAGCTTTTTTTTAAGCATAAAAGACTTAAACCTTGATGTATAGGTTGATAGAGATTTCTTCTTCACCAAAAGTACAGCACCTGTTTCATTCTGTTGAGTGAAGAGGGATGAGTGCATAGGCCTCTGCTACCTGGTTTAGTTCTGGTCTTTGGACTGCTTTTTGAACAATGAGGGCAGAGGATGGTGATTTTGGATGACAGAACAGAGTCTTTGAGTGCTGACATGGGTGTAAATCTGGGTAGAGGAAATATCTTGGTGTCCTAATAACGCTTTTAAGGACATCAAATCTGCCCCATTTTCTAGCAAGTGAGTGGCAAAACTATGACGTAGACTGTGGGGAAACACAAGGTGTAAAGGGACGTTTGCTTTTAGGGCTAACTTTTTTAAGGCCTTTGCGACGCCTTGACGGGTCAGATGGCTGGTGCCCGAGGGAAATAAAAAATATGAGGCCTTTTGTCCGCAAAAAGACAATCGGTAAGGAATGTAGGCTTCTAATGCTTTTAAGGAAGAAGAGGTAAAAAAGACCATGCGTTCATAGCCTCCTTTTCCTTGAATGATGCCTTGTTGTTCTTGAAGGGCTTCTTGAGACATGCTGAAGGGAAGGGTGATCACTTCTGAAATGCGCATGCCGGTAGCGTATAATAATTCTAAAATAGCCCAAAGACGGATCCCGGAGGCGGACTCATCAGCTTTTGCAGTTATCATCAGCTGATCGATGTGCTGTAGGGTTAAAAACCGGGGCAAAGACTGAGATTTTTTCCCCCGCACGATCCCTTCCAAAGGATCTGAGGTCATAGAGCCTTCTTCTAGAAAAAATCGACAACACTGTCCCAAAGCTGTTATTTTACGAGAAATCGTTTTAGCACTCATTCCTTGTTCTTGTAAAAAAGTCATATACCTAAGGACATCTTTTTGCCCAATATTTTGCAATGCTAAAGGAGATATAAACTGAAGAAAGGCCATAAGGTCTGCCCGGTAGGCAGCTACTGTTGCGGACGCTAAACCGCGTTCACTGACTAAAGCATCTAAAAATAAGTCCAGTTCTTGAGGTGTATTTTTTGGAGCCTGGTCTTTGAATTGTGTCATTCGTCATCGTGTTGTGTTTACGTCAACAGCTTAAGTTTTTTTTGCAAAGGGAAGCAGCATCTTTTCCAACTCTCCTTGTTCGTACAGGTCTCGGGTGATATCACAGCCGCCTATCAATTCACCGTTGATATAAAGCTGTGGGAATGTAGGCCAGCAAGAGAACTCTTTGATGGCGTTGCGCATTTGATCATCCTGTAATACATCGTAAGAGCCAAAGGGGACATCTAGAATGCGCAGAATACCAACCACAGTGCGGGAAAATCCGCAAAAAGGTCTTTCCGGTGTTCCTTTCATGAACAAAAAGACGGGATGTCTATCCATCAGTTTTTTAATTTCTGCAAAAAAATCCATAGAATTTTTGAAAAAAAGGGTTGAACTATTGAAACATGTTTAAAAGGATATTGTCTAGCATCTTGAAAAGAAGGTGAATAAGAGAGTTTTAGAATCATAAAAAAATTAAAAACGTTTGCTCAAAACTTTTGATCTAGAAGAGTTTTTTAAAGTTTCTGAAAGACAATGGGAAAGAAAAAAGAAAAAGAAGAGATTTTTTTGATGCGTAAAAAATATTTTGTGATGATCAGCTTTTTGCTGCCAGGGTGTGGGTTGGCGAGCGACGGAGAGCAACCTAAAGAAGAAGCTCTTTTGCCTGTTCCCGAAGTCAGTCCCGATCCACCTCCTCCTGTCCAAGATCTGACAGCCCCCTATGGGACAAGTTGTTATGCGGACCTCTGGTACATTCCTAAAAGATGGGAACTTGAAACCTGTCCTTAATTTTTATTTTTTTTATGACTACAAAAAATTTTTAAAAGAGCACGATAAGGGAGCAAGTCATTTGCTCCCTTTGCAGTTTCATTGGTTTGATAGGGCGTTATTAATGGGATTCTTTTTCCCAGAACCGGGCCAAAACCATAAAAGCTACTGTCGCGATTAATAAAGTGAGGGGGATCACGCTGATACCGTAGATAAAGGACCGAGCACCTCCTTGACTGCGAAATAATTTAATCACAAGACCAATAGAGCTATGAAAGACGTATCCAAAGCTCATGATGATCATATTGGCCACTGCTGTGGTCAAGCCTGCCACTCGCCCGTCCACATAAGTAGAAGCTTTGTAAATGGCCAAGATTTGATAAGCACAGCAAAAACCAACACAAAACAGGCCTACGGCTAAAAAGTGGTAAGAACCCAGTCCACAGACCAATAGGCCAAAGACGCTTAGCATCACCATTCCTGATCCCGCGATGGTTCCTAAGTAAGAGTTTGTTTTTTCTGCTATACGGCTTAAAAGTGGGGCAAAGCACATCCCAATGTAAATCATAGACGTTAGGTAAGCAGCCCTTTGAGTGTCAAGTCCGTAGACTTGCTTTAGAAACTCTGTTCCCCAAGCATCGGCAAAACCTTCCATGGGACCTACCATCAAGGCCGCAAGGGCACAAACGACCATCGCTTTTTTATTCATCAAAACTTCTTTTAAATCCACCCAAGGGGCTTTAGAGATCTGCTTTGGGGAATCGGGGATCAACATGTAAGAACAAAGGGCAAACACCACCCCCACTAAAGCAATTAAGCCGGTTACCAGACGATGATCGTACAGTTGGCAGAAGTGACCTACGGGAATTCCTCCGTATAGGGCCCCTAGCAATCCAATGGTGACGGATAAACTGAGCATTCTTGTAAATCGCTCTTCAGGAAAAGTCATGTGGATAACTTTAAAAGTTCCTAAAATAGCGGCCGAAGAACCAACTCCGATCAAAAAGCGTCCCAACACGGGCCAGATCCAACAATGGGTCCAAACCACTGGCAATAGGCCTATCGCCGTCATCAAAATGCAAATAGGGGTCACTTTGCGTGGCCCATACCGATCCAAGAACATGCCCACGGGAATGTGCAACAAGCAATAACCAATATAATAAGCCCCAGAAAACTGTCCAAAGACAGCAGAATCGATTTGAAATTGAGCCATAATATCTGGCAACATAATACTAGGCATAACCCGCAAAACGTACTGGTATGCGTAAAATAAAGAGATGATTAACCATGGGGCCCAAGATGAGTCCGATTTTTTTATAACCATTTTTTCACCTTTTAAGATGTTTTTTAAATTTTAAAGGGTATAGACAAAAAACTTTTGCCACACGCTTTTAGAGTGTTTTTCAAAAGAAAAGCACCAGAGGATTATACAAAAAGAAAAATAAAAATCAAGTATTAGGAATGCGTCATTTTTTCCATTTTCTGCAATCTTAAAAAATTAAAAAATTTTATATCAGAGATAGAATAATCTTTTGAAAAAAGATTTATTTTTAAAACTGTGAAAGAATTTTGATAAAGCTGTAAAGAGTTTAAAAGTAGATCTGGACCATAGGAGACAAAAATTTTATACTATATTAAGGTTTTGTCATGTTGTTAGCTGTGATTGTTCAGTGCAGTTCTTGTTCCACTCGCTATCATCTGGATGACGATGTTTTAGGTTCCAAAGGAAGCTATGTGCGTTGTACCAGTTGTCGTTATGTGTGGTATCAAGAACCACCGATTCCTTCTCCTTACGCCTTGATTCCATTACCTCAATACCCTTTGGTGGTGGTGCAGCCTAAAAAAACACCTCGTCGAGGTCAGAGTTTTTTCTTGTTGGGGCTTTGCCTTATTTTGGCCGGCAGTGCTTTGGCGGGACTGTTTCTTTTGGGGCAAAAAAAACTGTCTTCTTGGTTGTCGCAAGATATTTTGTCTTTGATGGATAAAGAAGTGGTTTCTCCTATTCAAATTCTGAATTTTTCTTTTAAAAAAACGCTTTCGGGGGTTGTGTGTTATGGTTATTTCCATAATACCTCTTCTACCATGAGGTACGTTCCCCCTGTTAGTATTTATTTTTTTTCTCAAAAGACTTTACTGCAGAAAGTTCAGCATAAATTTCATCACCTGGCTGTGTTGCCCGGAGAGAAAAAATCTTTCTACCTCAACTTAGATACAAAGTGGACAGATATTTCCTCGATAGAGATGAAAATAGAGTAGGGTTTAGAGGTTTTTTTAAAAACTTTAAAAAACCAATAGATATTCTGTTAGAAGAAAAGTTTTCTTGAGTCGAATACAGTAACCAAAAAAAAATCTTTAGAAATAATGTGAGGGGGTAGGGTTAATTCAAAGCTTTTTTAATTTTGTTATTTGTCCTTGGAATGTGTTTTCAGGAAGTGAAGGTTGAATTACTTTTTTGATAGTGATGGAAGCCACTTCGTAGAGGTGTAGGATGTATTTTTTTGTCCATGTTTTTTAGAGGCTCTGTAGCTTTGCCTGCTTGTCTTACTTTGCAAACGTTTAGGCGAGTCTCGTAAATATCTGATATTCTGGCCTTGGGGTCATGTGATCTCACGCATCCATTTGCAAAATCAGATAACCATATTAGGAAACAAAAAAATATATCAAGCGAATAAGGTTTTGTAATTAGGGCAATAATTTAAATTTTTTTTAAAATCTTTGAAATTGTTTGTCTGAGAGGGCCTTTTAGAGCCATAAATGGAATGCATTATGACCGTAACCTACCTTGATTGATCCTGAAAGAGGGTGAAAAACTTAGAACTTTTAACCTCTTGATCGAAAAATTGAAAGTTTTTGACCAAAGAGGCCTTAGAACTTTATCTAAAGCCTCTTGAGTCCTATCATTGATCTGTTAAAATATATTTCGGACTGAGTCGTGTTGATTTAGGCGTTGTGGGATCAGAATTATTAGGAAAAGTTTCTTGGGACTCTTTATCAGCAGCGACTAAGTAAGAACAGCTACCATTTATTAGGTTTTCTAAGTCTTTTTTTTGTTGTTCAAGTATATTTTCTTGTTGTTCAATAAGACTTTTAAGCTGCTGTATAAGTGCACTTTTTTTTCTGATTTCTTGATCTATTGTCGAACATGTTAAAGGTGGATTTGATTCTTTTAACCTCAAAATGTTGCAATAAGGGTTTTCTTCTTTGTTAACCGCTGAGGTCACTTCTTCTGGTTTAAAATCATCTTCACATACCTGAGTCGCGTGATCTTGATGTGAAATGTGTGAAGAAAAAGTCATCTCTTTTACTTTTTTATAAAATTCTTTTCCCAACTCTATCTCTGAATCAGCTAATGCACTTTGTTTATCAAATAAATCATCTTCCTGTTTTTTGTATTCTTTTTTTAGATTCTCTAATTCTTCTTGATTTTCTAATAATTGATTGAATATCTGTTCTTCTTTTGGGGTAAATTTTTCATGTTCAGAAAGCTCTTGCCCTCTTAATGTTTTATTTGAAATCATTAATTGTTTCCACATAATATCTGGGTAGTCTTTGATATTAGATTTCTTTTCTTTTTCAGCAATCTCTTCTTTAAGATGATCAAGAGAACCTTGCAGTATTTGGTACTCTGTATTTTTAGAGTGTATACCACTGTACAGTTCTTCTATTTTTTCTGCAAAGTTTGATAAGTAGGTGCGTCTTGCGCTTTCCACTTTTCGAAAAGCTTCTGTCAAAGCTTTTCCTGATAAGACCAAAGAACAGTCTCCGGAAGGGTCTGGTAGGCGGCTTACTCCGTTATATAAAAGGTTCCAAACTACTTCAAGATGGATTAGATTTCGGGCCAATAAGCGAGGTAAAAGTTGATTAAGAAAACGATTGGCTTCTTCTTCATTCTTGATGTTTTTCTCTGTATCTATAACCACGATATAACACCAACTTGGAAGCGAAAAGACTTCTTGGCTCTTTAATAACGCGTCCCACTCTTCCCACCTCATTACTGCCGTATGCAAATTGCGGGGCAGTGCACTGAGCTTAGCAGTCATTTGGGGGTTGTGGTATTTTTTTTTTGCCATTTCTTCATCTCTGATTGAGTAGTAGGCGTCGATAGCATGACGTGCCCACCGTTTTTTAAGCATTTCTAATTGTTTTTCCTTAGCACTATAAGAAGGACCTTTGATCTCTTCTGTAAAATTTCCTGGTGAAAAAAATATTCCTCCTTCTTCTGATTTGTTGAGATCTTGGCTTGGGGGAAAATAGCTCCACTTATAAAATTCTTTCATAGTTTCTGAAAGATTGCCAGGATTCTCTTGGGGAAAGGTGCTCCAACCGGGGGATGCCCAAAAAGGAAACATGAAAAGCGCGGCAAGAATAGATTTTTGGAACATGCTTATAAAAAATAAATATGTGTTAACATTTTATCAACAAGAAGTCTTTTGTTCAAGCCCTAGAACGACTTAATTTGGGATGTTTTTAAAACAGCTTTTGGTATGGTTGACACACGATTTATTTGTATTGATCAAAACATAAAATTGCAGAAATGATGGCGACAGTGTTACGGAAATCCTTCTGCCATACCGTTAATAGACGTAAGCTCGCCACTGAAATGGTGACTATTTTGATGGAAAATGCACTCAAAAAAAGAAATGTTCAAAAGAGATCATCTGAAGATAAGGCAGAAGAAATAAAGTTTTTATATGTTCAAAAAATAATAATAAGTTAATTTTTTTTATCTCTTAATTTAGAAAAGATTTCCTTAACAGACTCATCACTGCTCCAATCTTTTTTACCTGTCACCATCCAGACAATCTGTCCGTATTGATCAAACAAAAGGGCTGCAGGGACGGCTGTGATGTTTTTTCCTTGCAAAAATTCTTCTGCATTCTGGGTATAGTACAAAGGGAGGTTGTTGATATTTTGTAAGCTTAGCTCGCTTTCGGCTGTACCGTCTATAGATACAGGCACAACAGCCAAATCTGGTCTATTTTGATAAAGTTTTTGAACCGAAGGCATTTCTCCTATGCAAGGTCCACACCAAGGAGCCCACAAAATGAGTAAGACGGGACGTCCTTTGGCCAGTTGGGCTAAGGAAACAGGAGTTGTTTCAAATTTTTCAGAGTCTTCTTTGGGGATGGGAAGAAAAGTTCTGTGAAATAAAGGATCTGCTTTTCTAACAGGTTCAGGCTTTTTGAGTATGGACTTCTTTTTAGATTTTTTGCCAAGAGTTTTCTTTCGCGCATTTTTGGCAAAAATATCTTCCGAGATAAGGTTTATGACAGAAAGAAGAAACAAGATTTTTTTTAAAAAGAACATTTTCATCTTTTTTTTTGCAATGAATGTATTTATGATAAATTAAAATGAGTAAAAAGTCTATCATTTTCTTGATGAAAAAGTATTTTATTATTTTAACTCTTTGCTTTGTCTTGGGGTTGGGAGGGTGCGGCAGAATGGAAGCTCCTAAATCTCCTGGTTCTTCTTATCCTCGATCATATCCGATGGATGAGTGATCTTCAATAAGATGAGCCATTGATTGATTTTATGGGCGTAATCTTTCATGCTGGATAAGCTGAAAGGCTTTTTGGGGAGTCTATGAAAATTATTGTTCAAAATCGAAAAGCACGCCACGATTACTATATCGAAGAATCGTTAGAGGCAGGGATTGTGCTGTTGGGCAGTGAAGTGAAATCAATCCGCGAAGGCAGAGCAAATATTGCTCAAGCCTATGTGGTTGAATCTGAAGGAGAGCTTTTTTTACAGGGTGTACATATTTCTCCTTATTCTAGAGCTGCATTTCCTCATGAACCCTTAAGAAGAAGGAAATTACTATTGAAAAAAAGGCAAATTTTAAAGCTTTTTCATAATATTCAAAAGAAGAAAATGACTGCTGTACCTTTGTGTTTTTATCTCAATGATAAGGGATGGATCAAAGCACAAATTGGTCTTGCCAGGGGGAAAGAAAAGGAAGACAAAAGACAAGCCATTAAAGAAAGAGAGTGGGCTGTAGAAAAGCAACGTTTGTTTAAAAAGACTTTTCAATAAACTTCTCTAAAGAAAGGGGACGAATGTCCCCTTTGATATGAAGGTTTTGTTGTCTTTTATGCGGGCGCTGTATCGTTTTTTTGGTTTTGAACATTTTTTGACCCGCTTCCGTTATGATCGTTTTTTAACCCGGGAATGAGTTCTATAGATCCTTTCACAGGCTTAGAATCACATCTACTGATACAAGTTTTCATTTCTATGGGGTTGGTCGCGTTTTGCTGACATTTAATGTGACACTCAGACTGTTCATTGGGGTCTGGTGTCTCTCTGGTTTCTGATTTTTCAGTCTTTTGTTTGTGGATGACAAAAGGCGCTTTAGAGGGCTTCTTAGAAACAATAGGCTCGCAGGCTGTTAATAAGAAAACCAATGAAGAGCAGAATAATAAATAAAAAGTATGTTTCATGGATTTTTTTTTGGAATATTTGTGATAATTGTACATTTTGATCATGAACATTTCAATAAAACTATAAAGTGTAAGTCTTTTTTTGATCAAAACCTGTTGTAATTTAAAAAAAATAATCAAAAATGACTATGGTAAGAATATTTTTAACAATTTTTTCTGTTTGGAGCTCCTGGGCCTGGTGTGACAATAAAAAATTGGCATCAGAAGAAATTAACCACTTTGAAGAAAAATTCGGTGATATTAATCCAGAAAAATTAAAATATGTGACGTCGATGTTGGAAAACCAGTATGGAATTACGAAAATTGCCCAGCATTCCAAAAAATGAATTGTTTCTTGGGGGATACAGAAACAAAATTGTATTACAAGGGATAGATTTTTTTGAGAATTTAGATGTATAATCGGCGGGAGTTATATGCGGATATGGTGGAATTGGCAGACACGCCAGATTTAGGTTCTGGTGGCTTCGGTCGTGGGGGTTCAAGTCCCTCTATCCGCAGGCAAAGAGGATTTATGGAATGAAAGTTGTCTCTGAAGGGGTGTTAAGCCGAAAGTATGAGTTTATATTAAAAGGTTCGGATCTCTTAAAAAATGTGATCCAATCTTTGGAACAAGCGGCAGGGAGACTAAAAATTCCTGGGTTCAGGCCTGGAAAAGCTCCATTAAAGCTCGCTTTTCAACAGAAAGGCGAGGAAGTTTTAAGTAAGATATTAGATCATGAGATCCAAAAAGTGCTCAGTGATTTTATTCAAAAAACTCCTGAAGTTGAACGAGCCTTTTTTGAAATAGGTGATGTGACAGATTTTTCTTTGGAAGAAATCTCGGATGTCACGGTTAAGGTTGATGTGGCGTTTGCTGCTCAAGTCACCGAGTGGAAAGATGGATTATTTCAGTTACCTGTTTTTGAAGTAGAAGTAGAGGAAAGCGAAGTGGAAAAAGCTTTGGAAAATCTGCTTGCTAGTACGCCCCGGTATCAGCCTATCGAAGAGGATCGCGCTGCTGCTGCTGGAGATATTTTGCGCTTGCAATTTGAAGTGCTGGATAAAAAAGGCGTACATCATACGAAAGAAATGCATGTCACGTTAGGGGACAAAGATTTACCAGAAGACATTTCTAAAGAATTTGAAGGCATGGCCAAAGGGCATGTGGTTTCTCAAAAAGTTAAAGTCCCGAAAGATTTTTTTCAAAGTCAGTTTTCTGGCCAAAAAGTCGACTTTAAAATTACACTCAGTGATATTTTAAAGGCTGGATCTCATGAGATAGGAGATGATTTTGCCCAGCAAGTCGGTTCTAAAGATTTAGCGGACCTAAAAGAGAAAATAAAAAACCTTCTTTTGGTAGAAGGGCAGGGTTTAGCTAAGCGTTTAAGTCGGGATATAGTGCGCGAAAAGCTTTTGGATGTTTTAAATTTTGATATCTCTGATTTGCTGCAGGACCGGGAAAAAGAAGTTATTAAAAAGCAGCTGATCAAGAGTGAATCTGCAGAAAAAGCTTTGCAGAGTTATATGGGGAAAAAGTCTGAAGAAATTGATAGTATTTTAAAGGAAGTTGCGGCACGGTATGTGCGTTTGAATGCTTTTTTTGAAAAGTTATTTAAAGATCATAATATGGATGTTCCTTCCCAAGATATTGTAGAATTCTTAGGATCTTTGGCGCGAAGTGCCGAAAAGCGGTTGGAAGAAATGATTCATTTGTTCCGTTCTAATGATGCGTTTCGTCAGTCAGTTATCACTCAGCTAAGGCATGGTAAGGTTGTAGACTTTATAGTGGAAAAAACTTCCGGGGATGGGAAAAAGATCACTTTGGCCGGATTGCGTCAATTAGATCTTCCGCAAGTGGCGGGCATACAAGGTGTGGACCTCTTGGAATATCGAAAGATGCAGCAGTTTCTTTCTGAAAAGATAGAGAAAGAAGGTTCTCAAGCGTTTTTGGCTGAGAGTGCACAGGAAAAGAATGCTTAAGCCTTTTTAGAGAAGGGCACTTTTAAAAATGCCCTAGGTGCCAGCGTGGGTCCGGCAGGATAAACAATGAAGGGATGGAGAAATGAAAATGTGGAATAAGGAAGTCAGTCAAGGGGTTAGTCCGACCGTGGCCCAGCTTGTGCCAATGGTTGTAGAGCAAACAGGCCGAGGGGAAAGAGCTTATGATATTTACTCGCGCTTATTAAAAGAACGCATCATTTTTTTGACAGGTCCTATTGATGATCATGTCTCTTCATTAATTTGTGCCCAGTTACTTTTTTTAGAAGCAGAAGATCCGGATAAAGATGTGTTCATGTACATCAATTCTCCGGGGGGAGTGATTACTTCTGCCTTCAGTATTTATGATACCATGCATTATATTCGTCCCGATGTAGCCACTTTATGTGTGGGACAAGCTGCTTCAGCAGGGTCTTTTTTGTTGTTAGCAGGCGCAAAAGGAAAACGTTTCGCACTGCCTAATGCGCGGATTATGGTGCACCAACCTTTAGGGGGAGTGCAGGGACAAGCTTCTGATATCGCCATTCACGCCCAAGAAATTTTAAATCTTAAAAAGAAATTATCCGAACTTTACGCTTTACATACAGGGCAATCGCTGGCAGTCATTGAGCGCTGTATGGAAAGAGACTCCTTCTTTTCTGCTCAAGAAGCCTTAGAGTTTGGTCATATTGATCACGTCATTAGTAGTGCTCGGGATTTAGAAGCAGCGCAGAATGGAAAAGGAACGTCTGAGGTAGGTGAAAAAACTTATCTTCCTTAAGATAATATTTATTTTGAGATTTTGAGGTGCTCATGCTTTTTTCAGGCGTCTGTGGCATAATAATACAAATAGTAAGGAAAGGTGGTCTTGATGGATAAAAGAAATGGTCCAGACTCTGAAGCAATTTTAAGATGTTCGTTTTGCGGAAAAAGCCAGTATGAAGTTCAAAAACTTATCGCAGGACCCACAGTTTTTATTTGTAATGAGTGTATTGATCTATGCAATGACATCTTGAAAGAGGAAGCCAAAAGAGGAAGAGCCGGTCATGCAACAGATCACCGACAGTCATTGCCTACTCCTTGGGAAATTAAGGAAACCCTTGACCGTTATGTTGTAGGACAAGAAGAGGCTAAAAAGATTTTATCTGTAGCTGTTTATAATCATTATAAGCGTATTGAACACAGTAAATTACGAAAAACGGATGAGGAAGTTGAGCTATCAAAGTCTAATGTTTTGGTGATTGGTCCTACTGGGTCTGGAAAAACGCTGTTGGCGCAGACGCTGGCCCGGATTTTGAAAGTTCCTTTTGTGATTGCAGACGCCACCACGCTGACTGAAGCGGGGTATGTAGGCGAAGATGTAGAAACCATCATCCAAAAACTTTTACAGGCTGCAGACTATGATGTGGAAAAAGCTCAAAAAGGTATTGTCTATATTGATGAAGTCGACAAAATTGCTCGGAAAGGTGAAAATTTATCTATCAGCCGCGACGTTTCTGGTGAAGGGGTGCAACAAGCGCTTTTGAAGTTGATGGAAGAGACTGTGGCTTCTGTGCCGCCTCATGGAGGACGCAAACATCCTCAACAAGATTTTGTACAAGTAGATACCTCGGATGTCTTATTTATTTGTGGGGGAGCTTTTGCAGGTTTGGAAGATATTATTTCCAAAAGGACAGGGGGGCAAGGTATGGGCTTTACGTCTAAGATTCACTCACGATCTAAGAAGAATTCTGGCACTCTTTTAAAAGAAGTGCGTCCAGAAGATCTTCTTTCTTACGGTATGATCCCTGAATTTATCGGACGGTTACCCGTTATTGTTTCTTTAGAAGATTTGGATGAACAGGCTTTAATTAAAATTCTAACCGAGCCTCGCAATGCGTTGGTAAAGCAGTATTGTCAGTTATTTGCGATGGAAGATGTTGATTTACGTATCACCAATTCTGCGTTATTAGCCATCGTGAAGCAAGCGATGACTTTGAAGACTGGGGCCAGAGGTTTACGTTCTATTTTTGAAAAGCTTCTTTTGAATACCATGTATGACTTGCCTTCTTTAGAAAATTTGAAGGAAGTGACTATTAATGAAAAAGTGGTGTCGGAAAGTGGATCTCCGATTATGACTTATGCTTCGGATCAAGAAAAGCAGTTGGAAAGAGGTTAGATTGTAAGATATTTTAACAACGATATCTCTTATTTAAAGAGTAAAATAAAAAAAAGGGGGGGGTAAGCTTCCCTTTTTTTGAATAGATGGCATGGAATTCTTTTTGGTGGAATCGTGTAGATGGCGTCAGCTCATCTGGGATTCTGATAAAAAAAGAGGTTAAATTTGAAAGATGCTGATGATTCAGCCTTTAAAAATTTTTTAAAATATTGATTTATAGGTATTGAAACACAATATGTGGTCGCTTTGGAATCTTTTTTCATGAAGTATAACAAGAAAAAAGATCTAGAAGAGCTAAAAAAAGTGATTCTTCCTAGGCAATTTTAAAGAAAAAGCATTCACAAAAAAAGCTATCCTGACGCAAAAACAATGCTCTTTTAAAAAAGAGTTCAGTAACTTTTTGATGGAAAAGAGAATTTTGAGTGTCAAATCCAAAAAAAATATTTTCCTGCATAATAATGAAGATTGGATAAAACGGTTCTTTATTTGAACTGAAAATCTTAAAAAACTCTTTGCATTTACGAAGGGATTTTTTTCCTATTTTATTTTTAGATTTTTAAAAGAAAATGCAGGTATTTTGGTTGATTTTAAGGAAAAAATATTTTAGAATCAAGAATGTTTACTGTTATTAATCCTATGGAATTGCCTCCTCAAGACGCTTTTTTGGACGAGTCTTTGTTAAAATCAATTGAAAAACTCGTCAAAGTGCTCAGCCGTTCTGGACTTTCTTCTTTTGAATATGAATACGATGGCCAAGACACAAAGCACAAGTTGCGCTTTCATTACCATGCTCAGGAAGCTAGAGTAGACGTTCAACATTCCCTTTTGACACCTTGTTCAGAGGAAGTGCCTGCAGCAGTGCAAGAAGAGCATTTATGCTGGATTACCGCACCTTTGGTCGGGACTGCTTATTTAGCTGCTAAACCCGGAGATGCTCCTTTTGTTAAAGAAGGTGATGTGGTTCAGGCGGGTCAAGTGCTTTTGATCTTAGAGGCTATGAAGGTGATGAACCCTGTAAAGGCGACCATCAGTGGAACGGTGGCAAAGGTTCAAGTGAAGGATGCAGATCCGGTGGAATATGGGCAGCACTTGATCGCTATTAAGCCAATAGGGCTGTAAACTTTATTTTAAGTAGTTTTTTTAATAAAAAAATGGCTAAATAACTTGGAAAATAATTTTATAATTAGTATTGACAAGATAGATAGCCTAGAATATTGTAAAAATTTTATTTATTTAATTCTTTCAAAGCCATCTAACTGTTGATGTGAAATAATCAAAATACCTGATTCAGGGCATTTTTTTAAAAGAAAATCAATGCAAATTTCCCTGCGAGATTGGTCTAACGCAGAAATCGGTTCATCTAAGATCATCCAAGAAGGGGATTGTAGAACAAGGCGTACAAAATTAATACGCTGTTGTTCCCCCAAAGATAAACGGTTTTGATAATCATCTTCCTGGTCCAAAAGATTGATTAAATGCCCCAGTTGGCAGTCTGTCAGTAAAGGAATCAGTTCAGCGTTATCTACAGGACGTAAAGGGTAGCTGAGGCACTGTCGTAAAGTTCCCAAAGGCATATAAGGACGTTGAGGGATAAAAACAGTCTGTTTTGGAACGCACAGGGATTGGACAGGAATTCTGAAATCTTCTATGCCTTTTATAGCGCGCAATAACGAGCTTTTACCACAACCAGACGGTGCCATAAGGACTTTTCGTTCCCCTTTTTGGACCTTAATCAAGGGAACCTTCCAAATGACTTCTTTTTGATTGAAAAGTGTGAACGGTTGAACTTCAATATAATCAGCATTCTGGGGATAGCATTTAGCAGGTGAGATTTCTTTGATCATTTGTTGTTCAAAGGAAACAAGACGTTGAAAAGAAGCAATATAATGATATATGTTTTCTATTCTTCTTGCGATGCTGCCCAGAGAGCCGGCAACTTGGGTAAAGAGCTGCCCCACTTGCATCAAAATGCCTAAGGAAATAACACCGGTAAAATAAGATGGTCCCATCAAGAAGATAGGGATGAATTGATCTAGATGACCGTAAATATTTTGAAAAGAGGAAATATAGATTTCTTTTTTTAAATAGGTTAAGTAATTACGTCTAATACTTTCAAAGGCTTGGCGTAGGTTTTCACTTTCTATACGTTCACCGCTGTGCAAGGTAATTTCTTCCCGACGTTCATAAATACGCATCAATTGATAACGGTAATCGGCTTCAAATTTTTCCCGTTTTCTATTTAAAGAAAGCAGGGGGCGACCTATTTTGAAAGAAAAGGCAATTTCTAATATTCCGTACAAAAGAGCTATATAAACTAGAAGACCCGGGACATTTAAAGCTTTTCCAAAAAAAGAAAGTTTTATAAGATTTGAAATCTGCCACAATAGGATTAAAAATGTTACTAAATTGGTGACGTTGTGCAGTAAGGAAAGTGTTATATCCACGGTTTGACGGGTGACGCTGTCAATGTCTTGGGAAATTCGCTGATCAGGATTATCAAACCCTTTTTTTTGGGTAAGATGGTAATAATTTTTAAAACTCAGCCAATGGGTTTCTATGTGCTGGGTTAGCCACTGCCTCCATCGAAAACTGTAATAGTTCTGAAATAAAAAATTCAAGGAGACCCCTAGCCCGATTATCAGAATCAGGGGGGCCCCGATCAAGATTTGTTTTATAAATAAAGTGCTGTCTTTTTTTTCGATGGCATCAAAAAAATATCTATTCCAATTGGTAAAAAAGACGTTGATATAAACGATCAGAAGGCTAAACCCTATGTTTGCCAAAGCACCCCAAAGGGCAAAGTATTTTTCAGAACTTTTAAACCACAGTCCTAAAAGCCGACCATAAGGATATATTTTAGAAAAAACAGACAATAAAGATTTGTGACAGTTTTGTGGGGTTTATATTAGCACAAAGAGCTTTTTTTTAAAGGGGTAAGAAATGGTATTGGGGGTATGTTTTTTGTAATATAGAACAAGCTTGGTTCCAAGCGTAATTGCCTAGTAACCGCGGAGTTATAGAAACGGGCCTGAGTTGAGTTAAGAGCAGCTGAAAGCCCCATTCAACCCCTCCAAGACATTTTACAATTTTGTTTCCTACTTGGACGGCAAAAACATGTCCTTTCCAAAAACTTAACGGTTTATGAAATAAAGAATAATTCCACAAGGGCGCGTCGTAAAAAGCTTGTTCCCAGCTATAAAAGGGGTCAGTCTGTGAAGGGGCATCAATAAAAGTTTGCCATTGAGGGCAATCTGTATAGACGATATGAATCCAGGCATTATATGCTCAGCCTTTGTATGAATGTGGATTGCGGGAAAGGTGGGGTTTAAACAGTGGGGTTTGCTGTTGGATACAAAGTGTACCTGGAACTGAACTTGAAATAGAATGCCTTGTCCAAGACTGTTTTCAGGCGGCAAGTTTAGATGTAAGGCATTTGGGTCTGGTTGTATCGATGCTTTAATAGAAGTGGGTCAAGAACGGTTAAGGCCTGCAGACCGCCAATTGAACAATACATACAAGCATAAGATCAGCCCGACTATACTGAAAAGAAGGATCAGCCTCTTGATCATAGCTCTTTTCTGAAGTATGCGCTTTGCTTTGTATTATGATAACCACAATGACGATAAAAAGAATGGGTTTGGGTTGCCTCTTCTCGCCATAAACTTGAAGTCAAATCAATAATGGCAGGAGAGTTTTTAAGGGCCAAGTCTTCTAGATATTTTAGCAGCTTTTTGCCGATTCCATGGCCTCTGTGTTCTTTAGAAACCACCAGACCTTCAATATGAAAGCGCATGGTATCTGTGACTAAAAGCTCAGACCTAGACCAACCGATCCACCCTACAATATGTAAGTCCTATTCACAGACAGCTATGCCATAACCCGGGTTGTTTAGAAAACGTTTGAATCGTGCGGAGAGTTATTCGTGGGATGTGGGATAGCCTAGTTCTTCAAAAAGAGGCAGCATTTTTGACAGATCTTGTTCGGTTGCGGGACGAAAAACTAGGCGAAAGATGGAAGGAGTCACAGCCTGTCTTGTTCATAAAGCTGACCACACTCGCGGCATTTTTGGGGAAAAGATGAATATTCTTGTTCTGCTTCTGTATCTTCCACCCAGCGTTGATGAGTCACCAAAATGTGTTTTTGAAGCTTCAAAAGGTGGGGGATTTCCTGAGGAATATGGGAAGAACAAAAATGAAAACCTGTAAAAGAAATATTTTGCGCTGTACACCACTGCTGCATAGCCAGAAGCTCTGAGGCCCTATCATCTACAAACACAACCCGCAAAGATTTTTCTTGTAAGCCTAAATAAGAGGTGTATTTGGAAATCACTTCTGATTTAGAGCCAAACCCTGTCAAGAAAATTCCCTTATAAAAAGCGCCCCGTCCCAAACGACTGGGTGTGGCCTTTGATAAAGGGCTGAGGGTGATCCCTAAAGAGTTTAATTCTTGCCAGCGCCACTGCTGCATAGAAGGAATAGGGCCAATAGAGCCGATATCTATTCGGGTAAGACCATGGACAGACACGGATTTTTCCTGAAGCGTCTTGATGATGGTAGGCCAAGAAGGGTCTAACAGTTTGCACTGTCTTTGCTTGCGCCAGCAACCCAGTATTTGACGAAACAGAGGATTCTTTTTATGATCTTTTTTAAAGGCTTCTAAAATAGGGAAAGCATTGCCCGAAATAGGAGAGATTAAAGTCTGATCCACATCCAAAAACACCACAAGGTTTGGAAGATCGCCTTGTAAAAGAGGCGATAGGTTTTCTAAGACCTCACAAGCGTTCCATACTTGGGTAATACTCATGATCTGCTTGTTTTGTTAGATTTTAGTTGCATAAAAAGATCGCCGGCATGATAAGAAGAGCGCGTGAAAGGGGAAGCACTGACCATCAAAAATCCTTTACTGTAAGCGCGATCTTGGATGCGTTGAAATTCTTCAGGTAGAACATATTCTAAAACAGGATGATGAGAAGGCGTAGGTTGCAGATATTGACCGACAGTTAAAAAGTCTACATCCGCATCCCGCAAATCATTCATGACCTGGCTGATTTCTTGGCGTTCTTCCCCCAGGCCCAACATAAAACCTGACTTTGTGAAAATCGACGGATCTAATTCTTTGACTCTTTTTAACAAGTACAAAGAATGAAAATAACGGGCTTTGGGCCGTACTTGGGGGTAAAGACGGGGAACGGTTTCCACGTTATGGTTATAGACATCTGGTCTGGCTTCCACGACCGCTTCTAACGCTCCTTTTTTGCCTAAAAAGTCTGGTGTTAAAATTTCAACCGTGACGCCAGGGTTTTGATGGCGGATTGCCGCAATCGTTTGCACAAACTGGGACGCTCCTCCATCTTCTAAGTCGTCCCGATCTACCGAAGTGATAACCACATGACTGAGCTCTAATTCTTTGACCAATTGTGCTGTTCTTTGAGGTTCAGAGGGATCTACAGCGGTGGGTTTTCCGGTTTTAACGTTACAAAAACGACAAGCCCGGGTGCAAATTTCCCCCAAAATCATGACGGTGGCATGTCCTTTATCCCAGCACTCCCCCATATTGGGGCAAGCTGCTTCTTGGCAGACCGTTTTTAAACCTAAATCCTGAACGCGTTTTAAGGTTTGCAAATACCCGGAAGATAAGCGTACTTTTGCTTTTAAAAAAGAAGGTTTGGTAAGCACAGGACTTTAGGTTAATACTTCTTTTTCATTGTAAGCTAAAATTCAGACAAGTTCTATGCGAAAAAGTTAGAAAAATAACCTTAAAAAAAGGTCTCTTCTTTAGATAGTTCATTTGAATAAGCTCAATGACAGATTTTAAGATTCTTTTTCTAGGTTTTTGTGATCATTGGTATAGGACTTTTTACATATCCCACATATTATTGGGTGCTCTTTGTATTCCTTTTCTGCTGCGTGATCTTCCCGCCAACGTTGATGGGTGATGAGCTGATGTTTTTGAAGATCTAAAAGATAAGGGACCGGTTTGGGCAGGTCACCACGGAAATGCAGTCCTGTGAAGGGAATATGTCTTTTTTGACACCATGTTTCCATTTTTTCTAGTTCTTCTTTTTTGTCATCTACAAAAACATAATAACAAGATTGAAGGTAAGGGATATAAGGAAAATAAGCCTCGATAACCTCTGTTTTAGACCTTTCCTGTAAAAAACGTTCCTTCTTCAAAAGCTCCATGCCCTGCTTGGTTGGGAACATCTTCTGAAGCAGGACTAAAAAGGATATCAAAATTTTTGAGTTCTTCATTGTGCCACTGTTGAGTGTTTTGAATAGGTCCTACTGAACCTACGTCTATTTTAGGTAGGCCGTACGCTTTCAGGCATTGACCATTTAAAGGAAGCTCTTGAATTTTTTGAATGACTGCAGGCCACTTAGGGTCGAGTAATGTCACTTTACGTGATAGGCGCCATTGCCCCAAAATCTGATTAAAGTCTGATCCACATCTAAGAGCACCAGAACATTGCCAGTCTGTAAAAGAGAAAAGATGTGAGTGAACACTTCTAAAGCTTTTGTAATTTCTTTGATCATCGGCTTACCTTTGGATCTAAAATGAATCTATTTTCTTTAATCTTGCACAGCAGCCTTTAGGCGTTGTTGCACCACCTCTTTGCCTAAAAATGCCAACAGTTCGGGCAAAGGGGGACCATGGTCTTTTGCTGTCAGACTTTGACGTAATGGCCGAAAAAGCTCGGGACCTTGACGTTGTTGTTTTAATTCTTTTAACCAATTTTTCCATTGGGAAAGCTCCATAGACTCGCAAACATTTAAATCGGGAAAATTTTCCTTTAAAAGCGTACCAGCCCACCTTAAATAGTCCTGATCTTCTGGATTTGCTTTGGGACCTTGCCAAGAAGGGTCTATCACAGAGTGCCAGGATTGGATTTCTTTAAGGCTATGAATCTCACCTTGAATCAAAGGCCAAAATGCTTCGTTGATAGAAGGAAAAAAAGCCTTGACGTCTTGGGCAGTCATCTTGGCAAACAGTTTTCCCGAGGCTTGGGCAAATAAACAGGAATCTAAGCGGGGTTGAGCCAGACCAAAGGCAGAAAAATCTAAATCTCGGGCTAGATCTTGTAGGCAAAAAGTATTTTTTGTCGTTTTAGAAGTACCAAGTTCGGCCAAAACTTTGGCTACTGCCAAAGGCAAAAAGCCTTCTCCTTGCAGGTCTGCGGCGCAAGTGCTGCCTTGCCGTTTAGATAGTTTGTGCCCACTGGCGTCCGAGACCAAAGACACATGGCCAAAGACAGGACAAGGCCTTTTCAAAGCCGCAAACAGCTGTCTTTGAATCGCTGTATTGGTGATGTGATCAGCACCCCGAATCACATGGCTGATGGGGTGGGCAGGATCTTGATCGTCTACGACGCTGCACAGTAAGTAACTTAGGCTGCCATCTTGGCGTACCAAAACAGGGTCGCTGAGGTGCTGGGTATGGTAATGGCAAGGTCCTTGGACCAAGTCATCCCATGTTTCTTCTTGGTGCGTCAATAAAAAGCGCCAATAAGGCTTTCGTCCAGAAAGAGGACCCGCAGTAGAATCTTGATTTAAGGCGCTGCGATCGTAAATGGGGGGAAGCCCTTTAGCGAGCTGTTGTTGGCGTTTTTCTTCCAGTTCTTGCAGTGTTTCATAACACGGATACAGCAATCCTTGATCCTTGAGATTTTGAACGGCTTTTTGGTATAAAGCATCGCGGGAAGATTGACGAAAAGAAAGATCCCAACGTAGTCCTAGCCACTGAAGGTCTTGATAAATAGCGTGTTCGTGCTGAAGGCAAGATCGTTCTTGATCTGTGTCATCAATCCGTAATATAAACTTCCCTTGGTGTTGTAGGCTGTACAAGAAATTCAATAACGCCAGACGTAAGTTACCGGCATGTAGCCTCCCGGTGGGGCTGGGGGCAAAACGCGTAATGACCAATTTGGATCCTTTCAAAGACTCTTTATTCTAAGAACCTCAGAGCATAAAAATCAAGATGGGGGCTTTTATAAAGGGGTTAAGAGTTCTTCTAATCTTAACCCCTTAAGCATTTTTAATCGTTTTCGCGATGGATTTTTTTTTGTAGGTTCTTTTTCTTCGATTCTTTCGATGAGCGCTTGGGCTTCTTCAAAAAATCTTGATTGAATTTTATAGGCACAGTGTGGTCTTATCTTTTTACTGTCCCGCCAGTTCTCGGGAATTTCTGTTAAAGGATTTATCCCAATATCTGTCAACATTTGGATTTTTTTAGCTGGTTCTTCTGCGTCTTTAAAATAACCAATAGATACGTTAAAACAGGTCTCCTTAATTTTTTCAAAAATTGAGGATGAATCTTCATTTCTTTGAGGACATTAAGATTTTGGAAACATTATTACGCTCTTTCAAAGTCTTTAAAAGCAATTTGATAGGCACATCTTTGTATGATGTTATTGCTATCTGACCAGGAGTACTGGAATTGTCGTGTCAGGATCGATAGTGTTGTTTTGTAAAAAATCGATCCATTCTTTTAAACTGTGCTTTTCCTTTTCGTCTATCGTATTTTCAAATTGATAGGCTAAGCTCCCTTTGGGGGCTGCCTGAGTATAAAACTGAAAAGCTAAAATTATTAATATAAATTTTTTGTATTTCATATTAAAAAATATTAAAAATCATACAAAAAATAATATGATTTGTCAATTTTGGACCCTAAAATAAATCAAAAAAGAAAAACTTACACTAAAAAAAGAATACCGAAATCTCACTCAGTATTCTTGATTGTAGGATAGGTTAAACTTAGAAAAATTAGTGTGCGCCAGGATCGTTTTGATTCCAAGAGCCTTCTGAAAAAATATCAATAGAAGAAATGAGGTTGTCTTGAAAGCGTATCACAGAAATGGCTTTAAAAACGGGGGTAGGGGCAGGAGAGTGGATTTCATACTCAACCAAAACGCGGTCTTGCAGGTCTGTCATACTTTTGATTTCAAAATGATCATAGTAGGGAAAAAAGCTTGGTGTTAATTCCAAAACTGTTGTCTTATCTTTTTTTTCCAAAAAAGGGCCCCGCATATGGACAGCATCATGTAAATATTTTGCAATCGTCTCCAGGTCTTTTTTGTTCATCCCATCTTAATAACCCTGTACAACTTCTAAGTGTGTCATTAAAAATCCATTCATCTTTTTTTGATAGTTCTTATTCTAAAAGAGGGTGCGCGAATTTGTCTATAGAGCAGTTTTTTTTAGACAGTTCTGGTGAGTTCTTCCCATGTTTTGTGGATACGTTGCTTGATCCACTGGGGGCCCAGAGTTTGTGTCACCTGAAAAATACCGGGGGAAACAGTTTGACCTAATAAAGCCATTCTAAGAGCTTTGGCAATCTGTCCTAAGGGCAGACCTTTTTCCGTAGCCCACTTGCGTACCGCGTCTTCGTTCAAAGGAGTGTCATCTCTTAAGCACTCTTCTGTAAATGCCTTCAGAGTCTCTTGTATTTCGGAGGTCAAAAGAGCTTTTATTTTGTCACAAAGCGGAGGCCGTTCAGGGATGACGTACAACAATAGGCTTTCCTTTAAATCCACCAAGGTGCTGGCCCGCAGTTGTAATTCAGGCAAAATCTGTAAGGCTTTTTCTGGGACGGCCTGGGGAGGTAAATCCAAAAGCTGTAACACTTCCTGGGCAGAGAGTTGTCGCAGATAATATTCATTCAAGGCCCAAAGCTTCTTTTCATCAAAGCGGGCTGGCGAGGCTGCAAGACCCCCAAAGTCAAACCATTCCAGGGCTTTAGAAAGAGAAATTTTCTCTTCGTCTCCATGAGCCCAGCCCAGTCGTAAAAGGGCGTTTTGCATTGCTTGGGGTAAGATGCCTTGATCTTTAAAGCTTTCTACGTTAACGGCCCCATGTCTTTTGGATAGCTTGGCCCCATCTTGTCCATGAATCAGGGGGATGTGAGCGGTGACCGGCAAAGTCCAACCTAGAGCTTCATAAAGCAGTTTTTGACGAAATGTATTGGTAAAGTGGTCTGATCCTCGGATAATGTGGCTGATGTGCATATCATGATCATCCACCACCACGGCCAACATATAGGTCGGGCTTTGGTCTGCCCGCAATAAAACCATATCATCCAGGGTACTATTTTCCAGGGTGACCGTCCCTTGAACTTCATCTTGTACCGTCGTTTGTCCTTCTAGGGGGGCTTTTAGGCGGATGACAAAAGGGGAATTCTGGTTTTCTGCGTGCTCTCTGCATTTGCGATCATAGCGGGGCTGTTGCCCGCTGGCCATGGCTTGGTCTCGTAAATTCTGAAGCCGTTCTGGGGAACAGTAACATTTGTAGGCTAAACCTTTTTCTAAAAGACCAACAGCCACTTCTTGGTGCCGTTGTTGCCGCGCCAACTGAAAGATCGGTTCACCGTCCCAGGGCAGTCCTAACCAACGCAAAGAGGATAAAATAGACTGAGTAAATGCATCGTTAGAACGTGCTTGATCCGTATCTTCAATACGCAATAAAAATTTTCCTCCGTGGCCTTTGGCGTATAACCAATTGAACAAAGCTGTTCGGGCACTTCCCAAATGTAAAACGCCGGTGGGACTGGGGGCAAAACGCGTAATGACCACTTTGGATCTCTTTAAAATACTCTTCATTCTAAGAATTTCAGGCTGAAAAAATCAAGATCTAAGTAAAATGTATTTTGAAAAAATAAGGCCAAAATCTGGCGTCGATTCTAACAAAAGAGGAGAGCTTTTAAACCCTTCCCCATGGATATATTTAACCGTTGTGGTTTTTTGTTTGTTCTGTTGATTGCGTCAGTTTTGTTTTTCTACCGTTTTTTGTTCTTTTGCTTTATCAATTTTTTCAAGTATTTTTGTTGCCTCGGGGAAATTTTTTTCCGAAATGTAATAAGCACACAATTTTTTAGTTAGACTTCTATTACACTCAAAGGGATATTCACTTTCAAGATTTTTATTAATTTTTTTTAGCATTGTTTCTGCTTGCTGAACTTGCGACTGAAAATCCTCTGTTGCAAACAGAGGTATCCATTTAGGCCAGTTTAAAGCTCGAACATTTTCAGGTTTTATGGCCATTTTTTTTAATATATCGATTATGTCCTGCAGCTTTAGGTCCGTGAAAGGTAAAATATGCCTTTTTTAAGATCGCTTATGATACAGTATGACAACAATTGATTTTAATTTAATAAATTAAAAATTTAATTAAAGATAAAAATAGGTTGAGTTACGGCTCATTTTCCTTTTTGACCTTCCTCGTACCGCGCTCTTATAGAATTAAATATTATTATTTTTTTGATACATTTTTTGCAAGATCTCTGTTTATGATTTTAGGAGGGTTTTTAACAAAATTTTTAGTGTGGATCTCAGATATGGGGCTGGCAAAAAAGAAATTAAAAGGTATCCTAGAATATCTAGAGTTTCAGAGTAAAAATAATGAAAGGCATTTCTGGATTTCCCGAATGGTTGCCTCAGGAACAACGTATTGTGGATCATATTTTGGGCGTGATCCGAGAAATATTTGAGTTATATGGCTTTGGAAGCGTAGAGACGCCGGCGGTGGAAAAAGTAGATACTCTTCTTTCCAAAGGGGATGATCACGAAATTTATGGACTGTATCGTTTGGCAGATCCGCAAGGAGGCCGTCAAAGGGATTTGGCGCTGCGTTTTGATCTGACGGTGCCCTTAGCGCGGTATGTGGCGCAGTATGGAGGCGAGCTGTGCTTTCCCTATAAGCGGTATCACATAGGGCCGGTTTGGCGTGGGGAACGTCCTCAGGCGGGAAGATACCGTCAATTTACCCAGTGTGACATTGATATTGTGGGGCAAGAAGAACTTCCTTTGGCTTATGACGGAGAAGTGATTGCGGTGATGCAGCAGGTTTTTTCTGCATTGCATTTGAATGATTTTGTCTTGCGCCTGAATAACCGTAAAATTTTCTTTGGCTTAATGGCATCTTTTGGTCTAGAAAATATAAAAGCTGGGAAAGTCTTACGTATTTTGGATAAAGTGGGCAAATTATCTTTGGCTGATATTCTCCAGCTATTACAGCTCCAAGCCTTACCCAAAACATTGCTGCAGATCTTAATGGACATGGCGTCTGGGGCTGGGAGTTCAGATTTGCAGGAACTGCGCAGCCTTTGCGACCATCGTGAATTTCAACAAGGAATTACAGAATTAGAAGAAGTGATGGATGTGGCGGATGAATTTGGTGCGACCCAGAATATGATCGTAGACTTAAGCTTGGTACGGGGTCTTTCTTATTATACTGGGACATTGTATGAAGGCACATTAAAAAGTCATCCTTCTTTGGGCAGCGTCTGCGGGGGAGGTCGGTATGGAAACTTGGTGGAACGTTTGGCTGCCAGTCAGAAGAGTTTTCCTGGGGTGGGGGCTTCTTTAGGGATTTCACGGTTGCTGAGCATTTTGATGCAAAAAGAAGTCTTTCGCGGTCTTCGTTTGACCCCGGCTTGGGTTTTGGTAACTTGCCAAGACCGTCAAAGTCGTTCTGCTTACTTAAAGTTATCTCGGTTATTACGAGACGGGGGGATTGCCACCGAAATTTATCTAGATCAAAAATCCTTAAAAGCACAAATGAAATATGCGGATAAAAAAGGTTTTCCTTTTGTGGTTGTCGCTAATGCTCAAGAGCTGGAAGCAGAGGTCGTGGTTTTACGAGATTTAAGGCAAAAGTCCCAGCAGCGTGTTAATTGGGATGAGCTGGTTGAGGTTATTGAGAAAAAAATTGCCGAGCAATAATTTTTCTTTCCAGGGCTTTTATCTTTCCGCAGTCAGGGAATTTTAAAAGGGGCGAGGGGACAGTACAACGAAGTTTTTGAGACACAAAACCTAGTGACTCGTTTTTTTCTGGCTTATTTAGCCCGAAAAAGGAATGGTACGGGTAGCTACCGCGAAAGCTTGTACGTAACATGGTTGATCTGAAAGACTGATGTGCACTTTAAGACCGGGCCAGAAACTTTGAAGAGCCTGATGAGAGGTTTGTGAAAAAACCACAAAAGGACTGCCCGAAGGATGGTTGCAAATTTCCATATCTTTCCAGCAAAGGATGCGTCCTATGCCAAGCCCCAAAGCTTTAGAAATGGCTTCTTTAGCCGCAAAACGCTTTGCATAACTTAAAACAGGATTAAACTGGCCGTCGCAATAAATCTGTTCTTGTGGACAAAAAATCTTTTGCAGGAAAATTTTTCCAAAACGATCAAAAACGCTTTGAAAACGACCCACATCCAGCAAGTCTACTCCGATACCGATAATCATAGGATCTGTTTTTGAAAATTAAAACTTTGGTGGGTGTAACAAGGATCGAACTTGTGACCCCTACGATGTCAACGTAGTGCTCTACCGCTGAGCTATACACCCCAATCACTTTTATTTTAGCAGTTAGCGCAAGGATGTCAAGTTGCTTAAAGAAGGACTGATAAGCCCTTAAAATTGTGGGAGGTATTCAGATACTTTATTTTCAAGTTAAAGAGTTTTGGAAAATTTTACTGCAGCTAAGAGAGGTTCTTTTCGAATAGAAAATTGAGGTACTTCTTCTTAATTATTTTTTCAAATGATATTTTTTTACAGAATAGCGCGTGAAATCGGGACTCTTTTTGAAATTTTTTCCTGAAACCTTGGTTATCACCTATATTTTTCTTCTGGGTTATTTGATCCTTTCAGCCCTCTTTGGTGGCTTGGCAGATCAGACGATTTTCAATAATTTTTTGATTCTGGGGATTTTGCACTATTTTGGCATGGCAAAATCCTGCTTGTTGCAGAAGATCTAAAATTTCTTCCTCGTCGTAAATGCGGTATTGTATTTCGTAAACCTCGGTTTGCAGAACTTTCTGTTTGTCCAGAAGTTCGTATTTACGAATGGATGTTCCAATAGAACCCGTTAGACAAGAATAAAAAGATAGAAAAATTTTTTGTCCTTGGGGTGTCATCCAATGAGATTGATGCAATGTGCCGGGACGAGGGGCGTCATGAATTGTTTGTACATCAAAAATAAGAGAACCTCCTACCTGAAGACTTTTATGGAGATTTTGTAAAGTTGTTTTAATGCTTTGTGTTTGAACCAGGCTTCCAAAAGAAGCATCCGGTAAAATGATTAAATCGTAAGCAGTGTTTTTGCAAAAATCTTCTAGCTTTTGTTGCCATATAACGGGACTCAAGTCTTTAAATGCTGCATTTTCTTTTAATTGTTCTAGGTAGTGAGGGCGATGGTCAAATCCTTGAATAGGAAACCCTTCTTTTAAAAATGGAAGTAAAAAAGTTCCTATTCCACATAAAGGTTGTAGGATATGACGGGCTTTTTGAACATAAGAATGATAAAAGGTATAAAGTCCAGGGTTTGGTCCGCAAAGCTGATGGACTTGCGCCTGTAAGTCAAGATGGGTTGCTTTTTCTTGCATACTTCTTGGATACCTGTAGGATCTGGCCTATATCTTTTTATCATAAGATAGTTCTGTGAACAGGGGAATAACGTAAGAATTCTAGGGATTAAATTTTTTTTTAGTGAATGTGTGATCTAAAATAAAATGTCTTCTTCTGGATCTTTTTCAAAAATCCAACGTTTGTGAACCCAAAACCATTGGGCCGGGTTGTCTTTGATCCACTGTTCCATCAGTTCATGCGCTTGAATCATTATTTCTTCAGCATTGCCTTGACAGGATAAAGGGGGATAAAAGGTGATACGAAACCAAGCTGGTGCTTGAGAGGTAGGGTTCAAGCGCTCAGACCGTACAGGAATAAAAGGACAATCAAAGCGTTTGCAGAGCTCTGCGGGCGTGGTCAGAGTATAGGCCGGATAGCCCATAAAAGGAATCTGGGGTCCAGGACCAAAGCGTTGATCGACTAAGACAAAAACAGATTCTTGGCGTTTTAAGGCTTGGATCATTTTGAACACTGCATTTTCTGATTTTGAGGCCACTTGATGACAGGCTTGTTTCTGAAAGGACCGCATATCTTTATCCACAAAGGGATTGTTGGCTTGGCGGTAGAGTTGAAGAACAGGCCATCCCTTTTTTTTTAAGATCAGGGGTATCATCTGGAAATGCCCTAGATGAGCGGAAAAAAAGATGGCCTTCTTGCAAGGTAAAGACTCTAAAATCTCCGCACCTCGAATCTCTATTAATGAATCATCGAAGAATGACTTTAAGTGGCAGTATTCACTGGCAACTTTAGCCCAATGTTCCCAAACCTCTGAAATAATCTGTTCTTTTGCAATAGGCCCCATATGGGGGAAAATATGCGATAAGTTATCCCTGGCTGTTTTGGTAGCAGGCAAGTAGGGGCCAATATTTTTTCCCAAAAACCCTGCCAAAGCCGAGGCTTTTTTTAAGCCCAAGAATTTAAAAAGGCGGGAAATTAAGAAAAAACCACTATATTCTGTTAAATGTTTCAATATTTTTTTCAAAGATATCCTAGTTTATTGCAAAAAAGTTTATTCTACGGTGACAGATTTTGATAAATTACGGGGTTGATCGATGGAAAGCCCTTTGTGTAATGCGGTGTAATAAGCCAGTAATTGAACACATATGGCATTGGGAAAGACTTGTAATAAAGGCTCTTGTAGGGATGGATACATAAATAAGCCTTCGGGTTTCAAGCCTTCTAAACTGGCGGCTCCTTTCGTATCTGTGATTAAGAAGATGGGTCCATTGCGGGCCTTAACCTCGTGAAGGTTAGAAAGTGTTTTGCTGAAAGACTCATCCCAAGGTGCCAAAACAACCACTGGGTGCTGGGGGTCGATCAGAGCCAAGGGGCCATGTTTCAGCTCTCCGGCGGCAAAGCCCTGAGCATGAATGTAAGAGAGTTCTGACATCTTTAACGCCCCTTCCAACGCCAAAGCATAATGCAGTCCTCTTCCTAAATATAAAATACTTTGGTATTGCGATAAAACAGCAGCGATTTGGGCAAACTCATGACTTCGCTGGATAATATCCTTTAATACAGAAGGAATTTCCTTTAAAGAGTCTAATACGGTTTGACGTAAGGGTGCATCTGAACATAGCGCCAAACTGAGGTTTAAAAAACTCAGGACCTGCATGGTAAAAGCTTTGGTTGATGCGACCCCAATTTCTGTTCCTGCGCCTGTAGGCATAAGGTAGTCTACTTGCCGGGAAATAGAGCTGTGGGGAGCATTGATCATTCCCAATACATATTGCTGTTGACTTTTGGCGTACAGAGTGGCTTTCAGGGTGTCGGCAGTTTCCCCGGACTGAGAAACCACAATGCTGACCCCGTCGGGTAGGATAGGATTTCGGTAATGGAATTCGGAAGCCAGTTCCAGATTCAGGAAGCGTTTTGCAAGACGTTCTAGGAAAAACTTTCCGACCCAGGCGGCGTAAAACGCTGTTCCACATCCCAGAGCCGTAAAAAAGGAAGCCTGGCAAACTTCTGCGGGCAGGGCAGGGAGGCCTTGAATACGGACCAAATCTGCCTGTTGATAGATTTCTTTAAGCATAAAGTGCTGAAAGTCACCTTTTTCTGTTTCTTGAGCCTGAAGGGGGTTGGGGTAAAAATTAAGGTGTTTTTCCTGGCCAGTCCAGTCATAAAAAATCGCTTGGTCTTTATATAAGACTCCCCAAGTTTCATCTTCTAAAAAAGCGACTTTTTGGGCGCTGCCTGAAAGACTGGAAAGATCCGAACCTACATAGAAGCCCTCTTTTCCTTGTCCCACTGCCAAAGGGCTGAGGCCTTTGCGAGCAACGATGATACAATCTGTACAATCTTGTAGCAGAACAGCAATGGCAAAGTTTCCTTTTAGTTGTTTTAAAACAAATAAGACCCTTTCCTGTAAGTTGGTTAAATGCTCTGAAGTCGCAAAAAGATGCGCAATGACCTCGGTATCTGTATCACTTTCAAATTGGATACCTTGAAAGGATAAGTCTTTTTTTAGGGCTTGAAAGTTTTCAATGATGCCATTGTGAACTACGGCAGTTCCCTTGCCGCAGTGAGGGTGAGCATTTTTTTCTTCTGCTCTTCCATGGGTAGCCCAGCGGGTATGTCCAATTCCTACAGTGCCTTGAAAAGGGGGAAGCTCGGTCATCAGTGCAGCCAATGGCCCTACCGCCCGATGGCGTTTGATGATACCTTGTTCGATGATGGCAACCCCAGCGGAATCATAGCCCCGATACTCTACTTTTTTTAGACCTTGGATGAGGCCATCTATAACAGGTCCAGAGCTGACAAATCCTACTATTCCGCACACAGCTTTTTCCTTAAGATCTTTTTGATAGTGTAAGAAAAGTTTTGTAGCAGAGCAATGTTCCAGAGATCTTTCTCTTATCGCTGCCTTGTATTAAATCCGTGCTGCAGCTGTTTTTGGAAGGATGATGATCGTTCAGATTCAATTTTGTGATCATTCTGGATATTATTTTTTTTTTGAATATTGTATTCTAAGGAAAGAATTTCTTCTTGACTGTTTCTGGGAAGCTGACACTATGATCCACTGGTTGAAAAATATATTTTTTAAGAAGCCTGTTCCCAGTCAAAATAATGGGACAGAATCTGGAGTGCTTTCGGCCAGAATAGAAGCTTTTTTGAATGAGCCGTTATCCGAAATTATGGTTCACAGAAGTGATATTGTGGCGGTTTCGTACCAATTTAGTTTTCAAGAAGTTGTAAAGGCGTTTTTAAAGACAGGTTTTCGTTGGTTACCTGTTTATCGCGATACTTTAGATCATATTACAGGGGCCATCAGTATTCACGGGGTGTTTGCCTTAAGAGAGTCCAGTGCAGAGGAAGATAAGTGGTATCGCTACTTGAATCATGCATCTTTTGTGCCTTCTGCTATGACAGTTAAAGAGGCTATGAATGAATTGTATGATGCTCACGGTGTGGCATTATTTATTGTCGATGAGTACGGCGGTGTTGAAGGTATGGTGACCAAAGGTCATATTTTAAAAGAGTTTCGCTCGGCAGTTTTGGGACAGGCTCCAGAAGAAGAAGATATGATCATCAGCAAAGATCCCTGGGTGATTCGGGGAAGAATGGGCCTAGAGGAGTTCAATGAAGAATTTCAACCGATCTTCACCGCTTCAGACGAAGATCGGGTCAATACCATTGGGGGATGGTTGTGTGCTTTTTTAGGTCGTGTACCTTTAAAAGGGGAAATTATTGATCATCCATTGGGCTTTTCTTTTGAAATAAAACAAGCCGACCCCAGAAAAATTTACGAGATCACCATTTTAACGCAGCCTTTAAAGGTGATTCCTTCTGTTGCTGAAGATCAGGTCTAAAAGTTGTTTAGCAAGATATTTAATCAGTGCGGGACATAACAGTGTGGGGCATGAATCTGAAAACTTTTTTTGCAGTGTTGTTGCTTGGAAGTTTAACAGGGTGTTCTTTTAAGAAGAATGTTCTTTATCTTTATAATTGGGCAGATTATATTCCCCAAGAAATTTTAGAAAGATTTGAAAAAGAAACGGGCATTACCGTGGTGTGTGACGCTTACGAAAGTGAAGAGGTGGCGGAAACGAATCTGTATATGTCCAGTAATCATGATGTGGTGATTTTAACAGTTTGGCCCTCTTTTGCCAGGGCTGTGAAGTCGAAACTCTTAAGCCCTATTGATTATAGTTTAGTCCCTAATGCCAAAGGTTTAGATAAAAAATGGACCGAAAAGCTGGAAGATATTGATCCAGAAAATCGTTACGGGGTGATTTATCTATTTGGAAGTGTAGGGCTGGGCGTCAATGTGAAAGCAGTGAAAGAAAGTTTGGGGTCTATTCCCCGGACTTGGGGTTTAATTTTTGATCCTTTATATGCTAAAAAGTTAACAGAGCAGCGTATTTACTGCTTGGACACGGCAAAAGATGTCTTTCAAGCCGCTTTGCTTTACATGGGTAAAGACCCGTGCAGTCAGAATTTTTCGGATTGGACTCAGGCCTATGAGCTTGTGCGTAAGGTGCGACCTTTGATTGCACGTTTTGAGAATGGAAGCCAAGAAGCCAACCTATTGGATGAACAAGCTTGCCTCATTCAAGCACACTCGGACGTTGCGATGACGGCTAAGGAAAGGGGACAACAGATGAATCCTAAAAAAAATGTGAATTTTGTGATTCCTAAAGAAGGGGTGATGATGACAGGGGATGTGATGACCATTCCTTTGCGGGCGCAACATAAGCAAAATGCTCATATTTTTATTAATTTCATTTTAAGGCCAGAAAATATGGCCTTTATCAGTAATCGTTTAAAGTCTGCCAATGCCGTAAAAGCCTCTCTTACTTTTTTAGACCCAGAGCTATTACAAGATCCTAATATTTTTCCCAATGAACAGACCATGCCTTTGATGAAGCAAGATTTTTTACCATCTCTTCCTTTGTTACGTCATATTTATGAGCTGTGGCTTAAATTAAAACAAGAAGGTTAAGAAAATAGGTATGACATCGACTTCTTTATGTTGGTTTCGTAGGGATCTGCGTCTTTTAGATAACGTCGCGTTTGCTAAGGCCTTAAGCCAACATACGCACGTGATACTTATATATATATTAGAAGAAGAATCCGTCAGAGGTGTTCAAAAATGGTGGTTGTATCACAGCCTTAAAGCTTTGAGCCAAGCATTAAATCGCAAAGGTCTGCAGTTGACTCTTAGCAAAGGGCAGGCAATTCACATTTTACCAGATCTGGTTCAAAGGCACTGTGTGAGTGCATTGTACTATAATCGTTGTTATGAACCTTGGGAACAGGTTCGGGATCAACAGATTCATCAGCATCTTACTGCCCAAGGAGTTGATGTTTACGACAGCCCAGGTAACCTTTTGATAGAACCCTGGGAAACAGACCGGCCTCAGGGATTTAAGGTCTATACACCTTTTTGGAAGCACATTTCAAAAAAACTGTCCTCTCCACCTGCCATAGCACCGTTACCCGTTCAAGCCCAAGGGTTGGTGGTGGATTCGCAGGATTTAGACTCTTGGTCATTAATAGAAAATGCTCCTGATTTTTCCTCATATTGGACACCAGGAGAGCAAGGCGCTTGCCAAAAGCTTGAAACTTTTTTAGAAGAGGGGTTACCAAACTATAAAAAAGGTCGAGATTTTCCTGCTTCTTGCGCAGTTTCCGGTTTAGCACCTTATTTGCATTTTGGGGAAATTCATGTTTGGCGTGTACTTGAAGCTGTGCGAAAACAAGGTGCCCCCAGTGACTGTGAACTATGCTTTTTAAAGGAATTGGGTTGGCGAGACTTTGCCTATCATACTTTATACCATTTTCCTGAAGTATCTGAACGCAATCTTAGAAAAGAGTTTGATCATTTTGTTTGGGATAATGATCCAGAGCAGTTAAAAAAGTGGCAGCAAGGCTTGACGGGCTATCCTATGGTGGACGCGGGAATGCGTCAATTATTATGTACAGGTTTTATGCATAATCGGGTGCGCATGATTGTGGCTTCTTTTTTAACCAAAGATTTGTTAATCGATTGGCGCCTGGGGGCGGAATGGTTTTTAGAGCATTTATTGGATGGAGATCTGGCCAGTAACAGTATGAACTGGCAGTGGTGTGCGGGGACGGGTATAGATGCCTCTCCTTATTTTCGTATCTTTAATCCTGTTTTACAAAGTCAAAAGTTTGATCCTTCTGGGGAATATATTCGCCAATGGGTTCCCGAGCTGCGGGGATTAAGTGATGATAAGATTCATATACCTTGGGATAGTCATCCGTATCATGATTATCCAGCCCCTGTTGTGCAACACAATAGTCAAAGAGCTCAAGCTTTGCGTCGGTATGCTGATATCCGTCAAGCCGTAGATTCTTAGTTTAAAAAATCCTATTTATACCAAAAAATTTCAAAATTCTCTCTTTAAAAAATCAAAAACTTTTCTGTAAATTTTTTAATTCTTCTATTATTTGGAGTTCTTTGGCAGAGGGGTTATGAGAAATCTCTGAAAACTTTTGAACCCAAGTCGAAGTCTTTTCAGTGATCAGTTTTATCTTGATCAGATCTTCTTTATTGATAAAAATTTTCTGGTTTGCGATTCTGCAAAGGTCAGCATCTATCTTTTGCATTATTTCTTCAAAGCCAAAACCTTTTTTCCAACACTTATGCCAAGGGGAAGAAAGACCGCTTTCTACTGTAGCGGTCAGATCCACCATAATATGGGTGTAATAACCCGCTTGTTCAGAACGTGTTTTTTGAATAAAATCCCAGACTTCTTTAAAGGAGTTTTTTAAACGAATATTTTGAAGAATCTTATTTGTAATCAAAACTGTAGCTGTTGTGAAAGCAGTAATAGACAAGATAAGCTATAATTTTTTTCTCATGAGTTTTTTTCTAATATGATTCAGAATGAATAGATTGTTTTAAGAAACGTTGCAGTACTGTTTTAAAGTGTTAATAGGGTCTTTTAAACCTTGAAGTTCTTCATCAAAAACGATGCTCCCTTCCCTTAGAATGATAATGCGGTCACATCAACTGGAAAAAATAGGAATGTTCAAAGTTTGTGCTGCTGCAAAGTGACTTTTAGGCAATGCTTGGCTATTACAGCAAAAAAAAACTCTACTGCGCATTCTATATCGTCTATTGACATTTCTTTATTTTGTTTTAATATATGTAAAATGTGCAGGTCAAGGTGAAGTTTTTGTGAACAAAAACAAATCGATCGTGTTAATGACAGATTTTGGAACGCATGATGGTTCTGTCAGCGAATTGTATGGCGTTATTGACTCTGTTAATCCGTACTTAAAGGTACAGGATCTTTGTCACCATATTCCCCCTTTTTGTGTTCGAACAGCGGCCTACCGATTAGCGCAAGTTTTTTCTCATTGGACACCTGGAACTATCTTTGTCTGCGCTATTGATCCGGATGTAGGTACAGATCAGCTTGCTTTGTTAGCGGAATCAACCACAGGCCATTATTTTGTTGCACCAAACAACGGGGTCTTAACCTTTATCGATGAATGGTATGGTTTTTCAAAAATTATATCTCTAGACAAAGAAAAGGTATTGCATCCCATGGCTAAAAGCCATACATCTTATGGCAGAGATTTATACGCATATTGTGCTGCTCAGTGGGCCAGTAGTGCCATTCAAACAGATCAAATAGGCACGCTCTATACCCATCCCTTATTTCGTTTGCCCATCTTAAAGCCCAAACACGACGGTCGCGATATTGTGGGATCCATTGAAATCGCAGATTCCTATGGTAATGCTTGGACTAACATGGAGGCCGATTTTGTAAGCAGATATGGTGTGATAGAAGGTCATTCCTATCCTGTGCAGATTTCTAGTGACCACACCGTCGTGTTTAAAGAAACTGTTTATTTTGGAAAAACCTATGGGAGTGTTCAAAAAAATGACGCTATCTTGCATATTAACAGCATGCATTGCCTGGCCATAGGCACGCACTGGGGAAATTTTTGTAAAAAATATTCTTTATCTTGGGACACAATGCCAGCAACGATTCAGATCACCACACGCTCTGCATTATAAAGGAGATTATAATGATCAACTTAGCTTTTAAATTGAACTTGGACAAGAAATATTTGGGAATTATCTGGTTTGTTCTCAGCCTCGTTTTGGACAACACCAATGATTTAATCATGAAATATGTGGGCAGCGAAATAGGTGCGCAACAAATTATTTTTACACGATTTTTATCCAGTACCTTGATTTTATTACCCTTTGTGCTGCATCAACGGTTTCAAGGCATCAGTACCCCCCAAACATCTATTTTACTGCATGTGTTGCGCAGCTTTTTGCTGTACATCGGAATGGTTTTGTGGTGTTTTGGGTTGTGCCGTGTCCCTATGGCCACAGCGACATCCATTAATTTTACAATACCCATTTTTATTTTGATTTTTGCGCGATTATTTTTAAAAGAACAGTTGAGTTTTGGAAAAATAGTGGCCACCATTTTGGGATTTTTGGGCACGTTAATTGTGATAAATCGGTGGAATTGGGGATGCATCCAAGGATCATGGACCGTAAACGTGGGGGGTATAGAAGCTTTGCTGCTTTCAGCCATGCTATTTTCCCTACTAGATGTTGTAAATAAGCGGTTTGTCAACCAAGAATCTACTCTTGATATGTTATTTTATTCCGGATTTTTTGTAACACTGTTCAGTTCTGTGCCAGCCAGCATAGATTGGGTACCTCCCAGCACGTCTGCTTTGATTGCTCTTGGTGTGTTAGGTGTAACGGGTAATATGATCTTGTACTGTTTGCTTAAGGCTTTTTCTTACGTAGATATTTCTTCTGTTGCTCCTTATCGGTATCTAGAGTTAATCTTATCGTCTTATTTGGGTTATATAGTTTTTTCCGAAATACCACGCACCACCACAGCTATTGGATCTATGCTGATTGCGGTATCCACCCTGATTGTGTTGTATGAAGATCGGATTAAAACGTGGCTTCAACAAAAGAAACCAAATATGCGAAGAAGTGGATAAAAAAATGAAAGGTGTCAGAAGAAGTAAGTTGGGTATGAAAAATGAGCTATTTATGGCCTTGCAATATAGCACAGAATATTGCACATATTTTCATGTTAGGCAAATGATGGAATAAGCGAAATTGGCATGCTACAAAGGAATTAAATGGATAGAAGATAGGCTGAGCAAGTATCTGGATTTTGCTTTACCTGGCTGCAAAGCTTTACTTATTGGGGGCGGATATGAAGTATGAGGCTGCGCTTATCGATGCAAATAAAACGGCTATAGAAGGCCCAAAAAAAGGGTCAAGAATAAGAAACGCATTGAGATTCTGGAGAATCCTTTGAAGAATTGTTTTTGTGAATAAGTTGGTATTTATTAATCAAAATAATGACGGACAAAATGATCTGTACTTTTATCATTCGTTTTTTTGTCATAGTATTCAGAACGAAGAAATGTTTTTAAGAACTGTGGTAGTATTGTTTTAAGGTGTCAATAGGGTCTTTCAACCCTTGAAGTTCTTCATCAAAAACGATGCTCCCTTCCCTTAGAATGATAATGCGGTCACATAAACTGGTTAAGAAGTCTAGATCGTGAGAAGCAATAAACAACCCTTTTCCTGATAAAGATCTTAAGATTTTTGACACATCTTGAATGGTGTTGATATCTAAGCCTGAGGTTGGTTCATCACATAATAACAGATCGGGATCTATCATCAAGCTGCGGGCCAAGGCTACTCTTTGCTTTTGTCCTCCTGAAAGGGTATCAGGATAGCAATCACGTTTATCTTTAAGGCCCAACTGTTGCAGTAAAAAAAGTGCTTTCTGTGTCCAATCTTTTTTGGGATCTCTAAGGGAAGGCGCGTAGGTGAGGTTGGAAAGGACAGTCATATGGGGAAATAACTGAAAGTCTTGAAACATAAAACCTGTCTGTCCCTGAAATTCGATGTGCCCTTTATTGGGTTGGTCTAATTTTTGAATACATCTTAAAAGGGTCGACTTCCCACTGCCGGAAGGTCCCGCTAAACCTGTAATTTTTGAAGAATCAATAGATAAAGAAATATCATTTAATATGATATTTTGACCCCAGAGTTTGCAAAGATTATTAATTTTAAGCATTTTTTAACCTATTTTCTATGATTTTGCCTCCGTACTCGATACACAAAACCAATACGTAGTAATACAAAGCAGCAACGCATAGCGGCAAAAAGTGAGTGAATTGAGAAGCTGCTAACAATTGGGCTCGACGCATGATATCGATGCCCCCAATAGAAGAAATCAGCGCCGTTTCTTTTAAAAGATTAATGACTTCTGAGGTTAACGCTGGGCAGACTCGGCGGATCATTTGAGGAATAATAATATCCCGCCACATATAAAAAACAGGAATATGTAAGGTTTGCGCTGCTTCAAATTGTCCTTTGGGCAAACTTTCTAAACCCGAGCGGAAAATTTCAGATATATAAGCTGAACTGTTCAGACCAAAGGCAAAGAGACCAGCACTTAGGAAGTCCATCTGCCACCCTGTCAAACGGGGAATAGAATAAAAGACAATACTAAGCTGCAATATTAACGGAGTTCCCCGGATGACCGAGACAAAGATGGCGATAGGGTGGTGAAACCGCTTTGTAAAACGCAAAAAGCTTAATATAAAACCTGCAAAACCTCCTAAGCATAGGCTTAAAACCAAAAGCTGCAGAGTGAAAAAAAGGCCTTTGCCTACATATAAAAATTGTTCAATGTATGTCACGGTGTTATGGACATCCATTTTTTTTGAAGTTCATCTAAAAAACCGTTACGGCGCAGCTCGGCAATGGCGTTGTTGACCTGTTCCGTTAAAGGGGAGTCTTTTTTTAAGACAACACGATAGCCACTGTTTGCAGTAGCAGGGATTTTGAAAGTGATATACTCCAGATTAGGATTTTCCTTACAAAAGATGGCCCCTTGGCACCCTTCTACCATGACTCCGTCTACGACGCCGTTTTTCAGGGATTCAATGCTTTGAGTCACCAGATCGATATAGACCAATTCAGCCCTCTGAGCCTCCATCCAGCGGGGCATTTCGACAGTTCCCAACTGTACAGCTATTTTTCTATGCTCCAAGTCTTTTTTACTTTTAATCGGGTTATCTTTTCTGAATAAAACCGCATAACTGGGCGTATCTTGATAATAAGGCTTAGAAAAATCAAAATTTTTAGCTCTCTCTTCTGTTTTTCCAAAGGCAGAAACGCAATAATCAGCTTGATCAGAACTTAAAGCCGGAAGAATGCCTGAAAATGCCATATTCTTAAAAACTACTTTTTTTCCCAGAAGGGATGCAATCTTTTCTGCTAATTCGATATCAAAACCTGTCAGCTTTCCATCTTTTTCGTATTCAAAGGGTGGATAGTCTGCTGAAGTAGCGCAATAAAGGGTGTGAGATGCTTTTTTGCCACATCCTCCTGCCAGGATACATAGGCCCAAAAATGAAAAAAAATATTTTAAAAAATACATGAATACCTCTAGAAGTAAGCGATCTATTTTACCATAAGGGTATAAACGAAGCCAATCATGAAAAAAACAATTTTTTAGATAGGAGTATTTTTTTTGGATCTCTTTGAAGTTAATTTTTAAAAAAGTTGACAATGTAGATAGGGGTTAGACATAAAAAAGGATGCGACTGCATCCTTTTTTATTTAATTGTTACACTTTTATTTTTCTTCTATTTTTCCCAGATTTTTGAAGGTGTTAGATTTTGATAATTTTTCTTTTTCTAATTTTTTTTCCCCAGCACTGATTGCTTTCTTTACAGCCTCTAAGTATTCAAGTTTTGTGCTTATTAAAATGTTTAGGTCATCCGGTAGCTTTGCTTGAAGTTTTGTATTTGGATCTCCCAAAAAAAAGTTTTTGATTTTCTGCCAAAAAGTCTGCTTTTTATCTGTTCCGATTTGCGCAGCTAGTTTCTTAAAAAAATTGCTGGTATTTTCTGCTTCAGTTTCTATTGTTTTTAGTTTTTGCTTCTCTTCTTTAACTTGATCAGTAAGTTGCTTAAGTGTTTGCTTCTCTTCTTTAACTTGATCAGTAAGTTGCTTAATTTTTTCTAATAAATCGTCTTTTTGATTTTCTATGTTTTGTAAATTTTTCTGCTTTTCTTCAACTTCCTTGGTAAGTATCTTAAAGTTTCCTAGCACATCGTCCATTTGACTTCTTGTTTTTGTTACAAAATTTCTATACCGAATTTCCTTTGCTGTTTTTTCTGCAGCTTCAAAATCTGTGTTTATAATATAATGTACATACTTATCTTCTAAGGAAAGATTGTCATTCAACGGTCTTACAATATTTGTGTTGACGCTTATGCCTAGGTCTTGCATTTCTTGGATGTGTTTTTCTGTTTTGTTTGCAAAGTTTTCCCGTTTGTTAATCAGATAATACGCGTAGGCTTCTGCGATGGTCGATGCTTGCGATGGATTGTACACAATCTTTGTATCTGCACTGATACCCAGAGATTGCAGTTTTCGAATTTTTTGCGCTATTGCTTCCATGTCTGTGCGCAGATTAGAGAACATAGCATAAGTTAAATACTGCTCTGCTAGAGTTCCTCCGGTAAACACGTGTTGTTTTTGGGATGATGTCGTGCCTATATTTAAGCAGAATTCTTTAATCTTTGTAGTTGAGCTGATACCCAGGTCTTTTAAATTTTTAAGTACTGATCGTCTAAATTCTACAGCAACAACCCTTTCTGTAGTAAGAAAATACACGTAAGATTCTGCGATGGTCGATGCTTGCGATGGATCGTCCACAATCTTTGTTTGTGGGTCGACGCCCAGGTCTTTCATTTCTTGAATTTGTTTTGCGATTTTTTCTGCCGCATCATTATCTTTATTCTTTATACAATCTTGATACTTTTCTTCAAAGGAAGTTGCCTGGACGGCAGACTGAAACAATAAAATACTTGTTAATAATTTTGAAATACTCATATTGTATACACGGTTAATAAAATATGAATATATTATAATACACAAAAAAAAGAATTGCCATACTTGAAAATATTTTTTTAATGCTCACCTTGAAAAGAAGAAGGGGGATTGGATTTTAACAAGTGTTCCAAGTCTTTGGCTTTGTGATAATAGGGATCTTGAGGTTTTAAAAGTTTTAAAGCCAAGCGCACATGTTGTTGGACCCGGGGCAGTTCTCCTTTGTAAAGGGCATATTCTGCCAAAGCCACTTGCATTTTGCCGGGCTGATTGGTTTTTCCAAAAGCCACCGCCAGCCAGTACCACAAAGAGCCCGTCTGAGGAGAAGGGGCGTGGGTCAAGCGCTGTAGGCAACGAATACTTTCCTGGATATGAGTTTGTTTGTCCGTTTGCAGGCTAACGATGGCTTTTTGGGCTTGGATCAAGGCATCTCGGGGTCGCATTTTACAAGCTAAGCCAATAGCCTGCCAAGCTTTTTCTGCTTGGTTAAGATCAAAAAGAATCTGAGAGCGCAGCTCTAAGGTAAATGCGTTTTGGGAACAGTTTTTTTCAAAACTTTCCAGTTCACTTAAAGCTTCTTGCAACGATCCCTGTCGATACATAGCAATGGCTTTTCCATAGGACTTATATTCCGGGGGAACGCAGGCTTGCTGAACAGAATCAGTGGCGCTTTCCACAGGACTGGTAAAGGCAATAAATTTGATTTTAACCCGATAAAATTTATCTAAAATGGGGGCGGGGAGGCAGGTTGGGGTCTTGGGATTAGCGAATTCCAGAGCCCGCCGTGCACTTTCTAGGCGGTCCTGCGAAAAAGGGTGGGTTCGCAGATAAGGCATGTGTTCATTTTTGTAAAGGCTTTCTTTTTTTGCAAAATCCTCCATAACGTTCATAAAGCCGCTTAAAGGCCAATTTAAAGAGCGCAATACTTTAAGGGCAAATTGGTCCGCTGCCCCCTCCTGAGACCGACTGAAATGATGGATATCATGTAAAGCAAAAACTTCCCCTAGGTACTGAAGGCCTCCGCCGGCGCCCATCGTACTGGAAGATCCTTTTCCCAAGGCCCCTGCAGTCATGACCAAAAGTCCCAGAATGGTAGAAACCAAACCTTTCGTTTGGGCTTTTTTCAAAGCTTCTTGAAACTGAAGAACGTGTTTACCAGCAATGTGTCCTAATTCGTGGACCAAAATCCCGACCAGAGAATTTAAATCTAGAGACTGAAAAAGACCTGTATTGATAAAGACATGCTGGGTTGTGGCAAAAGCATTAATTTCTGGACTGTTGATAAAATAGAATTGCAGCAAAGTTTTTGCAGGGAGAAATTTTAAAATCGGACGACAAAGGTCGGTTATAAAATCATAAGCCTCGCTATCGAATACAATTTCTTGGGGGTTGGTTTTCAGGGGTAACGTGTAACTTTTAGGACTGTTCAGAGCGATTAAGAGAAGTAGGAAAATTTTTTTCATGACGTGTCAGCAGCGCAAGGCTTACAATAATAATGATACTGCCCCCCCACATCCAAAGAGAAGGGGCTTTTTCCAAAAAGAAAAAGGATCCGAATAAAAGGGAAGGGGCTTTTTCCAAGAAGAGTAAACATCCTAATAAAGCCGTGGCTATAAAACGAGTACTTCCAAAGGGAAGCAAAAAAGTGATTTCTTTGACAGATAGCGCTTTGTTGGAAAACAAAAAGGCTCCTGCCGTGGACAGACCTAATAAAACAGCGTTGAGCCATACTGTGGGCGTTGTGGGAAAAGAAAGTGAGGGGTGAGAATGACTAAAAAGCCATTCTAGGAACAAAGTAACCCAAGATAAAAAAGATAAAGAAATCGCCATAAAAAACGTCAGAGCTTGATAGGAGTGTTTGTGTAGATTTTTTTTATTAATCAATTGACAGACGGCAAAACATACAGAACCTGCTAAGGGTAGAAAAAAATGAATGTCGTCTTTTTGAAATATCAAAGTCAAAATGCGTGATTCCAGGCTGATGAATAGACCTCCTATAATACTGGACAAGATGGCTAAGCACTTGATCAGAGTGATGGATTCTTTTAAAAAGACCCGGGCCCCTAAAATAGTGAAAATGGGGCTTAGGAACCCTAAAGTGACGGTTTGGAATACGGAAAGATTTTTAAGGGAAAAAATCCAAAAAATCATTCCTAGAAAAGCAAATGCACTGGATATCCAGCACCGCGTATCAGAAAGAGGCACAAAAATACCAGGGCGCCAAAGGAAACACGTGGCCACTGTGTGTTGAAGGGCGATAATAACCAGCGGGGTTAAGGGTAAAGCTTTTAAAAAAACGTTGTTTAAAGAGTAAAGGACGCAAGAAAGAATTTTAAAAAAGACGGGATTCATTGTGGGTATCATCGTAGTTCTTTGTAATGTTATCAAAATTTCAATGGAAAGCCTACCAAAAAAAGAAACATGAAGAATAAGATAATGTGAAAAAAATCTGCTTTTAAAAAAAAGGGGAAAGATTTTTCTTCCCCCTTGGTCTATTTTGTTAATATTTATAATTATTTTAATCTAAATGTCTATCTTCATAACTTCTCTTACCCGGGGCTTTATCTTCTTCTTTAATTTCTGACCATTTTTCTTTCTTTTCTTGATTTTTAGGGAATAAAGTAACTCTTTCTTTTTGTTCAAGGGTTACAGAACCGTCTGGATTCTTAAAAATGTTTTTTTCATACATCCTTTCGGATACAAAGAAATGATCGGGATTGAAATCGTCTGTTTTTACCTTTTTTGAAGGAGCTTTTTCGCCTTCTTCTTGGGCAACAAGAGCTTTTTTCGACTTCAGTTCCTTTTCTAAAGCATCAATAGAAAGATTGTTATACAGACGGTAAACCAATTTTTCTTCTGTTGATCCTTCTTCTTTTTGTTTAAGAGGCGTGTTCAAATCGACCCCTAAATCCTTTAGTTTTGCGGCTTTATCCGCAGCTTTTTCTCGTGTGTCTTTCCAAGAAGAATCACTCGAGTATTCGCTGGAAAAGAACAAAGAGACGAGGTGTTCAGCTGGCGTCTTGGCGTTAGAAAGATATTCTTGTACCGGTGTGTTTAAATCAACGCCCAGGTCCTTTATTTTTTCAATATGGTTTTCTATCGTTTTCAGCGCGGGATCTTTTCTTTGACGGGCAGATTCTAGCAGTGTGAAAGGAGTGCCTTTTATCGTTGATTGGGCTGTAGATTGTAGAGCCAAAAACATCATAAAAAATTTTATTTTCATCGAATTGGAATTAAAATAAATAATATGTAAATCATATCAAAAAAAACTCCATGTCAATAGAGTTTTAACTATTTTTTCATTAACTATTTTTAAATTGAAATCAAATAAAGTAAAACTTTTAAACTAATAAGACATGATAAAATTTTTGTTGAATTGTTGGGAAAAAATTCTCTATACTGGAAAAAGTATTGCGTGCTTACAAAGGCTTCTTGTGGAACAAAAAGGGTATTTTCGTTATCCATCTGTTTGGAAAGATCAGGTCAGTTTTATATGGAATCAATCGGTTTGGTTGACAGATGTTCATGGGGGAAAGCCTCAGCGCGTCAGTGTACAAGATCCAGATCTGTGTGATGCGTTATTGGGCGAAACTGGTATTGTGTTTCTTTCTAAGGGAAAGATTTATTTTGCCCCTACCCATGAGGCGAAAGAAAGGCTGGTTTCTGGGGTCTGCGAAAATACGCGTTTGATCGGTTGGAATGATGACAGTTGCACTCAAGTTGTTGTGTCCAGCAGTCATCAACATCCTTTTACAGTCTCTGCCTTATATACAGTCTGTTTGCAAACGGGGCAGGTGAATAAGTTGCCTTTGGGCAGTCGGGGGACTTTTGCGTGTTGGGACAGTCATCATAAAACCTGTGTGATTCAAAGAGACGGCTATGGCTATGGTTCCTGGCAAAAGTACAAAGGGGGCATGGCGGGACATCTGTGGATTGATCGTCAAGGCACAGGGGATTTTCAGCCTTTGGACTTAGGTCCTTTTAATCAGGTATGTCCCTATATTTTCCAAGATAGGATTTACTTTTTATCCGATAAACAGGGTTTTGGACAGATTTGTTCCTGTGATTTTTCTGGGGGCAATCTGCAGTGCCATACACAGCATCAAGCTTTTTATCCTATGAACTTGCGCGGTTCAGGGCATCAATTGGTGTATACAACTGGAGGGAATATTCATTTATTTGACCTTTTGCAAAAAACGGATAAAATTTTGGCTGTTCCTGTTTTGGTGCAAAATACCCAAGAGGCGCGTCAAACCTATTGTGCCAGCAAATTCCTTTCAGAATATGACCTTTCTGCTAAAGGAGACTGGCTATTCGTTGTTTCCCGAGGGCGATTATTTTTCTTATCCCCCTCTAAAGGGCCCGTCTATCAAAAAGGACAGCGGGATGGGATGAGGTACCGTTTGCCTTGTTTTATTGATCAGCAGCGCTGTGCGGTGGTGGCAGACAACGGATTGCACGATGCCTTGCATATTTACAGTTTGAAAGAGGGGTGCCAGCCTGTATCTGAATACGATGAAAAAAACTTTAAAGGTTTGGACAAAGGTTGGGGGTACCTGACTTCCTTAAGGGCTCATTCCAAGAAAAAAGACATACTTTTGGCTACCAATCACCGCCATGAGCTTTTAAAGATTGACCTTTCAACCCAGACACTGACGATCATGGATGTCAGCGCGTGTGGCCCTGTGGCGGGGTATGACTGGTCTGGATGTGGACGTTTTGTGGCTTATGGATTGGCAGATAATAGCCACGCCGGTAGAATTTTAATTTATGACTTAGAGACTGAAGAAAAGCATGTCGTGGCGGGACAAAACTTTGTGAATCAATCTCCTGTCTTTTCGGCTTGTGGAAAGTATTTATACTTTTTATCGTCAAGAGACTTTAAGGCGGATTATGGTCCTTTGCATTTTGACCTCCATTTTGACCCAGCGGCTCGTCCGTTTGTGTTGACATTGCAAAAAGATATTCCAACTCCTTTTTTAAAACCTTTTGAAAAATATCTGTCCCAGGATTCGTCTGAAGGACTGCCTCAAGAAAATCAGGATTCTTCTTTAGAAACAAAGTCAGAAAGTGAAAAAGATCAAAATGCTTCGGTTCCACAATCTGACGCTCAAACATCTGATACGAAGCACGCCAAGGCAACCGTGATCGATTTTCAGGACATTGAGGCACGTCTTCAAGCTTTTCCTTTGGAACCTCGAGACTATCAGGGAGTTTGGGCTTTAGACGATAGTGTGATGTACACAGTCGAAGAAGAAAAAGGGCACCAGGCTTTGTACTGTTATTCTTTTGAAAAAATGCAAGAAGAGTTGATTCTTTCTAAAATCACTCCTAAGAGTTTGACTTTTTCTGAAGATCGTAAACTGATGGCCTACTGTACAGACCGTAAACTTCGTGTGGTCAAAGCTGGGGTTAAGCCAGACGATCAACCCGATCCTTCCTTTCATAAAGGGGGTTGGGTAGATCTTTCACGAATTGTGCTGAACGTATGCCCAGCCAAAGAGTGGCCTCAGATGTTTGCGCAGGCTTGGCGGTTACAAAGGGACTTGTTTTGGAAAGAATTACCCAAAGAGGACTGGGATCGAGTCTATAAACGTTATGCACCTTTGATCTCTTTGTTATCTACTCCTCAAGAATTGCGCAGCTTAATATGGGAAATGCACGGAGAGTTGGGGACATCCCATGCTTATGTGTATACAGATCGTTCTGGAATAACGGGGGCTTCTTTAGGGGCAGAGCTGAGTTATTGTTCGCAGTATCAAGGCTATGAGGTTAAAAAGATCTGGAAAGGAGACAATTGGCACCCGCACCCCTTAAAACGCCCAGATCTGAACGTTCAGGAAGGAGCGTACATTTGGGCCCTGGGAGGCCAGCCTCTTTCTTTGGAAAATAGTCCAGAAATCTTGTTAAAAAATCAAGAAGGAAGGGCTATTCCAATGACCTTTAGCCAGGGCCCAGATGGAGCGCAGAAAACAGTACTGGTTTTTCCCACCACCGTTTCAGAAGAACGCAAGTGGCGTTATCGCCAGTGGGTGAATCAAAACACGCAATACGTCCATCAGAAGTCCGAAGGGCGTTTGGGTTATGTGCATATTCCAGACATGGGGACCTTTGGTTTAGAATGCTTTATGCGCACCTACCTGCAAGAATTTGACCGAGATGGTTTGATTATTGATGTGAGGTTTAATGGAGGAGGCAACGTCTCTTCTGTGATTTTTAGGTACCTTACTCAGAAAAGGGTAGGATACGACAAGACGCGTTGGCATGGAGTGGTTGAATATCCTTTGCAGGCTCCTCAGGGCCCTATGGTGGCATTGATCAATGGGCATACAGGCTCTGACGGAGATGTTTTTGCCCATACTTTTCGTCATTTAGGTTTGGGTCCTTTAATTGGGAAGCGTACTTGGGGTGGCGTTGTGGGAATCATGCCCCGATATGATTTAGTGGACGGTAGTTACACCAGTCAACCCGAATTTTCGTTCTGGTTTGATGAAGTGGGTTGGGGATTAGAAAATCATGGGGCAGAACCAGATATTTCGGTGGATATTACACCTGCCGATTATGAAAAAGGTATAGACCCTCAATTGGATCGTGCTATTGCAGAAGGGTTGATCCGAGTGCAGGAGAATGAGATGAGGAAGCAAAAGTTGTACCCAGTGCTTTTGTAATAAAAAAATTATTTCTCACTGGATAGTTGCCCAGCTTCTTTTAACAGATGTTGAAGAAGTTGGGATCGGATCCTAAAAATCTTTTACTTAGACGTTTAAAATATTCTTTTTTGAAGAGTTTAGATTTCTGTCTGTTAAAAAGCAGAGATTTACCCTTTTTTTTCATTTTTTTTTTCAGTAACCTAGACAAGAACGATTTTATTTAAAAATTATTTTGAGTTCTGGTTTACATGTAGCCATCGTGATGGACGGCAATGGGCGTTGGGCCGAAAATCGCGGTAAAAACCGTATTATCGGACATATTAAGGGGGCGGATGCTTTGCGTCCAGTGGTTGAGAATTGTCCCCGTCTTGGGATTGGTTACCTGACAGTGTATGCATTTTCTTCGGAAAATTGGAAAAGGCCTCCCTCAGAAGTCTGTCAATTGATGGGGTTGTTTGAAGAATACATTTTAAAAGAAACACATCGTTTGAATAAAATGGGAGTCAAGCTTCGTTTTATTGGAAATCGTCATATGCTGCCAAATTCTTTGCAAAAAGTGATTGCTTGGGCAGAAAAAATGACCGAATCTAATACAGTTTTAGGTATGCAAGTGGCTTTGAATTATGGGGCGAGGGACGAAATTGTCAATGCGGCTCGTAAGCTGGTATGTTGGGTTGCTGACAATCAGATCACGGAAGAAGATATTACCTGTGAACGCTTTGCCAGCGCTCTGGAAACCACACCTTGGCCTGACCCAGATCTTTTTATCCGAACGGGTGGTGAAAAGCGCCTAAGCAATTATTTATTGTGGCAGCTGAGTTATACGGAACTTATTTTTTTGGATATTTATTGGCCTGATTTTACTGTCCAGGATCTAGAGCGGGCTATAGAAACCTACTACGAACGAGAGCGTCGCTTTGGGGGTATGACCTGCTTGGCGTCCTCAGCTTGAATTTGTTTAGATTTTGGGGGCATATTGTTTTCAATTGATTTTTTAAATGCTTGTGTTACAATGCCCCACAGGAGTTATAGGCGATAGGGACGTCTTTGATTACAACTATTATTGCTTTTGTCTTGGCTCTGGCACCTTTAGTCTTTTTTCACGAATTTGGTCATTACTGGGTGGCCAAACGTTGTGGGGTCGCGATTGAAAGTTTTTCTATTGGGTTTGGCCCTACCCTTTTGCAGTGGAAGGATTCCGCTGGGACGTGCTGGAAGATTTGTGCTTTTTGGCTGGGTGGCTATGTCAAGATGAAAGGGGATAGCCAAGAAGGTGGTTTTCACCCAGGAGATTCTGGGCCCGCAGCTCATTCCAGGGTCTTAGACTGCTTTCAAGACAAAACACCTTTTCAGAAAATTCTTATTGCTTTGGCAGGGCCGGTGGCCAATTTTATTGTGGCGGCAGCTTTATTTTTTGCGGTTTTTTCTTTTGCAGGAAAGCCTGATATGCCCGCGGTAGTGGGGAAGGTCACCCGGGAAACACCTGCAGGAAAATATCTGCGATTTCAAGATAAAATCTTGTCTGTGCAAGGTAAGGAAGTCAAAAATTTCCAGGATGTGGTCGTTGTGTTGGGGGAAACTTCTGCTTCAGAACCTTTAAATTTTGTTATAGAGCGGGATCATACACCATTGAAAGTGACAATGCCTATTTTGTCTGCCGATGCCACTGGTGTTTGGAAAGGAAAGTTGGGATTGATGCCGGATACAGAAGGGATGAGTTGGCAGAAGATGTCTATTTCGCAAGCTTTTCATGAAGCTACAGAAGTTTTGTGGCGTTCAATTATCGCGCCTTTTCAATTACTAAAAATGGGTCAATGGCGCAGTATGGGAGGCCCCTTGGGTATTGCTCATCAAGCAGGGACTATATTTGCTCAAGGCTTGCCTGCCTTTTTGTTGTTTATGGCAGGACTTTCCGTAGGACTAGGGGCCATCAATCTATTCCCATTACCCATTTTTGACGGTGGTAATGTGGTGATTTCTTTGATTGAATGGGTTCGTGGCAAAGCTTTATCAGATAAGGTCCAGGAATGGATTGCTCGAATCTCTCTGGGGCTTTTAGCCTTGGCCTTTATCTCGTTATCTTGGAATGATTTGTCAAAAATTATGAAATGGTAATGTTTTTAAAAGAAAAAGAGGGTTAATTTTATATTTTTATTGCTTGGTGGAATAAAATGAAGTAAGCTATACATGACCCTTTTTTTTCTTTTATCATGCAAAAAAAGAATATTTTTTCTGGTTTTTTTCTAGATATTTTCTTGGAGTGTTTCTTAGGGTTATTTTTCACTTTTTTTTTCTTTTTGCTCAGCCCAAATTTAGCAGCCAAACTTTGCCCTAAAAGTTCAAAAGATTCCTCTTTTCAAGGCTTACTGCAACGAGCTTCATTAAAAAATTCTTTTCAAAAGACTTGGCGTAAAGAACAACTCACCTTTGAAAAGAACCTCTTTTTAGATCAGAGTGCTGTGTCCACAGAGCAGATCATTTCTTTCTTTTCTTCTCATCCACCTTTAAGTTATCAAGGTTGGGTTTTGTTCCATGGTGCTTTAAAGAAAAAGGGCATTTCTTTGAAAGTATGTCAAAAAAATTTCCAGACTTTTTGGATTATGGATGACAAATTGTCGATAAAAGAGCTTACAGATCTGTCCCAGCGTTTCAAGGGTCTGTTATCTGCTTCCGATCACAGTCATCGCCTCCACTATCAGTTGTGGCAGGCGAGCCCAGAAACTTCGTTAAAGCCGCTTTTAAATTTTATTCAGAGCTTTGGTGCGCAACTTGTTAAAAAAGATGAACTTGCTCTTATTGCTCAGCTGTTGGAAAAAGAAAATGCGAAAAACTTAGATTCTGCTGGGCAGTTTACTTTATATAAAAAAAAGCATTCTATTTTATTAGATTATGCATTATGTCGTTTCTACCTTAGGAAAGGGATGCTTAATCAAGCTTTTGAGCAATGGAAGCGTCATAAGTGTGATTTTGTGGCTGCTTATCCTGTTCCCGCACCTAAAGTTTTGCAAGATATCGTGCAACAACAAGCCATAGAATTTCCTGTGATACTGGCCCGGGAGTTTTTGCAGGCTGGGAATGAGGTAGAAAAAGTGCAGAACTTTGAAGCAGCCGAGCCTTTCTATGATAAAGCTCAGCGTGTGCTGGAAAGCACTTTGGAAAGTGGCTTTGGATCTGCTGAACAGCTTTGGTTGGCTGGTTTTGTCCAGATGCACAAAAAAAACTGGAAAAAAGCTTTGAATTGCTTTGAACGTTTGGTAAACATATCGCAGGCAGAAGGAGAGGGGGCATTTTCTTGTCCTAAAGATAGAGCAATTTGGAAGCGTATTTCAAAATTTTCTTGCCAACGCTATGAATCTAGGGCTGCTTTTTGGGCAGGAATTTGTTGTGACAAAATGGGGTCTTCTCAAAGAGCTACTGCTTATTTTGGTCAAGCTTCTTGTTATCCGTTTTTTTTCTATGGACAGATGGCGTTGGTTTATTTAAAAAAGCCTGTGACCATGTCTTTTATGGTTTCCAAAGAACTGCCTTTATCAGCCTATCAGGATGAAAAAGTATTGTGGGGGGTGAGAGCTCTGCAGGAAGCGGGTCGTAATAAGCAGATGGCCAAGTCTTGGCTTATTGCTTCTGACCTGATTAATATATTGAAAACTCCTTCAGAAATATGGTCTTTTTTGCAGATTCTTTCCAAATGGATTCCTGATATGGCAACGTTTTTTGCCAAAAAATTTAGCAGCTGGCGTCATGCTACATTTTACAAAGCATTTCCTATTCGCTCTTTGGCTGTTCCTTTCCAAGATCCGGCATTGGTTTGGGCCATTACGTTAAACGAAACTTCTTTTAATCCTACGGTGGTGAGTTATAAAGGTGCGTTAGGTGTTATGCAGGTTATGCCTAGTGATGTTAAAAAATATGCCAAATTAGCTGGCTTATCTGAGGTTGATCATCTTAAAAAAATGCAAAATTTTGACTATGGTATGCGGGTTGGCGTTGAAGAATTAAAAGAAAAATTACAGATTTGTCGAAATTTTTACCCTCTTTGTATTGTTGCTTATAACGCAGGAGCTCGCCGTGCTTATGAGTGGTTAGAAAAACTTGCTTGGTGTAAAAAAGAAGATCTTTTGGAAACCTTAATGTGGATTGAACATATTCCTTTTTCAGAAAGTCGAGCTTATGTCCTTAATACATTGTCCAATTATTTTGTATATCGCTGGCTGTTAAAAAAGCCTGTGGGATGGAGAGAAGCACGATCTTTACTGCAAATGCGCCGTTTAAAGCCTTAAAGTTTCTGTTCTTTAAAAAAGCCGTTTTTAAGCGGCTTTTTTATTTGATTGGGTGGTGGATCCTGAGATCTTTCAACAATTTTAAGAACCAAAATGGAAAATTTTTATTTCTTTGTTTTTTTTCCTATTCCTTTGGTCTTACCTATTTTAGTATCCTTGACAGCTTGTTCTTCAGATATTTTTTTAGAACGAGGTGTCTGTGTTAAAGTTTCAGAAACTTTTTCTTCTGGGGTAGAAACTTCAGCTTCCATACTCATTTTTTCCTTTTCAATTTCGGGTGCCTGTTCTAATTCAATTTTTTCTTTTTTATCTAAATTTTTTAAATCTTTTTTAATTTGAATTTGATTGTTTTTCTTAGTTTCTTTGAAAATTTGCTTTGTTTTATTGGATGGGGTAGAATCTTCTTCATCGTCAGAAGGCAAGTGGTACCGCAAGCTTTTTTCCTGTTTTGCAGGAGCATTTCCACTGATTTGCCCAGTTGATTCAATGTCCATTTGTTCTGGTTCTTTTTTATTCAGTAAAACCGGGTTATTTTCAGGTTGAACCGTTTTACCAATAGGATCGATTTTCACTTTTTTACGGGCAACTGGATCTATTCCCTGATCCGCTTGAACAGTATTAATGCTCAACAATATTGTCAATAAAATAAATATATTTTTCATTATTTTTTACTTTTTTAAAAAAACATAATACAAATTTAACAAAAAACGTTTAAATAAAATTAATATTTAATTTTATTATTTTAAATAATTTTTTCTTAAGGTCTAAGAGGTTTTTTGCCCTCTTTCCACAGACCAGTGCCTTCTTTATACTGAAAGAGTTTGACGACAGTTTTTTGAAATGAAAATATTATGGTCTTGGTTGGGCGAACTTTTAAGTGCTTCTTGTACGCCTCAAGAAGCGGCAGGTGCTCTTACAGAAAGTGGCACAGAAACCGTTGTTTTGCCTGCTTTTTCTTGGGCTCAGGATCTGGCAGTGGCTTATGTTCAAGACTGCCAACCTCATCCATCTTCAGACCACCTTTCTTTATGTGAAGTCCTATGTCACGGTCAAAACTTTACAGTGGTGTGTGGTGCGGGCAATGTGCGTAAAGGTTTAAAAACTGTTTTGATTCGCCCGGGTCAAAGATTGCCTGGATCCAGTGGACCTTTGACTCCGGCAGTGATCCGAGGCGTGGCCAGCCAAGGGATGCTGTGTTCTGCCACTGAGCTGGGTGTGGAAGATCTGTTTGGGGATAATGGCGGTATTTTAGAAGTCGACGATTCAGTAGAAGTATCAACGCCTTTTTCAGCACTTTTACCGAAAGACTTTGTTTTAGAAGCTGAAATTACTCCTAACCGAGGCGACTTGTTGAGTCTTTTGGGAATAGCCCGAGAGTTAGTCGCCATGGATAAAGGAAAACTAAAAACCTTTCCACATCTGCCTTCTATGACTTTACAGCCTTTTGAAGAATTGAGTATCCAAACCAACTTGTGTCACCAACTGTACATGGCCAAAGCGACAGGGGCTGCTAGTGTTCCAGGGTCCTCTTTGATTAAGCGACGTTTAGACGCAGTAGGACAAAAAAGTGTTTTTCCTTTGGTAGACAGGGCCAACTATTGGAGCCACATGTGGGGGACACCGTTTCATGTGTTTGATAGGCAAGAGCTGGTTTTGCCTTTAACCTTGACACTTTCAAAGGATAAAGAGGATTTTCAGGCCTTAGACGGGCAGACTTATTCTTTGTCCCAGGGATTGTTGGTTCTAAAAGATCAAAAAGGTATTGTGGCTTTACCCGGGGTGATGGGAGCTTTACGGGGCAGTTGTAAAAAGGATACGGATGAAATTTGGGTGGAATCTGCTGTATTTGATCCTGACGCGGTTTCTATCGCAGGACAAAAGACGCATATCCTCAGCCAATCTAGGTCGCGTTTTGAACGGGGTGTAGACCCTGCACAAACCTTACCTCAGCTGAGTCATTTCTTGAATTTTTTAAATTTACCTCATACGCTGCATCAAGCCTCTGCGCTGGGTTCAGAACCTTGCATTTCTAAACCCATCTTTTTTTCCTCTAAAGACCTTGAAAATAGTGCGGGATGTCAGATTATGGGGGCTGAAATTGAAAAGCGTCTTTCTTCTTTGGGATGCCAAGTGCACCGTGTTTCAGAAGATTCTTGGGAGGTTACACCCCCTTCTTGGCGGCATGATGTGTCTTTAGTCCAAGATCTAGTGGAAGAAGTATTGCGTTTGAAATCTTATCAGGAAGTGCCTTGTGTGTTTCAAAGAACGGCCAGTCCTTTGCAACCTTTGCCTCTGGCAGAACAACGGTTGTGGCAAGCCCGGGATTTTTTGATTGCCAAAGATTTGAAAGAAGTGAGGACTTGGTCTTTGATTTCTAAAGAAAAAGCAGCCTTGTTTTCCCAGGGCTTAGAGTGCTCTTTGGACGATTTAGCTTTGGACTATCCTCTTTCTAAAGAAATGGCCTTGTTAAGACCGTCTCTTTTTCCTGGAATATTGGGTATTGCCATGTGGCATCGGAACCAAAAAGTCCACTTTGATGGTGTCTTTGAAACGGGTGTGCGATTCACTTCCCCGTTGCCGTGTGGTCAGAAGAGTGTTGTGGCAGGTTTTGTTCCCTTAAAACGCAAAGGCGATTGGTGCGGGCAAAGTGATGTTTCTTTTTACGACATGAAAGGTTTGTTACAGGGTGTTCTGCGGTGCTGGAAAATATTTGATGTTACTTTTAAAGGACCTGGTCCTTCCTTTACCCATCCTGGACAGTCTGCTTTTTTACAGGTTCAAGGAGTTTCGGTGGGATTTTTGGGGCGTTTACACCCCAAATTACCCTATGAGGTAGATGGCTGGTTGTTTCAGTTAGAAGCGGAAGTTCTTTTAGAATATCAAGCCGTTGTATCTGAAATGACACGTTCAGACCTCCAGCCTGTTAAGAAAGATTTATCTTTTTTACTGCCTGCAGATAGGCAAGCGGGTCCTTTTTTGAAAGGTTTGGAAGAAGCTGGGCAACCGGATCTGGTGGCGTGGGTATTGAAAGATGTATTTCAAGCTCCCGAAGGGCGCTCTTTGACCATTGAGTGTACTTTTCAACCTTTAGAGCAGACTTTTTCAGATCAAGAGCTTCATAATCTTATGGATCGGTTGATTCAGTGGGCCAGCGCCCAGGGGGCTGTCCTGCGGGGGGAATGGTAGTGAAATATGAGTGTTTGGAGTTTTTTTGTTGTCATCCTTGTTCTGTTTCAGATCAATCAGGGGTATGGTCAAAAGAATGTTTCTGAAGAGGCTATTTCCCAAAATAGCATTTCTTCAGAGGTTGTTTCTGCTCAAGAGCCCCTAGACATTACATCTGACGGTCTAGTCACTTTTCACGACAAAAGAAACGAATGTATTGCAACTGGGAATGTGCAGGTGAAAAAAGGATCTATGGTTTTAACCTGTCAAAAGTTGACGGTCCAATTTCATCAAATAGGTAAACGCCGTGCTGTTAAAAAAATGATTGCCCAAGGGCAGGTCTGTCTGTGGGGGCCTCAAGGTGTTTTAAAGTCCCAACATTTGGTTGCGGATTTGCCTGGCCGTACACTGACAGCGTTCAAGTGCTCTTCTTTGGCAAGCTCTACCTATCAGTTGATGGCCCAAGATCGCATTATGTACTATCAAGACCAGCAGCAAGCGATTGCTTGGGGGAAGGTACTTTTGGTGCACCCTAAAGGGCAGTTGACGGCACAAGTGATGAAAGCAGCTTTGTGCCAAGCATCTCAAACCTCGGAAAAAAAGGCTTCTTTTGCTCAGGGAACGCCCTTAGAGTTACAATGGGTGAAAGCATGGCAAGAAGTGAAAATCTGTCAAGGAAAAAATTGGGCTCGTTGTCAGTATGCTTTTTACCGATCTCAAGATCAAAAAGCTTGGTTACGCCATGAAGTGCGTCTATTTTACCAAAATCACTTCAGTACTGCAGAAAAAGGGTTGGTTGATCTGAAAAAGCAACAAGGATGGGTGTGGGAAAAGACCATGTTCTTAATTTACCCCAAAAAAAATCTGTTTTCCAAAAAGAAAGGAGGGCTGTCGTGATAGAATTTTCTGCTTCGCATCTGATCAAAAGTATTGGACAGAAAAGAATTGTGAAAGGCGTTTCTTTATCAGTAAAGCCAGGAGAGATTGTAGGGTTATTAGGTCCTAATGGGGCAGGGAAAACGACAATTTTCTTGTTGATGGCCGGTTTGATGCGCCCCGATGGAGGAAAGATTTATTTGGACGGCCGGGATGTTACCTTGTGGCCTTTGTACCGGAAAGCGCGTTTGGGGCTGAGGTATTTGCCTCAAGAACCTTCTGTTTTCCGAGGGCTTTCAGTGGAAGAAAATATTATGGCTGTTCTGGAAATCTTGGAACCTTCCCCAAAAGTTCGAAAAGAACAGTTAGAACAGCTGTTGGAAGATCTTTGTATTACTCATCTGCGTAAACGCTCTAGTTTGGTCTTGTCTGGGGGTGAACGACGGCGGGTGGAAATTGCCCGCGCGTTGGCAGGTCACCCTCGATTTATTTTGCTGGATGAGCCTTTGGCCAGTATTGACCCTAAAGCAGTAGAAGATTTACAAAAACTGATCATTTTTTTAGCTCAGCGTTCCATGGGAGTTTTAATTACCGATCATAACGCCAAAGAATTATTACGCATTGTACATCGGGCCTACATTATTTATGATGGGGAAGTTTTGGAAAGTGGCTGTGCGGCAGATCTGATCGCCAGTCCTACGGTTCGACGTGTGTATTTGGGGGAAAATTTTTCTTTATAGAGAATTTTTTTAATTAAAATGTAATCTTTTTTACAAAAAAAATATTTTTCTTAATTATTTTTCTTGTTAATGTAGTGATATATATTTTTTTTAAATTTTAATTAAGGTGTATTTTAAAAATATTGCAATGATGATTACAGTTTTGCAGTTTTCTGCTCACGCTCTTCCCCCTGAGCATCACCCCATAGTTCAAAGATTAAGAATTCCATTAGTTGCCACAAGTTCGAGATATGAAAAAGATGTCAAGACTTTTCAAGATCTTGTTATTCAGCGTCTTTGTTATCGTCGTAGACAGTATTGACCAATATATGTGGTGGAAAAAATATGTTCACAGCTGTGTTCTTTGGGTTTGAGTCTGGATACAGAATTGATTGTTGCAGAGAAAGATGCAGGAGAAGATAAAGAAAAATTAAATCTATTTCATATCATAGAAAAATATAGAAAATCTTTGCAACACTCAACAATAAAGCACTATAAAAAAGTAGACTAAAAGGAGAAAACTTTAAAAAGATTGCGAAAAAAGAACTATGCAGAAGATGTATTAAAGTGGGGAAAGTCAGCATTGAAAAAAAATACCGTGAAGAAGATTCATTAATGAATAAGCAGTTCACAGGATTGAGAGAATTATACTGGAAACAAATTAAAGAAATTGATCGGGAATCCCAGTTTGCAATTGAAAAAGAAGCGCATAGTGTTCCATCAAAAATATTTGAGCAAAATCTTTCTTCAGAGGGAAACACTGAGCAATATGTAGAATTGGAAAATTTCAGCGAAGAGTTCTATAGAGAAAATTTATTAAAGTTGGAAAAAGAAGGTGGCAATTCATTGGATGAAAAGCTTAGAAAGATCGTTCGGAGACTAAATTCTGAAGAGAAAAAATCAAAAAAACCCAATCATCAGTGTAATGTAATGAATTCTCAAATTAAAAAAAGTCAATTTATTTTAAAAATCTAAATAAGCCAATACAAAAACAATCAAAATATTTATACTTTCTAGAGCAAGGAATATTGAACAGAGGAAATGAGGCTAAAAAAGATCATGTTGAATCTGTTGAATTTAAAATTTTTGAGAGTAAGTTCATTCATTTTTTTGATTATCTTGTCAACGTCAAATTTTACCAGGATTTTTGTGATATTAGCCTACAGGACCTTTTAGGTGCTGAGCTAATGAATGTTGATTTTTGTGATAACACGATCATTGATCTAGATATACTCGGCAGAGAAAAAAACGAAAAAGTAAGATTTTTAGAGTCTTTTTTTAGAGAAAAAGATAATCAATTAACATGCTTAAATTCTTTAAATCAAAAAATATTAGATAAAGAAGAAGCATTAAAAAAAATAAAATCTTATAAACTGACAGAAAAGAAGGTGAAGGAAGAAGCAGATGAAAAATAAAACGAAAAATAATAGAATTAATACTGTTTAATCCTATTATTTTTATATCATAAAAAATTTTATAACTCGGTTACGATTTCTAGGGGAAGGAAATAATCTTCTTTCCCCTTTTTTACACTTCTCTAAGGCTTTAAGATTTCTCTAGTTCTTTTTTCAGAGATTCTAAGGAACGAGGACGTCCCAGAATAGCTTTATATTGGCTGTTCTTTTCAAAGACAATGATGGGAAATCCTCCAATTTTTAGTTTCTGACTGGTTTCATGAATATGATTCAGTTGATCTTCAAATATAGTAGGCGAGTTCAAAGATTCTTTGAATTTATTCAGGCTGTTTCCATCAGCAGTAAGCCCTGCCTGGGAAGCTATTTTTAAGAGATCTTCTTGAGAAAAATAGGCATGTTGTTGCATTAAAAAATGAATGAGACCTTGTTTTGGAAAAGATGCATTTTTCGCTTTGGAAATGATGTCTAGGTCTTGTACGTTGAAAAAAGGATTATTCTTGGAAATAAGTTCAGAGAGCTCTTCTTTACTCCACTCTTCTTTTTCACCAAAAAGATTTTGGAGTTCTTTGTGCATCGTTTCTTGGCGGGCGGCTAAGCTTTTGGTAAATTGTTCTAGATAACAGGATAGGCTTTCTTTTCCTCCTGCTTGGTAAGCCGTCCAGAATGCAACAGCCACCAGTCTAGCTTCTGGATCATTTTTGGAATCCACACTAAAAGCAAGGGTGATTGTGTGAGTCTTTTCTTGATCTAATTTTATAAGATCTTTGATTAAATCAAAACAATGGGGACAGTATGGGGAAAGAAATGCAGTGAGCATAGGGAGGTTTTCTCCTTCTAGCTTGATGCCTGGCAGGTCTTTGATCAGCTGAGGTTGTTGATTCAGGGCTTGTTCTATTGCTTGTTGTTCTTTATCAGCATTTTCTATAACTTCTTTAAAAATTTTGTCTGTGGGTTTATCAGGAGTACTATAGGCACTGGGAGTTAGAACAAGAGCTATAGAAAAAAGAAAAAAGAACATTGTTTAACAAAATCGTATCACAGTTCGGCCATTGTATCGATCAAGAGTCAAAAAGACGTAAAGGATTCAAAAAAAATCTTTTTCAAGATCGCAATTAAGAAGAAAAAAACTGATCTGACTTAAAAAATATATACAGCAAGCACGCCAGAGTGCGTGCTAGGATATTCTTTCATTTTGCGCTGTCTATCAACCTTAATATCAGAACGCTTACTTTTCCTAGAACTTGGCAATTATTTCAGGATGATTATGCTAAAGAATCAGTTTTTTTGAGTCTTTTTGAAAAGTGCCAAAATATTTCCAAGCATGTTTTTCATTTGCTTACGATGCACAATAAGATCAATAAACCCATGACTTTTTTGAAATTCTGCTTCTTGGAATCCTTCGGGTAGAGGCTTACGTAAGATCTGTTCAATCACTCGGGCTCCGGTAAAACCGACCACAGCACCGGGTTCGGCTAAGGTAATGTCTCCTAAAGAGGCAAAAGAAGCAGCGACACCTCCGGTCGTGGGGTGGGTCAAGAAAGAAATGAAAGGCAATCCTTGTTCTTTAACTTTTAGTATGGCCAAGCTGCTGCGAGGCATCTGCATCAAGGACAGCATACCTTCTTGCATGCGGGCCCCACCTGAGGCTGAATAGACGAGATAAGGAACATCTTGACTGACTGCCAGTTCAGCTCCTTTGACCAAAGTTTCTCCTACGGCAAGGCCCATAGATCCGCCAATAAACTGGAAATCGAAACACGCTACGACCACCAAATGTCCCTGAACTTTTCCCAAGCTTAAGGTGATGGCGTCATAAATGCCCAGTTCCTGGCGTCCTTCTTTAAGACGATCAGTGTACCGCTTGCGGTCTTTAAAGTTTAAAGGGTCATCTTGGATTTTGGGAATGGAAATGGCTTGGTAGCCCGCTTCATCAAATAAGGCTTTTAATCGTTCCCCTACAGGCCATCGCATATGATGTTGACAATGAGGGCAAACAAATAAGAATTTTTCAAGATCTTTACGTAATAACATTTGGCTGCACTTTTCACACTTGCTCCACAAATGCTCGGGGACTTCTTTTTTTCGGACAAACTCCCGAATTCGGGGGGGAATAATGTTGGTAAGCCAGCTCAAAGTTTTTACAATCAATCTTTTTTTTACCATGACAAAAAATCACGTTTTTGTCCAGAGTTGAAAAGTAGAAAATTCCCTATTATGCCTTAGGGGTATTTGTAATTTTATTATCTATTAATTTAATATAAGGAAATAATATTTGAATTTTTTGTGAATTTCGGGTAAATTAAAAGTAGTTTTTCAAGGAGCAAAAACGAAGAAATTTTTATGGAGTATTTTTTAGGTGTGGGGTTTTTTAATACCCTTGCGTGTGCTGTGCCTGAACACAAAGAAAGAAAGTTGTTCAAAACAATCAACCAGATAAAAATGTTTCAGGATATAATAAAAAAAATAATTTTTTAAAAAAAGATGCAAACATATCAACAGACGATGGACTTCATAAATGGCGGGATCTTCTTAAAAAAAGTCAATCAAAAAAATGCCTTTTATAAGATGTGAAGAGACCATTCATTTTATCAACATGATTCATGGTGGGTGTTACGCAGATGCCTCTTTGAGTGAGAAAAAGCATATCGACTCTAACAGTAGTGCAAAATCTATTCATCAAATTGCTTCTAGGGTTGATAATTATTTTATGCAAAATCTGTCAGAATGCGCTTTTAATTATCTAAAACAGTTAAACAATGGAATTTCCGTAAGATATGATTCAGATATCGAAAAGAAATGGGGCTTAGGATCTACTGGTGCTGCGTTTTATGAAGGTAAAAAAGTAGATTTGTATAATTTTATATTTTCAAAAAATCAAAAAAATTCAAAGGTTCAAGGGTATCTTCAAATAAAAGCTGATAAAATCGTTGAAGAAAAAGGATTTTTACTCTTCTCCCAAACGTTTTTTCAAGGCTCTGACGTAGCCATTTTGGAAAAGAAATGGTTAGCCTTAGAGCTTTATGAATTCATGAGCAGAGTCTTGAATTCCCACATAATACATTATCATGTAAACGAAATGGGAGGTGCTGCTTTGGGAGATAAAGGTTTTTCTGGATTTGCAAAGAAATGGAAAAATGAGGCAAAACAAGAAAAAACAAAAATTTTAAAATTTATTGAGGAAAAATAATTTCAAAATACTGGGCCATCATGGGTGGCCCAAAAAGTTTTTCGACATTTAGTCATTGATAGAAAAATGAAGGTTCTTTTGCAAAGAGTTCTGCTGAAGCCATCAACGCTTCTTTAAAATCAATGATGGAAGCGGCTTTTAAAATGGTAGAGAGGTATAAAATACCCTATTCCACTACGACTCTGTCCCCTAGGTTTACCTGCCCTTTAACGTCAAAATCGTCATAGTGTTGGAAAAATGATTGGGCTGTTTCTAAAACTATAGATAGATCTTGCAGTTTTATCCTTGGACTTGTCATCTGTACATCTTTGTGCAGATAACGCGCCAAGTCCTTGAGGTTATTGTGATTCATTCTATCATAATAACTCTGTAAAAAATCTAAAGAAATTATGATTTTTTTATTCTAAGTAAAAGACGAAATTTTATCTGCGTGAGGTTTTAAGTCATCTTTTAGCTTTAATAAGGCTGGCAAAATTTAATGAGAAAAATCAAAAAAATCTTCTTTTTTTATCGTTAAAAGTATTATTGAAGACTGAATACCATAATCAGCAGTGAAGGATCATTCATCTGTCTTATTTATATTTCTTGCCAATTATCCGCTGAATCTTCTTCAGAAGATATAGTACGCATCGACTTTTCGCTGGCACTACCTTCGTCTTCTTCTTTTCTTACATCATTAAAAAGTATTTTTTCGTCAGCAGGATCAAGTTTTTGTTCTGACGCCTCTGTTGGGAAACTGAAGATACCTTCTGCAGTTTTTTCTTGCAGGCGTTCTAACTCAGGATCTTCTAATTCCGGATCACCTTCTTCTATTACAAATTGCAAAGTGACATCCGAATTTTCTGGCAGATTTTTGAGCTCAAAAGTTGTAGATGCTGCATGGGTTTTGGATAGTTCGCATTTTTCAATTTCGCCAATGAGATCTTTGATTTCGTTGGTTTTTTCATAGATAGATTCTTCGACGCTCTCTTCGAAGATTGTTTTTGGTAGCGGAGTTAAAGTAACGCGCAGTTCTTGGCTCCAGCGCTTTAGGGTTGTAGAATCAGCTTCTGTAAATTTTTTAGAGGTAAAAAAAGAAAAGCCTAATAAATCTTGCAATTTGATTTTTTGTACCCGAGTATTGTTCTTCAAAGAATGAAAAAGATATTCGTTTACTTTTTCTTGGCATTTTTCCAGATCACATTCTTTAAAAGACAATATAATATTTCTGGCAATGATAAAACTACTTGTTTCTTTTAAAGTCTTTTCTTTTTCTATAGATGTTAATATTTTGTTTAGCCTCTTAGAGTTGATGATTTGTTGAAATGTTTCTTTCAGGCTGGCCTTTCCCCCTAGGGGAAAGACCAACACACCATACACTATCCAATGGCGTTTCATTTTCTTTAAAGTTCCGTTTCTGCTGTAGAAGATAGACTTTTTTGTGTCAGTTCCTCTGTTTCTGGTAAATGGTTGATATGAGAAGAGATTTCTTTCTGGGCTTCTTCAGTCCTTCCCCATAAGGTGCTCCAGGAGTTTTCCAAGAGGTTTGTCATTTGATTTAAAGGCGCTCCAAACTGCCCCTCAAACCAAGATGTTTCCGTCGAGTTAGTTGTCGCGTTGAGCGTGCAATTGTTCATTTGATGGGTTAAATCATCAAGTTCTTCGTTTCCAGTGTCTTTTGGAAAAAATTCATTTTTGAATTCATTGGCGAAAAACCCTAAGGCAAACAGCCCAGCTGGTAGGATTACTTTTTTAAGAGGGGTCTTTACCTCGTGACCAACCCTTTTTATCAAGCTTTTAGTTCCAGAAGGAGTGCTTCTTTCAGTGCCTTTTTCTTCATCTTTTTGCAAGGTAGTTTTAGAGGCATAAATTGCATCATCTGCTATGGTAGACGGGTTTTTGCTCCATATTTTTTGAGTCAATCTCTTAACAAAACCTGGATTTTCCTCTTCTTTTTTCCAGGGATTGGACAATGAATTTGTGTCCTCTTGAATTTTTCTTAGTTTCTCTTCTATCTTTTCGTTTAAGAGATCAGGTAGATCCTCCATAATTTCTTCGTATATTTCTTCTTTAGTTAACCGTTGAGCCTTATGCCAAGCATCTTTTGCAGATTCTTTCTTTTCTTCTGGACAAGGTGTTGTTCTGTATTCTCTGGTGTAGTCTTTTGCGTCAGAGTTCTCTTCTTCGCTCTCTTCTTCGCTCTCTTCTTCGCTCTCTTCTTTGCTCATAGGTTCAAAATTACTTTGCTTTCCAGAATTACGAAGTATTTCAATTTCACTTGTGTCTAATGATGTTTTTTTACTAGGAGCATCCTGCTTGTTTTTTCCAGCCCAAACTAACGGAGCTGTTAGCCATAAAAAAATTAAAATTTTGTGCATTTGTATCACCTTTTCGTTCATCTTTTATGAGAATAGAAAATCCTATTGAAAAACTCAACCAGTTTAAAAAAAATTCACTTTTTAAAGATAAAAAAGTGTCTTTTCCTTCAGAAAAGACTTTATGACCTAGGTTATTAAGGTCATAATAAAAAGAAAAAAGAATGATGCATCATAAATGGATTCTAGCAGCGGCTGTAGGTTTGGGAATGGTATGGTGGACGCGGGAAGTTATTTTTTTCCTACGTTCCAGGAAGTTTAAAAAATTAGAACAAGATTACCAACAAGCTCTGCAAGCCTTAGCCAAAGGGCAAGCCCAGTTGGTGGCCTATCAGGAACAAAAAGATGCTTTGGTGCAGCACTTTCAGGAAAAAGTTGAACTTTTGCAAAGTGCGGTTTCTGCAGATGTTAAAAATTCTTATGCCCAAGCTTTTTCTGAATTTCAAAGTGCCTTCCTGCATTTTTTTCAACCTGTGGCGTCTAGCTGGCAAGCGTCCTGCACACAGGAACAAAAGCAGGTCTTAACTCAAGCCACCGGATCGTTGGCCCACGGGCTTGAAAAGATGGCGGGGTACATCAAAGAAATGGAACAAAACCGCCAAGGAGCCTATCAAGGCATATGGGAACATATCGGACATTTGGTGCAAGGACAAAAGGAACTCGCTCACCAGACCAGTGTCTTAGCTACCGCCTTGCGGGCGCCCCATGTACGGGGATGTTGGGGTGAAATGCAGTTAAAAAGAGTTTTAGAAATTTCGGGTATGTTGCCGTACTGCGACTTTGAAGAGCAAGTGACCTTGAAGAAAGACGGGGAACGCCTGCGCCCAGATGTCATTGTGCGTTTGTCTCAAGACAAGTGTGTGGTGATTGACGCTAAGGCGCCTATCTTGCATTACATTGAAGCCTGCCAAGCGCATACAACGCAGGAGTACGATCAAAAGCTGAAGGAGCATGAGCGTATTTTAGCGGGTCATGTGAAGAAGCTGGGGGACAAAGGATATGCCGGTTGGGAAAAAGACAGTGTAGATTTTGTTTTGCTGTTTGTTCCCGGAGATTCTTTCTTAAGCGAAGCCTTGCGGGTCAATCCTTCTTTGATCGAATGGGCTGCCCAGCAGAACGTGATTTTGACCAGTCCCAGCCTTTTGATTGCATTATTAAAAACCATTGCTTATGGATGGAGGCAGGAAAAAATTGCTGCAAAAATGCAGGATTTGTTTCAATTGGCCCACCATATTTTGGATTATGGGACTCAATTGCAAGAAGGCTTGCATCAAATGAATCGCCACCTACAGCAAAGTAGTCAATTTTGCCAGAAATCTCTTTCAGTCTTAGAGCTGAAATTAATGCAAAAAGTACAAAAATTTGCTTCTTTTTCAGAAGATAGCTCTGGACCCTCTTAAGGAGTTTGGCGATTGTGACCTGGGCTTTTTTTGTGCGCTTCTTATTTTGGGGGTGGTTATTGTTAAAAAGTTTGCACCCAATAAATCGGCACCTGACGTACAGTAGTCTATTTTGCTAGAAATTTTTTTTCAGGCTTGGAGCTGAAATGCTAATTCTATTGGACATTTTTTAACGAAAAAACTTTTGTGGGGGCCTGTTTTTTATTCCTCCTCGTAGATCCAGTATGGAAGATAGGGAAGGGTTGCAGAATATGACTTGGAAAAAAGCTTACCCCCCAAAAAGCTTCTGTGAGACAAAAGCTTTTTGGGAGTTTTTTACAGTTTCTTAGAACTTCTTTTTTGGAAAGGAAGGTTTTGAAGGACCTCTGGAATCAGAACGTGGGCCTCTTGGTGCCCAAGGTCTGTCTCCTTGAGGACGAGC
>MKSD01000001.1:987976-988388 GCA_001898075.1 Alphaproteobacteria bacterium 40-19
CATAGCCACCATCTTGTCCGCCACCATAGCTGCCGCCTTCTCTTCTGGAATCAGAGCGAGGAGGTCTTGGTGCCCAAGGTCTGTCTCCTTGAGGACGAGCAGGCCTGTCGGAAGAACCTCTTCCATAACCACCGCCTTGTCCGCCACCATAGCTGCCGCCTTCTCTTCTGGAATCAGAGCGAGGAGGTCTTGGTGCCCAAGGTCTGTCTCCTTGAGGACGAGCAGGTCTATCGGAAGGGCCTCTTCCATAACCACCGCCTTGTCCACCACCATAGCTGCCGCCTTCTCTTCTGGAATCAGAGCGAGGAGGTCTTGGTGTCCAAGGTCTGTCTCCTTGAGGACGAGCAGGTCTGTCCGAAGAACTTCTTTGTCTGTCGTAACCTCTACCCTCTCTTTCAGAATCAGGGCGGGA